>NZ_JBGOOM010000022.1:0-86245 GCF_041439575.1 Vibrio sp. 5S239 | reverse complement strand
TATTCATCAACGAGTGCCCACACAGATTGATAGGTTTAAATTGTTAAAGAGCTTTACTTATTGAGCGTTCCTTTAAGTAAGGAGCCTCTCTAAGTGGACGGCCATTCTAGCGAATTGGATTTCAGTGTCAAACACTTTTTTCAGCTAGTTTTTCAAAGCATCTTAAATGCTTATTACCATCTTGTTAGTCAATTAAAACCGCTTGGTTTCCCTTGGTAACGGAGGCGCATTATAGGGATAATAATCCTTTGCACAAGGCCAAAAACGAAAAAAAACCGCCACAGGTGACCGTTCGAACATTATTCAAGCAAATCATCCAAAATAGGTACGATTACGGCATCGTTTCGACAATCGTACCTATTGTTAGTGGTTAAATTATTGGTGCACGATAATTCTATCGTTGTTTACTAATAGCTGTACTTTCTTATCTGGATTTATTTTGCCAGCAAGTATCGCTTTCGCTAACGGGTTCTCAACACTTTGTTGGATTGCTCGTTTCAAAGGCCTTGCACCATAAACAGGATCGAAGCCAGTTTGAGCAATAAACTTCAACGCTTTGTCTGAAACTTCAAGTTCATATCCACTGCCTTCCATACGCTTACTTAAATGTTCAAGCTGAATAGAGGCAATTGATTGAATGTGTTCTTGAGCTAATGGATGGAATACAACACTTTCATCAACACGGTTTAAAAACTCAGGTCGGAAATGTTTCCCTACTACTTCCATCACTTCATTTTTGATTCCTTGGTAATCCAGTGTATTGAAATTCTCCTGAATACGAGCAGAACCTAGATTAGATGTCATGATGACTACCGTGTTCCTAAAGTCCACAGTACGACCTTGACCATCGGTTAAGCGCCCATCATCAAGAACCTGTAATAGAATGTTGAAAACATCTGGGTGAGCTTTCTCTACTTCATCCAACAAAATTACCGAGTACGGCTTACGACGTACTGCTTCTGTTAGATACCCACCCTCTTCATACCCAACATAACCCGGAGGCGCACCGACTAAACGAGCAACTGAGTGCTTCTCCATGAACTCAGACATATCGATACGTACCATGGCATCTTCACTATCAAACATGAAGTTCGCTAATGTTTTACACAGTTCTGTTTTACCTACCCCTGTAGGACCGAGAAATAAGAAAGAACCAATGGGCTTGTTCGGATCAGACAAACCCGCACGGCTACGACGAATGGCGTTCGACACCACTTCGACAGCTTCGGCTTGACCTATAACTCGCTTATGCAAAGCACTTTCCATTTTAAGAAGCTTGTCTTTCTCAGCTTCTAGCATTTTGGATACCGGGATACCCGTTTGCTTCGATAGCACTACTGCGATTTCTGCATCAGTGACCTTATTACGAAGCAATGTCATTTCTTGCATTTCAGCTTGAGTCGCTAGATCCAGTTGTTTCTCTAATTCAGGAATACGACCATATTGAAGCTCTGACATACGATTAAGGTCACCAGCTCGCCTTGCAAAGTCCATATCCATACGAGCTTGTTCTAGCTCTGACTTAATATGTTGCGTACCCGATAGGGCCGCTTTATCCGCATTCCATACTTCTTCAAGCTCTGCGAAGTCTCGCTCTTTATCGGTCAACTCAGCTTGTAATGTACGGAGCCGCTTTTCACTAGCTTCATCGTTTTCGTTGGTTAAAGCTTGTTGTTCGATCTTCAGTTGAATGATTTTCCGCTCTAATTTATCCAATGACTCAGGTTTTGAATCGATCTGCATGCGAATACTCGAAGCCGCTTCATCAATCAAATCAATAGCTTTATCTGGTAACTGACGATCCGAGACGTACCTATGAGATAGAGTCGCCGCAGCAACAATAGCAGGATCAGTAATCTCTACATGGTGATGAAGCTCATAACGCTCTTTTAAGCCTCTTAGGATAGCTACGGTATCCTCGACCGTTGGTTCATCAACTAGTATTTTTTGGAATCGACGCTCTAGTGCCGGGTCTTTCTCAATATACTTGCGATATTCATCAAGCGTTGTTGCGCCGACACAATGCAGTTCACCACGAGCTAATGCTGGTTTTAGCATATTACCGGCATCCATAGAGCCTTCGCCTTTACCCGCCCCCACCATAGTATGAATTTCGTCAATGAAGAGAATGATATTTCCCTCTTCTTTGGATAACTCATTAAGAACCGATTTCAAGCGCTCTTCGAACTCACCACGATATTTAGCGCCGGCAACCAAAGATCCCATATCTAATGAAAGTACCCGTCGACCTCTTAACCCTTCAGGCACCTCATTATTGATAATACGCTGCGCTAAACCTTCTACGATCGCGGTTTTACCCACACCAGGCTCACCGATAATAACTGGATTATTTTTAGTACGACGTTGCAGAACTTGAATAGTACGGCGAATCTCATCATCTCGACCGATCACAGGATCCAGTTTGCCTTGCTCTGCTCTTTCAGTCAGATCAATGGTGAACTTCTCTAGTGCTTGGCGTCTATCTTCCGCATTTGGGTCATCAACTTTTTGACCGCCTCGAACTTGCTCGATAGCTTGAGATAACTTTTGTTCAGTAAGACCTAGCTCTTTAAGTAAGTTACCTAAAGGGCCTTTGTCTTCAATGGCTGCAAGTAAGAAAACTTCCGAAGAGATGTAGCTGTCTTGACGCTTTTGCGCGACCTTGTCACATAGGTTGAATAGCGTTCCCATTGAATTTGAGAGCTGAACATCCCCACCGATACCACTTACTTTCGGCACACGATCTAACATTTCGCTCAATTTCGAACGTAACTGAACAACATCAACATTCAACATAGTTAAAAGTGGACGAATCGCACTACTATCTTGATTTAGCAATGACACCATTAGGTGTACGGGTTCTATATATTGATGATCACGACCTAATGCGAGTGACTGAGCATCAGATATCGCAATTTGAAATTTACTAGTGAATCGATCGAGACGCATATCAACCTTCTTACTCTTAGAGATATTGATCTTATGACTAAAAGATGGATACGAGAGCGTGGATTTTCAAGGGATAAGAATGAAGAATAGAGCTTATATGAAAATATAAATGAGCAGGATGGCCATTTGCGGTCGCTAGAGGTTACTCTAACCAAATAAAAGTAGCCTGACGCCCAGTAACACCATCTCGACGATAAGAATAGAAAGTATCTGAATCAGCGTATGTACACAGATTCGAACCTGTCACTGAAGTCACGCCAGCTTTATGCAATCGTTGAGTCGCGAGTTGAGACATGTTTGCTAACCACTTGCCAGGTTCAGATTTGGCTTTAAATGCTAATTTCGCTTGAGGGTCAAAACTAACAAAAGCGTCCAATACATCATAACCTACCTCAAACACATCCTCACCAATAGCAGGACCAAGCCAAGCGATAACCTGGTTAGCTTCATCAATATTTGAGAACTTTGCGACTGCATTTTCAAGAATACCACCAGCAAGACCACGCCAACCTGCATGAACCGCCGCAACTTGTGTACCGTTAGTATTGGTGAGGATAACCGGTAAACAATCTGCCGTCATCGCAGAGCATACAACACCTTTTGCAGTGGTAAATGCACCATCAGCATCAATAATATCTGTCGTCGGTTCTAAAACCGTAACGACATCTGTTGAGTGAGTTTGATTTAACCATATCGGTGAAGCAGGCATGTTAGCTTGTTGCTTGAGCCATGCTCTATTATTTTCAACAAATGAAGCATCATCCCCAACATGTGTACCTAAGTTTAAACCTTGGTACGCATCGCTAGAAAAACCACCAACACGCGTCGAAGCAAACGCTTTGACGTTTTGGGGGGCATTCCAATTAGGGATGATCATCGACATGATTAAATGTCGTCTTCTAAGTTTTCGCGAGCATCAACACGTAACGCTTCAGCCATCACGACCATGTCATTTGGCACAGGAGCGTGAAATTCAACTTCTTCACCTGTAATAGGGTGAACAAATTTAAGCATAACTGCGTGTAGTGCTTGGCGATCAAAAGAACGAATCATCGTCGTTAGTTCTTCAGATGCACCTTTTGGAATACGAGCACGGCCACCGTATGCAACATCACCTAGCAGCGGGTGCTGAAGGTATGACATATGAACACGGATTTGGTGAGTACGACCCGTTTCTAGGCGTAAGCGAATACGAGTATGCTCACGGAAGTGTTCTGCAACACGATAGTGAGTTACCGCTGGCTTTCCTAATTCGTTCACGTCCATTAATGTACGCTTAGTTGCATGACGGCTAATGCCCTTCTCTACCACACCACCAGCGGTCATTTTACCAATTGCAATTGCTTCATATTCACGAGTGATACGACGCTTAGCAAGAGCACGCACTAAACGAGTTTGAGCTGGAACCGTTTTAGCCACAACCATAAGGCCAGTGGTGTCTTTATCCAGACGGTGCACAATACCCGCACGAGGTACTTCTGCGATCTGAGGATAATGGAAAAGCAATGCGTTTAGTATGGTTCCATCCGGTGTGCCTGCTCCTGGGTGTACAACCAGATCGCGAGGTTTATTGATCACCAATAAGTCATCATCTTCATAGACAATGTCTAAAGGAATATCTTGTGCTTCCCAGCGCTCTTCATCTGCAAGTTCAGCTTGCAAGATGATCTCCTCACCACCTAAAACCTTAACACGTGGCTTAGTGATAACTTCACCATCCACTTGGATTTTGCCATCAAGAAGCCACTCTTTAATACGAGAGCGAGAAAAATCGGTAAATAGTTCAGCGACAGCTTGGTCTAAACGTTGACCTAACTGGCTGCTTTTTACTGTGTCTGTTAATGTGATCTGCTGAGCCATATCGAACTTTTTTAAAAACCGTGAGACTAATACCCATTAGTATGGATAAAATAGAATAATTGCATCATTGTATCTGTTACTGGTTAGAAAGTAACGGAAGCTTACGAAATATTTAATTCAAGGAATCGACGCCTGACATGAAACACCTTACTTTATCGGGTCTATTAGCCGTATCACTCTTGGTTGGTTGTTCAAGTAGTGAAGAGATAGTGCCAGATGTACCACCATCGGTTCTCTACTCTGACGCTCAAGAGTCACTGCAGAGCGGTAGCTGGCTTTCTGCAATCGAAAAGCTAGAAGCCTTAGACTCTCGCTATCCCTTCGGCGCCTATTCCGAGCAAGTACAGCTCGATCTGATTTACGCGTACTACAAAAATGATGACTTGGCACTCGGACTTGCCACCATTTCACGATTCCTACGCTTAAACCCAACTCATGAAAAACAAGATTGGGTTCTTTACATGCGCGGCTTAACGCACATGGCGCAAGATCGAAATTTCATGCACGATATTTTTAATATCGATCGAAGTGACCGAGATCCAGAACCAGTGAAGCTTGCCTTTGCTGATTTCAAGCGACTCCTCGAACGCTTCCCTAGCAGCCCTTATGCTGAAGACTCACAAAAACGCATGTTTGCACTTAAAAACCGCCTAGCGGAATATGATCTAGCAACGGCTGATTTCTACCTAAGGCGTGAAGCGTGGATTGCGGCAGTAAACCGAACACAAGAGCTGCAAAAGACTTACCCAGATACCATTGCAGCTCGTAAATCTTTAAAAATACAGTTAAAAGCTTATAAAAAAATTGGTTTAGAAGATGCAGTTTTAAGAACAGAGAAGTTAATTGAGCTAAACCCACTACCTTAATCAACTTGCTTACATATCAATCTAAAAAAGCGCGCTAATTTATTAGCGCGCTTTTTTTAACCACATTTCGCAAACTTGATGAATCGCATAATACACGATATCTTCAATAAATAACTTTTAACAAATCATCAACATGGAGTGTGGATGTGAGTAGGTTGTTATTATTTATTGGGATCATGCTATTTAGCCAATATTCCCACTCATTGGAGTTGTCCCCATTAAGCAATAAGCCTTACATGGGAGACTTAGATGTACTTAAAACCAAAGGAATGGTGAGAGTGCTCGTATCTGCCGATCTTGGTTTTTATTACATCGAGGATGGCAAGCCAAAAGGCATCGTGGCAGAAATGCTCTACCACTTTGAGAAAAGCCTTCGTAAGAAACACCCCTACCTCAATGTTCAAATAATCCCCGTACAACGAGATGATCTACTTCCCTCTTTAGAATCTGGCTATGGTGATGTCGCTGTCGCTAACCTAACGATCACCGACAAACGACTACGAACCATCGATTTTTCAGATCCAATGATTAAAGATGGTAAAGAACTCATTATCACAGGGAAAAAGACCGAACCTATCACCAAAATCAAACAATTGAGCGGTAAAGAAGTATGGATCCGAGCAAGCTCGAGTTACTTCGAGAGCGTGCAAAAGTTAAATAAAGACCTTAATGAACTGGATTTACCTCCACTGAATGTCCACTTCATTGAAGAGTCACTGCAAGACTACGAGCTGATAGAGCTAGTCAACCAAGGTTATATACAAGGCACAATTCTGGACAGCCATAAAGCCAAGCTTTGGACTGACGTAATGGAAAACATTCAAGTTCATCATGACTTGCCCTTACGTGAAAATGGCCAAATAGCATGGGCATTGAGAAAAAACAGCCCTTTGTTAAAGAAAGAGATCAACAAATACGTTAAGACCGCACGAACAGGCACCCTACTTGGGAATGTTATTTATCAGAAATACATCGACAACACTCGCTGGTTAGGTAGAGCACTCAACCCAAATAAAATAGACCGAGTAGCTAAGCTGTCAGATGTCTTTGAAAAGTATTCGAATAAATACGAATTCGACCCTTTGATGATATCTGCACAAGGTTTCCAAGAGTCAGGGCTTGATCAAAGCAGAGTTTCTCATCGTGGAGCTATTGGTGTGATGCAAGTATTACCGAGTACCGCAAAAGATAAAAACGTCAACATCAAGAACATCCACAAGGTGGATAACAACATCCATGCGGGTGTGAAATACATGCGCTTTATCAAAGACCGATACTTTGACGACCCAGCAATATCATCGGACAACCAAATCTACTTCACTTTGGCTTCTTACAACGCGGGCCCCGCGAAAATCAGAAAGATGAGGCACCTTGCTAAGCAAAAAGGCTACAACCCAAACATTTGGTTTAAAAACGTAGAAATCATCACTCGCAAATACGTGAGTAAAGAACCCGTAACCTATGTTGCCAACATCAATCGTTACTTCGTAATCTATAAACAATTACAAGCTATCAATGCCATCCGAGAGGACGGTACAGCGAGATTACTGAACACTAATGATTAAATTTCCCTTCAATCCTAGCACTTGGGGAACAAAGGTTTTAGATAAGGCTAAAAACACAAAAGCCGCATAAGACAACTTATGCGGCTTTTGTTTATCTAATTCTGAAGAAGCTTACGTAGCGATCTATATCACGAGACCTATATCACAAAACACTATTGAGTAAATTTCAATCAAGCACTTTCTATAGGCTGTAAAACGCCTCTAAAAACTGGTTTAATTTTTAGCGAAGCCTTGCCTCTAAGTTATCGTTTTTCATAAGGATAACAAGCATTTTTCGCCAAAAACATATCAAGACTTGCGTAAGATCACATTTGATTTTAATGCTTATCCCACCCAGCCAAAATAAGATCTAGATCACATTCTTTATTCCTGAAAGTCGTAATCTGAAGTTAACCCATGAGGGATACAACAGAGGAAAACTTCTATGAAAATGAACATCACTGGTAAAAACATCGACATTACCTCTGCAATCCGTGATCACATAGAAAGCAAATTTAAGAAGCTGGATAAATGGCAAGTAGACATCATTGGCTGCCAAGCGAGCTTTAGCGAAGAACCAAACAAGAAGAAGAAATTTGAAGCGGTACTAACCGTACCAAAAGGCCAACTTGTTGCCTCATCAATTCATGACGACCTCTACGTAGCGATCAACGAAGTGGAACAAAAACTAGAGCGTCAACTCAACAAGCTACGCCATAAACCAGAAGCGCGCCGCGCTGACAAGCCTGAAATCGAAGAGCTAGAAGCTGAAGTAGAATAAGGAAAGATAACAGATTAAAAAATAGCGCCTCAGGGCGCTATTTTTTTGCTTGACGCTTGTTGCTCGCTTGCTTATTGTGTTTAAACATTCATAAAACAATCACTTTTTATGCATACTCAATCTTTGTTTATTTTTGACTTCTTTTTTCTTCCGTAAATCGGAGGCTAAGTCGTTTTAGAAAAACAAGTCAAAAACGAACAAGAAGCCTCCCACACTAGGGAGGCTTTTTTATAAGGACACATTTATGACTGACCGCTCAATTTCACTGGATGATATCCGCCTTCGTCTTAATGATTTAGACGACGAACTCCTGAAGCTACTTTCGGAGCGTCGCAAGCTAAGTATCGAAGTCGCTAAAAGCAAGGTAGAGACATCAAAACCAGTTCGTGATGCAGTACGAGAGCAGCAACTATTAGTTAAGCTGATCAACAACGGCAAAGATAAATACGAACTTGATGCGCAGTACATTACCAAGCTGTTTCACACCATCATCGAAGATTCCGTTTTACTACAGCAGTCATACTTACAAAACCTAGCGAACCCGCAAAGCCGTAAACCATTGGCTCGCGTTGCATTTTTAGGTTCTAAGGGATCATATTCGCACCTTGCGAGTCGAGAATACTTCAGTCGCAAGAATATGGAATTGATTGAGCTGAACTGTAATCACTTCAAAGAAGTCGCATCAACAGTAGAGTCTGGTCATGCCGACTACGGTGTCCTACCGATTGAGAACACCAGCTCAGGGTCAATCAACGAAGTCTACGACCTACTACAACACACGACGCTTTACATCGTTGGTGAGCTTTCTCAGCCTATTGAGCACTGCCTTGTTGCGAAAAGTGATATCCGTTTAGAAGACATCAAAACACTCTATTCGCACCCACAGCCCCATCAGCAATGCAGCGAATTTTTAAGTCGTCTTAAAGGAGTGAACCTCGAGTCATGCGCAAGCACCGCTGATGCAATGAAAAAAGTGAAAGAGCTAGATGACGATGATGTTGCTGCTATTGGTAATGCATCTAGCGGTAAGCTTTACGGCCTACAAGCAATCCAAGGCAATATTGCAAACCAAACTGAAAACCATACTCGTTTCATCGTGGTAGCTCGTAAACCTGTTGAAGTGTCGACTCAAATCCCTGCAAAAACGACACTGATCATGTCGACCTCTCAAGAGGCAGGTTCTTTAGTCGAAACTCTACTGATTTTACAGCGCTTAGGTATCAATATGACTAAACTGGAGTCTCGTCCTATCATGGGTAACCCGTGGGAAGAGATGTTCTATGTAGATTTAGAAGCACACCTGGATTCAGATAAGATGCAACAAGCAATAACCGAACTGACAGCCATTACTCGTCACTTGAAAGTATTGGGTTGTTACCCAAGTGAAAACATCAAAGCGACTCAGGTTAAGTTATCGTAAGCATTCATCTACTAGTAATAGACGGAGTATTTCGCCTACTGTAGGTCAATAAATAAAATAAGATCGCAGCTAACGCAATAACTGAACATATTGGGCGAAAGACAGAAGTGATATTTTGTTTATATCTCAATTAGTTATTCGTTAGCAGGCTGTTCTCAGGCCTGAAGGTACCCCTCACCTCGCAAATCTTGCTATCCAATTACGTCTTTCATTCATGATATTACTAACAATAGAACAAAAATCTAATTCCCTTCACAGGAATGCATCGAACTACGTTTAATTAATAGCGAGTGAACATTAAGTAACATAAACTCAAGCGCTAAATTATAAATAGTGTTGTCATTAACTATGAAGCTAAGTACTAAAATATTACTACTGATAGCCCCTGTGATCCTGATCAGTGCCGCTGCTTCTAGCTATATTATTTATTCAACTCAGAAAAACAGCTTCATTAAACGTGAAAACAACGTTCTACAGCTCAACATGGAGAAGTTAGCCGGGCATTTTCGACAATCTCGGTCATTTCTACATAGTTACGCTTATACCTTGACCCAAAGTGACATGGTGAAACGTTACTTTCTCACTGAACAAAATTTATCTCGCGATCTTGAACTGGTCAATAACCTTAGGGAGGCCATATATTTCTTACAAGATGGCGATGAAAGTTATACTGGATTAGCGATACTCGATAGCGATCGTAAACTCAGTTATTACGCTGACAATAGTGACGACTCTTTAGCTCAGATTGATGAAAATATATTGGAGTTCGTTGATCAACATTATCAAGATACCTTAGAGACATCGAGTACCAACTATATACAAAACTCTCAAGGGGAGGGAATGTTGGTCCACTATGAGATGCTAGATAATGAAATGGCCTCCCCAACCATAAGTAACCAATTCAACGATGTGTTTTTTGTTGTCGCATCCGTCTCACTCGACAAGTTTACTGCGTTGAGAAAACAGATAGAGTTCGACTATCAAACAAGCCTGTTTTTTACACCAATTGCGGTTTCTCTAGAAAATGGGGTTACCCATTCCATAAAACTTGCGCCTGAACTATATGCCACAGTAGATCCTGCGCAGTTTCTATTAGAGAACAAGCTTGACTCCATTTGGAACAAGCTAAGTTTGTCATTTGCACTATCTGCATTTATCACTGTCGTTTTACTGCTGATACTATTATCTCGCAATGTTATTACTCCGATAACACGGCTAGATCGACAGTTACAACAAGTAGAAAAAAAACAGCGCAAGAACATTGAACGCTTAGGCACTCGCGATGAGCTTGGTCGCCTATCACAGCGTTTTTATGACATGTACCAAGAGCTAGATAACACCTACCAACAAACCAAGCTCTTAGCAGAAAATGATCAATTAACCCATATAGCGAACAGGCATCAGTTTCAAACCTTTGTTCAGCAATCTCTCCCGAAACCCGGCTCGAATACCGAAACTTGGGTACTCTATTTCGACTTGGATAACTTCAAGTTTGTAAACGACACATACGGACATCAAATCGGTGACTCGATACTGGTCTGTTTTGCCAAGCGTATCTCCGCTATTTGTACCCATTATAAAACAGAGTTCGATGCTCATTGTATGCCCGCACGACTCTCTGGAGATGAATTTGTAGTGTACATTAACGCTCCAACTGACAAAGGAAACATCGCCCATAGGTTTTCTGATGACTTACTCATTCCGTTGCAAAAAGGCTTTGTTACTCAGTCTGGGAGTTTTCCGATTACGGTCAGTATCGGCATTGCAACGTATCCTAACGATGGTTACTCGATTGAAAAGTTACTCTCTAATGCTGATACCGCCATGTATCAAGCCAAGCGTGCAGGTAAAAACCAATTTGCTGACTATTCACGAGATTTAGACAAAGCGATTCAACGCCAAGCAAATATTGAACGCGCACTCAGAGACAAAAACTTTGATGATGAATTTAAACTCGTTTATATGCCCTATATGGATTCAACCGGAAGCCATATTATTGGCGTTGAAGCCTTACTACGTTGGCATTCAAAGCAGCTTGGTTTAGTTCCGCCCGATGAATTCATTCCTATTGCCGAGCAAACAGGGTTATTTGAGATAGTTGATTGCTGGGTGATACAGAATGCCTTTGCTTCTTTTCATCGACTTCAGGCTCAATTTACCCATTCAATTCAACTGTCGATTAACTTATCTTCAGCCGGGATTGAAACCACACACCTTGCTGAATTCATTGATGAACAGGCTAAAATGAATACTATTCCGCCAAGCTTGATTGATTTTGAAATCACGGAAACCTTTTATTCAAATTCTCAAGGCTTCCCACTGCTCAACGAGCTGTCTAGGATGGGCTACCGATTAGCGATTGATGACTTTGGCTCTGGTTACACCTCTATCACTCAGCTGGTGCAGTACCCAACTCAGAAAATCAAGTTGGATAAAGCATTTTTGGATACCTTGATTAAGACCGATAATCAAAACATCGTGAAACCGATTATTGGGCTGTGCCATGCTCAAGGCAAAAAGGTAACAGCCGAAGGTATAGAAACAAAAGATATGCATCAGTGGTTGCAAGAAGCACAATGCGATATGCTGCAAGGCTATTACTTTGGTAAACCCATGCCACTAGAAGAACTGCATGAGTGGTACCGACAGCATCAACTCAGTCTAATCCATAACAGTAAGAATCCAACACATGAAATCCGTCGTTATTGCATCACTGAACCCAGCTAAAGTTAACGCTGTTAAAAGCGCGTTCTTGTCTGCTTTTCCTAATACTGAATTCGAATTTATCGGTGTTAGCGTACCCAGCGGGGTTGCTGAACAACCCATGAGCAATGATGAAACCTATCAAGGTGCAGTGAACCGCGTGCACAACGCTATTCAAGCGCAGTCGGATGCGGATTTCTATGTCGGTCTAGAAGCTGGAATAGAAGGCAGTGTTACCTTTGCATGGATGGTGATTGAAGCGAATGGTCAGCGTGGAGAGTCACGCTCGGCAAGTCTGATGCTGCCACCTGCGGTACTTGAGAAGCTAGAACATGCAAACGAGTTAGGTGATGTCATGGATGAAGTCTTCGGTACAGACAACATCAAGCAAAAAGGTGGGGCGATTGGTCTGCTGACACACAACCAACTCTCGCGCAGCTCGGTATATCATCAGGCTTTGATCTTAGCATTGATCCCATTTGTAAACCCTGAACATTTCTCCGATAACTAATCATACGAATCCCCCTCATTACAACCTCAAGAAGTCAAACAGTGCTATATAGAAGCAACAAACGCTAACATTTCGTTAGCGTTTGTTGTTAAATTCGAACTGACATTATTCAATATTTACTTCAGCAATAGTTCGGCAATAGCGGCTTTCTCTTGTTCAGATTTGGCTTTTAACTCATTCGAGCCTCTTGTGATCGTCGCCACACCGACTCCAAGCATTTGGCTCACTTGACGCTGAGACATCTCCCCTTTCATAAGTTCACAAAGGATGTTTACTCGAGCAACCAAAGCATCGCGTTCGTCAGAGGTCATCATCATGGTCAACAACAACTCATGCTGATCTTTTTCAGCCGCTATTTTTACCAAGTCCATTAGTTGTTGCCAATTATCATATTCAGGTTTTGATGCCATATCTCTACACTTACTTTAAAATTATGACTTTAAGTATTCGCTTAATGATTAAAAGCGTTCAACACTTTATACCTAAACACTTGATGTAATCCAATGTAAAAAAGCAGTAAGTGCAAATGGTTCGCACTCACTGCTTTCGATACAACTCAATTTAGGACAAAGCACCGAGTATTAGTATTTCGTTTTTACCTCATGAGGAGCTAAGAATGTCCCCTTCACTCCTAAGATATCTCGGTAATAAGCTTCAAACATCAAGATGTTTTGGACGTAACCACGGGTCTCTTTAAAAGGGATCATTTCAATAAAGGCATACGCATCGAGCTTTTCGTCACTGCGTGAACGCCACTGCCTCACTCGGCTCGGCCCGGCATTGTAAGCAGCCAAAGCAAAAATACGGTTATTGTCATATTGAGAAAGTAAACCATCTAGATAGTGACTACCAATCTCAATGTTCTTACCGACATCATAAAGATCATCGCTGCCCTGATACTTAATTTGATGTTTGTTAGCCGTGTATTGAGCCGTTTTCGGCATGATTTGCATGATACCACGAGCCCCAACAGGAGAGCGTGCCTCTGAATCCAGAGCGCTCTCTTGCCTCGATAAAGCCATTAAAGTGATGGGATCAATACCGTGCTTTTCAGCGTAGAAATTAAACCACCATTTATGCGCAACAGGGAAACGCAGAATGAGGTTATCCCACATCTTCGCAGCAATACTCGCCGTTACTGTTAAGTGATTCCAACGCTGTGTCGCGGCATGGGCAGCAAACATCGCCTTATGATCTTTGTCTACATTGGTTAATAACCAGCGCCACTCACTCTTCGCTGCCGCAATTTTATCTCGGTCAATCAATTCACCAATACGAACCAAAGAGGTGTCGAACGGCTTCATCATCTCAGCATTGTATTTGAGTACTGATGTCGGATATTGAACAGGCTTACCTAACTGTTTAGCCGCCGCGACACTGTAAAAATTACGCCTACCTAAAATATCGGCTAGTCGCTTGTTGCCTTTGGCAGTATCACCCAACGCAATCTCAGCTCTGCCCTGCCAATATTGCCAACGCAGCGAAGCTTGATGTTTATCATCCAAGCGCGCTATCCACTCTTGTAAGCCAGTCCAATCTGCATGCTGAATAGCTAAACGAGCACGTCGTTCAAGCAACACTTGCTTTGATGAACTCACGAGTATTTTGTCTCGCCACGCCATCAACTCTTCAGAATCCGTATTAATCAAACGAAATGCTAGGTAATCGGCAAGCTCTTGAGATTTCTCTTTCGAGAACTTCTGAGCCTTGATGACCTCATCAAACACCTCCTGAGCACTGCTTGCTGACTTCCTTGCCAATTTCTCGAAACCAAACTCGGTTTGAGCTTGGTAAAATTCATTCTCAGGGTGCTTCTTAGCGAACGCGAGAACATCCTCAGGTTTGTTGTACAACGCCTTCATTTGTTTCGCTTGGGCAATTGACTCATCACTATCCAATTGCTTAATTAGATAAGTCATCAATTTACCGCTACGACCTTCGAACGCTAACAGCATCCTTTCTAGTATCAGCTCATCCGTTCTTAAACCCGCTTGATCCCAGCTCTCAAACAGAGGATCACAGGCGTCATCAACACCACGACCACTTAACCAAAGTTGCCTAGCCCCTTTAAAAGCAAGCTCTTTATTGCCTTGTTCGTAATGCGCTCGGTAATAGATACATTGGTATTTTTCACCAACAGGTTCTTTAGTTTGAAACTCAAGGATCGTCTTCCACTGCTTTTGAAAAGCCAATGAATCCAAATAAGGTGCGCGCATGCGATTAGAAAATGGCAGTGCTTTATTCTGTTCAATAAAAGCATCCACCTCAGCAGGTGTACGCTCTCCTAAGCCAATAAGAAAAGCTCGATAATCTGTATAAGGTGTTAAAGGATATGTTTGAATCTTGTTACGTAGCGCGGAGTAGGCTTTTAGATCATGGTTGTCTAAAACCTCTTGCGCTCTATCATAAACATCACGCTGCATTTCAAGCTCGGATGCATTGCTCGCTAAAGCCATCGGAGCCAGTGAAAATGAAGACAAAATTGCCGATGCAGCCACAGCAATTTTCGTATTACCAATTCGGAAAAACATTCGCTCTTTCCTTAGTGCGTGTATGAATACGTGAAATCTATTTACGCCCGACCTCACATCAAATGTAAAGGATTTGAGTGTAAATATTATTAATATTTAACACTTCGCCTCAGAAGCCTATTAAATATAGTTTTAATGACCAATGTGACAATAATAGGTAAGGATTCGTTCAAGAGTGGCTTTTCTTTCCTAGGAGTAACATCTTTGAGGATATTGGTATAAAATAGCAGACAATTTTGAACAATAATTAGGATCGATCGGCAATGGCTGAATACGTATATACCATGTCTCGGGTGAGCAAAACTGTTCCACCTAAGCGTCAAATTCTTAAAGACATTTCTCTTAGCTTTTTTCCTGGCGCTAAAATCGGTGTTTTGGGTTTAAATGGTTCAGGTAAATCTACCCTACTACGTATCATGGCTGGTATTGATACTGATATTGATGGTGAAGCACGTGCACAACAAGGTCTTAAAGTAGGTTACCTACCGCAAGAACCTGTACTAGACGAATCAAAAACCGTTCGTGAAATCGTAGAAGAAGCGGTTTCTGACGTTGCTGACGCACTTAAGCGTATTGATGCGGTTTACGCAGCTTACGCAGAACCAGATGCAGATTTCGATGCACTTGCTAAAGAGCAAGGCGAACTAGAAGCACTGATTCAAGCAAAAGACGGTCACAACCTAGAGACAGCTCTAGAGCGTGCTGCTGATGCACTTCGTCTTCCTGAGTGGGATGCGAAAATTGAATTCCTATCCGGTGGTGAGCGTCGTCGTGTTGCTATCTGTCGCCTACTTCTTGAAAAGCCAGACATGCTGCTGCTTGATGAACCAACCAACCACTTGGATGCTGAATCAGTAGCATGGCTTGAGCACTTCCTCGTCGATTACAGCGGTACTGTTGTGGCGATTACCCACGACCGTTACTTCCTAGACAACGCTGCTGGCTGGATTCTAGAACTTGACCGTGGTGAAGGTATCCCATGGGAAGGTAACTACACGTCTTGGCTAGAGCAAAAAGACGAGCGTCTAAAGCAAGAAAAAGCGGGCGAAAGCGCACGTCAAAAGACAATAGAGAAAGAACTTGAATGGGTTCGTCAAAACCCTAAAGGCCGTCAAGCTAAATCTAAAGCTCGTATGGCTCGTTTTGAAGAACTGACGACAGGTCAATACCAGAAGCGTAACGAAACCAACGAACTGTTCATCCCGCCAGGTGAGCGTCTAGGTGACAAAGTTCTTGAAGTGAACAACCTGACTAAATCGTTTGGTGATCGCGTTCTTATCGACGACCTATCGTTCAGCATGCCTAAAGGCGCTATCGTCGGTATCGTTGGTGCCAACGGTGCAGGTAAATCAACACTATTCAAGATGCTAAGCGGTGCAGAACAGCCAGATTCAGGTACAGTTGAACTAGGCGAAACCGTTAAACTTGCTTCTGTTGATCAGTTCCGTGACAGCATGGACGACACTAAGACAGTATTCCAAGAGATCTCTGAAGGCGCTGATATCATTAAGATCAACAACTTCGAAATCCCTGCGCGTGCTTACTGTTCTCGTTTCAACTTTAAAGGCAACGACCAACAGAAGATCATCGGTGAGCTTTCTGGTGGTGAGCGTAACCGTGTTCACTTAGCGAAACTGCTAAAAGCGGGCGGTAACGTACTGTTACTCGATGAGCCTACCAACGACCTTGACGTTGAAACGCTACGTGCTCTTGAAGAAGCACTGCTTGAATTCCCTGGCTGTGCAATGGTTATCTCGCATGACCGTTGGTTCCTTGACCGTATTGCAACCCATATCTTAGACTACCGTGATGAAGGTCAAGTTAACTTCTACGAAGGTAACTACACTGAGTACACGGAGTGGCTAAAACAGACTCTGGGCGCTCAAGCGGCGGAACCACACCGCATCAAGTACAAGCGTATAGCTAAGTAAATTAGCTTGTATTCTGAACAAAGGCCGCGATAATAGCGGCCTTTGATATATCTGAATTACGTATTACACATTGATGTAGAGATATTCGTTATGATAGAAAGACGTCAGTTTTCACGAGTTGTTTATCAAGTCCCAGTAGAATTGTCACAAGGACAAGGAAACATATCTGGATCGATACAAGACTTATCTCTTCATGGCCTACTCATTCAATGTAATGAATTACAACAACTCAGCGACAATGTTCCTGTTCAGGTCAGCTTTACGCTGACAAACAGTAATATCAATATTCAGTTAGAAGCAACGATAGTCTCTACCATCAATACCTCAATGCGTTTACGCATAGAGCATTTAGATATTGATAGTATCAGTCACCTTAAGCGCCTTGTGGAACTTAATGTTGGCGACGATGAATTGCTTTATAGAGAGATTAAGCACCTTACCGACTTAGGTTGTGAATAAGATCTCAGTTACCTTTTTTCTATTAAAAGCATCTAATTAGTACAGAACCATGTCTAAAAAAGTTTCCATTACTATTCCCTCTAGCCAGGGGGAACAGACGTTTTACTTCGGCCGAAAAGCCGTGCTCATGTGCACCACTGCGATTTTTTCAGTACCGCTATTAATTGGCGGCGCTGCATACATGCACTTTGAAACCCAACAAGAGCTCGCGATGCAAGCGAACGATGCCCAACAATTAATTGAGACGCTGATTGTTGAAAAAGAACAAACCGAGTTTCTTTATGCTGAACAAGTTGATACCAATCATTCTCTATCGCAAACATTGACAGAGAAAGAAGGCACGATTCAACTGCTTGGTAAGCGTGTATTTGACGTTGAGTCGGTACTTGGCCTTGCTGACGAAGAACTACTGACCGATGATGTCTCTTTAGAAGACAGAATTGATGCCGCAGCCATCGATTCAGCGGTAAGAGCAACCATGTTCCGTTTGATTCCAAACGACAGCCCTATGGCTTATCAACGAATCTCTTCTTCTTATGGTCGCCGCACTAACCCTATTACAGGTAAACGCCATGTACATACTGGTATCGATCTAACGTGTAAGCGTGGTGAAGATATTGTAGCGCCCGCAGATGGAGTCATTGAAACGGTACGCCCAAGTAAAAAAGGCTTCGGTAACTTTATTACTATGCGTCACTCGTTCGGTTTCATGAGTTCTTACGCGCACCTACAAAAATTCAAAGTTCGCAGCGGTCAGTTTGTGAGTAAAGGTGATGTGATTGCAAGCTGTGGTAACTCAGGTAACTCAACCGGGCCACACTTGCATTATGAAGTACGCTTCCTTGGTCGTTCACTGAACCCTCAATACTTGATGGATTGGACACCTGAGAACTTCAACTACGTGTTCGAAAAAGAGAAAAAGGTTAAGTGGGGCCCACTGGTTCAACTGATTGATAATGTGGTTCGCTTGCAGATCAACCTGACTAATGTGCCTTACATTAGCTCGACCATCGACACGGTATCGAGTGAAGATAGCAAAAAACTTATCACGACTAACTAGTTGTTAATGAATAAGAACTGTTGGTTTGGCCTATGATGATCTAATTGCTTTTAGCCTACTGTAGGCCAAGTGCTTTCATAGCGTTCAGCACAAACAAAAAGAGCGACCAGATGGTCGCTCTTTTTTATGATTTCAAATCAGTATTAACCACGATGAATCGAGTCATGTGCTTGTTTTAGAAGACTTTGGCTCTCTTGTAAAAATTGTTGTGAGTAGTCACCAAACCAATCACTCACTTGGTTGAAGCTCTCAACAAACTTAGCCTTATCTTTGCCATCTAGGATTTCTAACGCTTCTCCGAAACAACTATGGAAGCGTCGAATCATCTCAATATTCTCATCCGAAGAAAGAATGATATCGCCGTACAAGTTCGGGTCTTGAGCAAACAGACGACCAACCATCGCAATCTCAAGTCGGTAGATTGGCGAGCTTAGTTTCAGAAGTTGATCAATGTTCGGGTTCTCTTTACTCAGGTGCAAGCCGTAAGCAAAAGAGGTGAAGTGACGAAGTGCTTGAATCAATGTCATGCCGTGATCGTGTTCAGCAGCATCCATCTGGCAAAGGCTCGCGCCCCAAATACCAAATTGATTCAGTAACCATTGGTAGCTTTCAGAACCACGACCATCACTGTAAACAATCACTTGCTTAGCAAGACTTGGAACATCAGGGCCAAACATTGGGTGCAATCCAACCACTGGGCCTTGGTGCATGTTCATCATTGCTTGCAGAGGTTTAGATTTAATTGACGTCAAATCACATAGAATACAATCACTTGGTAGGTTACCTAGCTTCGCAATCACACCTTCAGTTAAGTGGATTGGAACCGTAACAACCACAAGCCCAGCATTATCTAAGATTTCGTCGGCCTTATCCCAATCTTGGCTGCCGAGGATTTTCACTTCGTAGCCAGACAGTTTGAACATACGGCCAAACAAGCCACCAAGTTGACCATTACCACCAACGATAACCACTGAACGTAACTCTGGGTTAAGACACTTAAAGCCAGAATCTTTCTCACTGGCATAAGACTCACGCATAGTACGACGCAAAATATCTTCGATGAGCTGTGGTGGAACCCCTATTTTCTCGGCTTCTTGACGACGAGATGCCAGCATCGCAGCTTCACGTTCTGGTACATAAATAGGTAAACCATGTTCACTTTTTACTTCGCCCACTTTCTCTACTAGAGCAAGGCGTTGAGCCAGTAAATCCAACATTTGTTTATCGACAGCATCGATTTGGTCGCGTAATTCGTTCAGTTCAACGGCCATTTTATTCCTTACTAATCTATAAGCCCGTGCCAATCTATCAGCCCACAATCACGTAGGTACGCTAGCAACAGATCTTAAAATGCCCCATTAGATGAGGCACTTAAATTTAAAACTCTGACTAACCTTTCAAGCGGTTCTCTAAGAACGGGACTAATTCCGTATGTGCATGTTTCAATAGTGCCTCAGTTGAATCCCAATTGATACACGCGTCGGTTATAGATACGCCGTATTTCATCTCATTGAGAGGTATATCCGAAGATTGATTTCCTTCGTTAATATGGCTTTCAATCATAAGGCCGATAATCGACTTGTTGCCTTCACGAATTTGGTGAATCACATCTTCAGCAACTAGGGGTTGGCGACGGAAATCTTTGCGAGAGTTCGCGTGGCTACAGTCGACCATTAGCGCTGCCTCTAAACCAGATTTACCCAGCTCTTGCTCACATTCGTGTACCGATACTGAATCGTAGTTCGTCTGCTTACCGCCACGTAAAATCACGTGACCATTTGGGTTACCTTGCGTTGTTAGTAGTGCAACTTGACCTTCGCGGCTGATACCCATGAAACGGTGGCTAGAAGAAGCCGCCTGCATTGCATTGATTGCAGTGCCTAGGTTGCCATCGGTACCGTTTTTAAAACCGATTGGCATTGAAAGACCACTTGCCATCTCACGGTGAGTTTGAGATTCAGTAGTACGTGCGCCAATTGCCGCCCAGCTGAAGGTATCTGCTAGGTATTGCGGGCTAATTGGATCTAATGCTTCCGTCGCTAGTGGGATTTCCATCTCAGCGAGTTCAACAAGTAGCTCACGGCCAACATGCAGGCCATGCTCAATATCGAAAGTGCCGTCTAGATGCGGGTCATTGATCAAACCTTTCCACCCCACAGTGGTACGAGGTTTCTCAAAGTAAACACGCATAACAATATACAGTTGATCGCTAAGTTGCTCAGATAAGGATTTTAGGCGTTTCGCGTACTCTTTCGCAGCTTCAATGTCATGGATAGAACATGGGCCACATACAACAAGCATGCGATGATCTTTCTTATGAATGATGTTTGCGATAGTTTGACGAGACTCTTGAATGAAACGACGAGCATTATCACTCAAAGGCAGTTTTGCTTTTAACTCTTCAGGAGTAATCAGTACCTGTTCGTCGATGATATTGACATTGCTTAATTCACTTTTCTGCATAACTCAACCTGTATATTTATTTTTACACCCAACATTTTCATTTGGGCTAACAATCTTTAAAAACACAATAACAGCTAAAAAAACGATTTCAAGTGTACATTAAAAAAAACATTTTGTGTAAACAATAATTTACACACTTACTTTAACTTGTTCAGAGAAATAAAAAGGCCTAAACCACGCCCCCGCACATACAAAAAAGGCGATATTTCTCATATCGCCCTATCTAAATTTATTATGTGTTTATTTATCACTCACTGCCGAGCATTCGCTTGATCGTCTCTGAGGTCTCTTTCCACCTAGCATCCGAGTGAAGCGTCGACAAATCAAAGCTGTGTTTTTTAAGCAATGAGTTGGCTAAAGGCACCTCTTGAATCGCTAAGTGATCGAGAGCTGCAATTTGTGCCTCTCGTTTATTACACATCAACACCATGTCACAACCTGCATTCAAGGCAGCTTTCGCTCTATCGGCTGGTCCGCCCATTATGGCAGCGCCTTCCATCGTTAAATCGTCAGAGAACACCAAGCCTTTGAACCCAAGCTGCTGCTTCAATACTTTCTGCAGCCAATACTGTGAACCACTCGCTGGTTGATCATCATAGTGAGAGAAAACCACGTGAGCTGGCATCATGGCATCCAATATTCCGGCTTCAATTTGCGCCTTGAAGATTGCCATATCTGTTTCAAAGATGTCGTCTCTAGGGTCATATGGCGTTTCTAAGTGAGAGTCAGCAATCACACCACCGTGTCCAGGGAAGTGCTTGCCTGTTGTCGCCATGCCAACCGACTTCATGCCCTTGATGAAAGCACTGCTATGACGAACAATGGTATCGATATCTTCACCAAATGCTCGGCTACCAACCGCCTTACAGTCGTGACCTTTATCTAAGACTGGCGCAAAGCTCAGATCGATATCATGGGCAATCAATTCCGCAGCCATCAACCAACCGGCTTGTTCTGCCAACTGCACACCATTATTCTTGGTCGCGAATTCTTGCGCGGCAGGGATAATTGAAAAGCCGTCGCAGAAGCGTTGTACTCGTCCTCCCTCTTGGTCAACACCAATCAAAATAGGACGCTTGGCAACTTTACGGATCTCTTTGTTTAACGCCGATAACTGTTTGCTATCGTGATAATTTCGAGTAAATAAGATGAGACCACCAACGGTTGGATGCTCTAAAATTTCTCTGTCTTCAGCGGTCAGTTCGTAGCCTGCAACATCAACCCACAACGGTCCCATAAAATTTCCTTCTATTGCTTAAATTCCGCTACTGCAGATTTACTTTGTTCAATTAATTGGTCGGCTTGCTCTTCTTGCTGAGTTAACGCTATGAACAACAAGTCAGTAATAAAAAGCTGGCTATCACGAGCAGTAATCGATGAACTGCGAATATGATTTTCGTCAGCTGCCGAGATAAGTTTGATGTCCGCATATTTGTCTAAAGCAGAAGGAGATAATTGACTAATCACAATCACCTTGGCCTTTTTCGACCTCGCCAGCTGCGCAACCTTCACCACTTCTCTGGTTTCTCCCGAGTAGGAAATCGCAACCAAGACATCATTTTCAGAGAGAGAAGCAGCATTAGCAATCTGAATATGGGCATCTTGCTCTGCATTTGCAGCATGGCCTATTTTCATCAGTTTGTAAGCGAAGTCTTTGGCGACTAGAGACGATGCGCCCACTCCTGAGATTTGTACCTTATTAGCAAGGTGCAGTAAATCAGCGGCATTGCTCAGCTGTTCGCCTTCATTTAATAACACGGTACGCTCAAGCGATTGTGTTTTACTTGCAAGAAGTTTGTCCATCACGGTATCAGGCGGATCTTTTCTGGTGATGGTGCCATGTATCCCGCGCTGGGATACAGGTTGATAAGTCATATCACTCTGATAGAGCTTCATCTTCATCTCAGAAAAACCTTTGTAACCGAGTTTCTGACTAAACTTTACGATCGTCGACTGGCTCACGCCTACCGCTTTAGCCAACTCAGGAGACGAGAGCTGCTTAACTTGTTGTGGATGATCCAATACGTAACGAGCCACCAGCGAATCTGATGGCGAGAGTTTTGGTAATAACGCTTTAACTTTCGCAATGCCTTTCATTAAACGCTCTTCCCCTTCCCTCTGACCGCATCTCGTTATCATAACGAGTTTTGTATTTTGATTGGAATAATTATTCCTTCACATTCTGCCGTTTGGAATAGCTAACACAACCTTCTGGGATCGCTGTCAAAGAAAACCATTGGTCACTATTCCACCAAGGAATAGATTTTGAAACTCATTATTCAAACTGACATTCTGAAAAAATAACAATAAACACCCTCTACCCTATTCATGCTACGGAGCTGCTATGAATTCACTATTTACCTCACTGGACTGGGCGGTATTCGCGATATATTTCGCTATTATCGCTTTTACAGGTTGGCACTTTAGCCGAACAAAAATCACAAGTACCAAAGACTATTTCTTAGGTGGTAACTCAATGCCGATGTGGGTTGTTGCTATCTCGGTACTGGCAACCTCGCAATCCGCAGCGACGTTTTTAGGTGGACCAGAGTCTAGCTACCGTGGTGATCTTACATACCTAGCGACCAACATTGGCGGTATTCTTGGTGCAATTTTTGTCGCGCTCGTTCTAATTCCTCGTTTCTACCACAACAAAGTCTCTACCGTTTATGAACTACTAAAGGTACGCTTTGGTGAGAAGACCAAACAGCGTGCAGGTGTCATGTATTTAGTCGGGCGTGTGTTTGCTTCTGGTGCGCGCCTATACATGGCAGCTATCGCAGTATCCATGATTCTATTTACCAACATAGACCCAAGCAGCGTAGTCACTTCTGTTGTGATTCTTGTTGCCGTTGGCCTCGCTTATACCTATATGGGCGGCATTCGTTCCGTGATCTGGAGTGACTTAATCCAACTCGTTGTTTATGTCGGTGCAGCTATTGCGGTAATTATCTACCTACTGGGTCAGATCCCTGCCGACTTTAGCCAAATTGCTCAGGTACTTACTAACCCGGGTGAAGGACAACCTTCGAAGCTGACTCTACTCGATTTCACGCTCGACTTTAGCCCTGCTGGCACCTTCAGTTTTTGGGCATGTATCACTGGTTTTGTCTTGTTAAACATCGGTGCATTTGGTCTTGATCAAGACATGACTCAACGCGTTTTGACTTGTAAGGATGCCAAGCAAGGTTCAAAGGCGATGATCAACTCAATCATCTTCTCGATTCCTGTCGTGTTGGTATTTATGTCGATTGGCTTACTCTTGTATGTCTTCTACCAAAGACCTGAACTGATGGGTGTTGAAGGCAAAGACGTCGTGCAAAATTTTAATGGCGAAAACGTCACGATCTTCATGTACTACGTATTAAATGAAATGCCTGCAGGTCTTCGTGGCTTAGTAACGGTTGGTGTGGTTGCCGCGGCACTATCAACACTAAACTCTGGCTTAAACTCGATGTCTTCGGTTGCGGTACAAGATATTTACAAACCTTGGTTAGAAGCTCGTAAAGGAGAACAAGATGACTTCCATTACGTGAAAGCTGGCCGCTTTGGAATGGCTGCAGCGGCCGTAGCCTTAGGTAGCATGGGTATCCTTTGTTACTACTGGCAACAGTACACAGACATGCCACTGTTATCGTTCGCTTTAAGTGTGATGGTGTTTGCTTACACCGGATTACTGGGCGTCTACTTCACGGCGATTTTCACTGAACGCGGCAACGAGACTTCAGTCGCTTTAGCTCTAATGGCAGGCTTCTTAACCACGTTGTTGATGCAAGCTTATGTCTGGGACAGTGTGATGGGTGCGGTTAACGCGGATTGGGTGGGTGTTCGATTAGCCTTTCCGTATCAACTCTGTGTGGGCACGTTTGTATCATTAATCGTGTGCCTTCTAGGTAAGAAGCAGACTCAAGAAATTAATAAACTACAAACGGTTTAGCCAATGATTACCCATATTTTGGCAGTCGATGGTGGTGGGACCAAAACCGCCATGAGACTGAAGCAAATATCAACTACACCAAGTGTCATTCAAGAACGTACTTTAGCGGCAACGTCATTGACCTTGTATGGTGAGGCGGCAATCATTCAACTGACTCATTATATTGAGGAAATGTTGAGTGTGAATCAGATTAAAGCCAAACAGTGCTATATTGTGGTTGGCGTTGCTGGTGCTGGAAATAGTCATTTAAAAGCCAAGCTAAAATCGGCGTTAGCCCACTGCCCACACCTATATGTGACAACCGATGCTGAAGCGTCAGTGTTTGGTGCTAACGCAGGGCAAGGCGTTAACTGCATTGCGATTGGGACCGGTTCAGTTGCCATTCAGTTAGACAACCAACATGTGACTCATCAGTTTGGCGGGTGGGGTTTCCCGATTGGCGATCAAGGGGGTGGCGCTTGGCTTGGATTTCGAGCGGTGCAGCAAACTCTAGCCGAATTTGATGACAAACGTTCCTCTTTAACAAGCCTGCTTGTCATGAATAAAATAGGCAGCGAACGTAGTGACATTCTAAAGTGGCTCAACACGGCCAATGCGACCGATTATGCGCAATTTGCACGAGAGCTCGTTGATATAGAACAGCGCTGCTCAACGGCAAGTACCATATTAAAACAAGGTATTGAAGAAATAGAGAAGCTCACACGAACATGCTCAGAAAACAACAGCTTACCAATTATGTTTTTAGGAAGCTTAGGACAATTCTATCGTTCTAAGCTCTCTCAAGGGCTTCAAGCTCGCGCTTTAGACATTCAAGGTAACGCTCAGGATGGTGCCGAAGTTATCGCTCACCAGAAGATCCACATGCTCAACTTAGGAAATGAACAATGAAGTCAGAGTTATATATTGGCGTGATGTCAGGCACGAGTATGGACGGCGTTGATACGGCTTTAGTGTCAATAGAAGGCACTCGTATCACATTGCTTGATCATGATGAATTCCCTATGCCTGAAGATATCAAAGCCCGTCTGCTTGAAGTCTGTCTTGGCCAGAGAACGGATTTGATTGCCATTGGTGAACTTGACCACCAGCTTGGCCATCTATTTGCTAACGCGGTTCTGCAACTTCTCGAAAAATCAGGAACTCCAGCATCTTCAGTGACGGCCATTGGTAATCATGGTCAAACGGTATTCCACCAGCCAAGCGGCGAATCGCCATTTACCATGCAGTTGGGTGATGCCAATATCATTGCTGCTAAAACAGAGATACAAACGGTCGCCGATTTCAGACGCAAAGACATGGCACTCGGTGGGCAAGGTGCGCCATTAGTCCCCGCCTTCCACCATACTATTTTTCACCCGCAAGAAAGCTCAGTTGTGGTGTTGAATATTGGTGGTATCTCGAATATTTCGGTGCTGCGACCAAATCAGCCAACACTCGGTTATGATACAGGCCCTGGCAATATGTTGATGGACGCTTGGGTAGATAAGCACACAGGAGAGAAGTTTGACCGCGATGCGCAGTTTGCGCTTAAAGGCCAACTCAATCAAGCCTTGCTCGAACAGCTGTTAAATGAGTCTTATCTATCTCAGATACCACCGAAAAGCACTGGCAGAGAGCTGTTCAACCTGCCTTGGCTAGAGCAACAATTAATAGAATTTAAAGACCTTGCAGCAGAAGATGTTCAGCACACGCTTTGTGAGTACACCGCATTGACGATAGCCAATGAAGTGGAGACTTATCGCTTGGGTGAGCAGCCTGCACTCTATGTGTGTGGCGGTGGTACACGAAATCCATTGTTAATGAAAAGGTTGGCTGAACTGCTTCCTAGCTGGGAAGTAGCGTCGACCACCAGTAAAGGTGTTGATGCCGATTATATGGAAGCCATGGCCTTTGCGTGGCTTGCTCAGCGTCATGTTCATCAACTGCCAAGCAACTTACCAGAAGTGACTGGCGCAAGCAGGGCGGCCTCTCTAGGCGTTCTTTATCGTGCTGGCTAAACAACTTTAGAACCATCATTTTGGAATCACCATTTAAGGATCATTATGAGTAACAACGCTCTCATATCAGCGCTCTCGCACCTCGTTTCGGAGGGGAGAAACCCTGATACTATGGATATTGATCTGCTCACCTCTCTCGAAGTGGTTGAAAAGATTAACCAACAAGACAAACAAGTCCCACTGGCGATTGAAGCAGAACTGCCACAGATCGCGAAAGCGGTCGATAAAATTGCTCATGCCTTTCAAAACGGTGGTCGACTGATTTATATGGGCGCAGGCACCAGTGGTCGATTAGGTGTGTTAGACGCCTCAGAATGCCCACCGACTTTCGGTGTTTCAGACAAAATGGTTATCGGCCTAATCGCTGGCGGCCCAGAAGCCATTTTAAAAGCCAAAGAAGGCGCGGAAGACTCGCTGACTCTTGGTATTGAAGATCTGAAAGCGATTCAATTTTCAGAAAACGATGTTGTGGTCGGTATCGCAGCCAGTGGCCGTACACCTTACGTGATTGGTGCCCTTAATTATGCCAATCAAATCGGTGCGGTGACGGTTGCATTGTCTTGTAACCCTAGCTCTCCAATTGCCGAGATCGCACAGATCGCAATTAGCCCAGTCGTTGGCCCAGAAGCATTGACTGGTTCAACACGACTCAAATCAGGTACAGCACAAAAGCTGGTACTTAATATGCTGACGACTGCGAGCATGATTCGTATCGGTAAGATCTACCAAAATCTGATGGTCGACGTAAAAGCGACCAATGAAAAGTTGGTTGCCCGCGCTGCTCGTATCGTTATCCAAGCGACGGAGTGTGACAAAGCACTGGCAGTGTCGACACTTAAAACGACTGATTACGATGTGAAGTTATCTATTTTGATGATTCTAACAGGGCTAGATTTAGAGTTAGCCAAAGCACAACTTGATAAGCAAAATGGCTTCTTGAGAAAAGCAGTCGAGAATAATCAGTAATCTGCTGATACCAATCACAGTAAGTAAGTGATCATAAATAGCGCAGGAAAAATGCTTGAGAACAAGGCAGAAATTTTCGATAAGTAGTTATTCTACAATCAAAATTTCTAACGATGTTATCGAGTGTTTTAACCAGCTAGGATGAACAGTTATTTACTACGATTGGTATTATACTGTTGTGAGCGTCACGCTCGCGACATACAAAAAGACCAGTACACACGCGGTACTGGTCTTTTTTAGTTTTAATTTTTTATCGCTAGCTTGGGCTTAATAGTCATTTGAGAACTCATCCCAGCCACGTTGCCATTCCATGCGGAAACGTTGAGCGTCTTCCGTACCAGAACATACGCCTTCATACACCTGACCAGATAAACCAATCTGATAAGCATGGTTCGGATTACAATATTCAGTCACACCTAGGTGATAACCTTCTGTGTAACTCGCTTGATCGACTGCGCCAAGCTCACTCATCTCCGAATACGAGCGTTGAGTGTGGCCTTTAATACCGTCACGGTAACCAATCTCTTGCCAGTTACCTTTTGCCGCTAAATCTTGAATATTGGCGCTGCATCCTGCAAGGCTAAATGCCACGGCGAATAATGCGATTATTTTTTTCATTTCAGTCCTTTATATTTACCTAGCCACTTCCTGACCAAGCGTTGCCTTTGTGGTGATTCTCCGCTGAACACTGGCTGATGTCCACTTATGTCTGTTATCTGCCACTGATATCTATTGGCTACCGCTTAAAGCTGATAAGCCGCCACTTGCCAGAAGCAAGACACTTCTCAACACGAATAACCAACCGCTCTACAAACGTAGCAAACCACTCAATCATTCATAGCACCGTTAAATTGACTATTCGACCACTCACTCCCGTAGCGGAAGTTTCTTTTCATCGACTCCTTTAATATACACCCTGACTTAATTAATACATTCAGGGATAACAAATTATGATGTGGTTTCTTACCTGTGTTGCAGCACTCATTGGTGGCTACTTTATTTACGGTACCTTTATCGAGAAGATTTTCGGTATCAATGAAAAGCGCCAAACACCCGCTCATACCAAGCAAGATGGCGTGGACTACGTTCCAATGTCAACACCAAAGGTTTACCTAGTTCAGCTGCTTAACATTGCAGGTGTAGGTCCAATCTTCGGCCCTATCATGGGTGCCCTTTACGGCCCAGCAGCAATGCTTTGGATCGTGCTAGGTTGTATCTTCGCAGGTGCAGTACACGACTACTTCTCAGGTATGTTATCTATCCGTAATGGCGGCGCTTCAGTTCCAACCATCACTGGACGTTACCTAGGCAATGGCGCAAAACACTTTATGAACATCTTTGCCATTGTTCTACTGCTTCTTGTTGGTGTGGTATTCGTATCTGCTCCTGCAGGCATGATCACTAACCTAGTGAACGACCAAACTGATTTCGCGATGTCTGCAACAACGATGGTTGTTATCATCTTTGCTTACTACATCATCGCAACGATTGTCCCTGTCGATAAAATCATTGGTCGCTTCTATCCACTGTTCGGTGCGCTGCTTATCTTTATGTCTGTTGGCTTAATCACGGCGATTGGTCTATCTGACGAACACCAAATCATGGGTGGCTTTGAGATGAGCGACATGTTCACCAACATGAACCCGAATGACCTACCACTTTGGCCTGCTCTATTCATCACCATCGCATGTGGCGCTATCTCTGGCTTCCACGCAACTCAGTCTCCTTTGATGGCGCGTTGTATGGAAAATGAGAAGAACGGTCGCTTTGTATTCTACGGCGCAATGATTGGTGAAGGCATTATCGCTCTAATCTGGTGTGCCCTTGCTCTGTCTTTCTTTGGTTCAGTTGAGTCTTTGTCTGACGCGATTGCAAACGGCGGCCCTGGTAACGTGGTATACAGCGCTTCATTTGGCCTACTGGGTGTATTTGGCGGTATCCTTGCTTTCCTTGGCGTGGTTATCCTACCAATCACTTCTGGTGACACTGCATTCCGTTCAAGCCGTCTTATCCTTGCTGAATACTTCAACATGGAACAGAAAACACTGCGTAACCGCCTACTGATGGCTTTACCACTGTTCGTTATCGGCGGCATCCTGACTCAAGTTGATTTCGGTATCATCTGGCGTTACTTCGGTTTTGCTAACCAATCAACAGCAGTAATGATGCTGTGGACAGCTTCAGCTTACCTACTTCGTCACAACAAACTGCACTGGGTAACAACAGTTCCAGCTATCTTCATGACGTCTGTGTGTATCACATTCATCTTAAACAATAGCCAACTGGGTTTTGGGCTACCTATGCAAATATCAACAATCGTAGGCGTGGTGTCATCTCTACTGATTACGGCTTACGTGATCAAGATTTCAAAAGGCAAAGGCGATATCAACCTAGCTGATGAAGAACAAGAGAAAGAAGCAAAAGGCGTAACCAAAACTGCCTAGTTCTTTCAGACTCTTGATAAAAGAGACACGTCTTCATAGAGAGACAAAAGAACAGCCAAACACACTTCACTTGCTCCGGTAATCACCCAGTGATTCGTGGAAATTAAGACTAAAGCCCGTCCTCTGTGATGGGCTTTACTGTATCTCAGCATTGAGAAGCAATCGTCACTGGATATAACCAACGAAAACACAAGCAAAGCTACCGTTACCACGCAATGAGCTTTACACTTAACAAGCGTCTCAATAGGTGAAAATATGGAACTCATTCTCTCTCTGCTGCAACAAACCTGTGTCTACTTAGTGATTGCTTACATGTTAAGTAAAACTCCATTGATTCTCCCTTTGTTGAGCATCTCTTCACGCTTAAGTCATAAAGTCAGCTGTTATGTTCTGTTTTCTCTGTTCTGTATTATGGGCACCTATTTTGGACTGCAGATTAATGACGCGATAGCCAACACTCGTGCGATGGGCGCAGTAATGGGCGGTCTGTTTGGTGGCCCTGTCGTTGGCTTTGCGGTCGGCTTTACTGGCGGTATTCATCGTTACTCATTAGGTGGATTCACAGATCTAGCTTGTGCTATTTCCACCACAGCAGAAGGTTTGATTGGTGGCCTATTGCACGTTTACTTAGTCAGAAAGAATAAAGCCAGCCAGCTGTTTAATCCGCTGGTAGTGTTCTCTGTCACCCTGTTTGCAGAGATCATTCAGATGTTAATTCTACTGGCAGTCGCGAAGCCATTTGAGCAATCTTATGCTTTAGTTTCCGATATTGCCGCGCCAATGATCATCGCCAACTCGGTCGGTGCTGCACTGTTCATGAGCATAATCCAAGACAGGAAAACCATCTTCGAGAAATATTCAGCTACTTTCTCGCGCCGCGCATTAACCATCGCCGAGCGTTCTGTGGGTATTCTGCATGGTGGCTTCAATTCCGATAACGCACAAAAAATCGTGCGTATCGTTTACGAAGAAACCAACGTCGGTGCGGTGGCGATTACCGACCGAGAAAAAATTCTCGCTTTCGTCGGCATTGGCGATGAACACCACATCCCTAACACTCCAATTTCATCGCAGAGCACCCTCACCTCGATGGAACAAAACGACATCATCTACCTTGATGGTAAAGAGAACCCATACCAATGTTCTCTATCTCAAGATTGTAAGTTGGGCTCTGCGCTAATCATTCCACTGCGTGCGGGTAACGAAGTCGTCGGTACCATTAAACTGTATGAGCCAAAGCTGAAGCTGTTTTCGACCATTAACATGTCGATGGCAGAGGGTATCGCTCAACTACTGTCGAGTCAGATCCTATTCAGCAACTATCAGCAGCAGCAAACGTTACTGACACAAGCGGAAATCAAACTGCTGCACGCTCAAGTGAATCCACACTTCTTGTTCAATGCGCTTAATACTATCAGCGCCGTTACACGTCGTGACCCAGATAAAGCACGAGAGCTTATTCAGCACCTATCTCACTTCTTTAGAAGCAACCTTAAGCAGAACATCAACACTGTGAAACTCAAAGACGAACTGGCACACGTCAATGCTTACCTGACCATAGAGAAGGCACGCTTTACCGACCGCTTAGAAGTGGAATTGGATATCGACCCGCTACTGTATGACTCTCAACTGCCGAGCTTTACCCTACAGCCACTGGTTGAAAATGCCATAAAGCATGGCATTTCAAACATGCTAGAAGGCGGCAAAGTGAAGATTTATAGTGAGGCTTTCAAGGGTGGATTTAAGCTGACCGTGGAAGACAATGCAGGCAACTATCAGAAGCCGTCTCAAGACCATGTGGGTTTAGGAATGGAAATTGTTGATAAACGACTCGCGAATTTCTTTGGACAAGACTCAGCACTAAAAATAGAATCTCAACCACAGCAATTTACTCGAATGAGCTTTATCATACCTATACTAAAATAACGGTGCTTTCGTAAATGATAGCCTCTTGGTAACCGTATTATTTAGAAGCCAAACGTGAATCAAACAGGGATAGAATCAAGATGAAGATTGTAGGATGTTAAAAGCATTAGTTGTCGATGATGAGCTTTTTGCTCGTGAAGAACTGATTGAACTACTGACTGAAACTGGAGAAGTGGAAGTCATCGGTCAAGCAAGCAACGCGATCGAAGGCCTGAAGCAGATCAACCAGCTCAAGCCTGATGTAGTGTATTTAGATATTCAAATGCCGCAAGTTACCGGGATTGAACTCCTGAGCATGCTTGATCCAGACACTATGCCTTACGTAGTATTCGTAACAGCCTATGATCAATATGCTATTCAAGCATTCGAAGATAACGCCTTTGATTACCTACTCAAGCCGGTTGAACCTTGTCGATTAAACAAGAGCGTTTGTCGCCTGAATAAGATCATCAAACAGAACCACAAAGCGCCAGAACAAGACATATCAGTCATCGCCCCCTCTCATTTAGAGCAGATTCCGTGTATTGGCCATAACCGTATAGTGATCATGGCAAGCCAAACGGTCGAGTGCGCCTATTCAGACATCAGTGGGGTACATGTTCGTAGTTCATCGCAAACAGCAACTTCACAATTAACCTTGAAGACCTTAGAAGAAAAGACCGATTTAATCCGCTGTCATCGCCAATATTTGATCAACATAAAATCGATCCAAGAGATCAAGCTATTAGAAAATGGATTAGCCGAGATAGTCACACTGACGGGCTTTGAAGTGCCAGTCAGCCGTCGCTACCTCAAGACGTTAAAAGAGCAACTCGGCCTTCAGTAAACATACTTCAGGTCAAGACATAGCATGATCAAAAAAGCCAACGCATCAACGTTGGCTGTTTACTAGTCGCTAGTGTCACGAATCAATAGAGATTAATCGACTTGCTTGATCTGCAGCTCTTTTGGCACTTCGAAGAACATGTTCTCTTCACGACCTTGAATCTCTTCAACGTCAGTCGCACCCAACTCACGAATGCGGTCCAAGATTTGGTTTACTAGCTCTTCTGGAGCCGAAGCCCCCGCCGTTACACCAATTTTCTTCTTGCCTTCAACCCATTCTGTTTGAATGTCTTCAGGGCAATCCGTAAGGTAACCGGGTGTGCCTAGCTTCTCAGCCAGCTCTTTCAAACGTGTTGAGTTCGATGAGTTCTTAGAACCAACCACAATCACTACGTCTACATCATTTGCCATATCACGCACTGCGTCTTGACGGTTTTGAGTCGCGTAACAGATGTCGTCTTTACGAGGGCCTTGGATCTGTGGGAACACGCGACGTAGCTCTTCAATCACATCCGCCGTCTCATCAACTGACAAGGTTGTTTGGCTAACGTAATGTAAATTAGTTGGGTCGTTCACTACTAGGTTTTGTACGTCCTCTGGTCTTTCAACCAAATACATTCCACCGGTTTTGCTAGCGTACTGACCCATAGTCCCTTCCACTTCAGGGTGACCTGCGTGACCAATCAGTACCACTTCCATATGTTTGCGACTCGCACGAGCAACTTCCATATGTACTTTAGTGACCAATGGACACGTCGCATCAAATACGGTGAGATCGCGCTCTTTCGCTTCTTTACGAACAGCTTGAGATACACCGTGAGCAGAAAAGATCACGATGTTATCGTCTGGCACTTCACTCAGCTCTTCGACAAAAATAGCACCACGTTGCTTAAGCCCTTCAACAACAAAGCGGTTATGCACCACTTCATGGCGAACATAGATCGGTGGCTGATACATTTCAAGTGCACGCTCTACGATGCTGATCGCACGATCAACACCGGCACAGAAGCCACGAGGGTTAGCTAACATTATTTTCATTTCATTGCTCATCATTTACCGCGGTACTAAGGTTGTTTCTCTAGAGTTCGCCGTCAGCGAGGTTCGCATTCTACAGTGAAGCGCCTAGACAGTGAAGCTCTAGGTTGTGTGTCACAGCTGTAAGGCAGTGCTATTCTAACGTTAAGAGAGTTATTCTACCGTTAAGATATTGACGTCAAACGTAATGTCTTGACCAGCTAACGGGTGATTAAAATCAACCGTTACTGAATCTCCCGCGATATCAGTGATAATCCCTGGGATTTCCATACCGTCAGGACCAGAGAATGCCATGATAGTGCCGACTTCAACATCACTATCACCAGCAAATTTTGTTTTATCCATATGGTGGATATGGTCTGGGTTCGGCATACCAAACGCATCTTGTGCTTTCAGTTCGATAGACTTTTCAGTTCCAGCTTCAAGCCCAAGTAAGCACGCTTCAAAGTTCTCACTTAGGCTACCATCACCCATGACAAACTTTGCTGGTTTACCCATGTTTTCCGTACTATCGGCAACTGAACCATCCTTCATTTTAATCGTAAAATGTAGGGTTACTGCTGAATCGTTTTTAATTGCTGCCACGTTACTTTCCTTAGACTTCTTTATTATTTGGAGGACGCATGGTGCTTTGCTTCCTTGTTGACTGAAGCATAAAAAAAAGCGCCACCGGAATCAACCGACAGCGCTTAGGGCTATTCTATTCTGTGAGTCATAGACTGACTTTAGGGCAATCTATTTCAAGGCTCTTTTACCTAAGGCTTATTCGCCTATTTGCTCTCATCTTTCTTGCGGAAGCCATCGAGGATGATCATCGCTGCACCGATACAGATTCCCATATCCGCTAAGTTGAAGGCAGGCCAATGGTAAGTGCCCCAGTAAAAGTCTAAGTAATCGACAACAAAGCCGTGTACTACTCGGTCAAATACGTTACCAACAGCACCACCAATGATGATGGCGTAAGCAATGTTGTTCCACTTTTCTGTCGCTGGTAGTTTGCTCATCCAGTACGTCAGCATGCCTGTTACTGCAAATGCGATACCGGTAAATAACCAACGTTGCCAACCACTTTGGTCGCTCAAGAAGCTAAATGCTGCACCGTAGTTATGAACATACAAAAAGTTAAAGAACGGCAGCACCTCAATACGATTTGCCCAGCCATAACCCATGTTGTCCATGACGAAAAGTTTGATGCCGATATCTGCAGCGAAAACCAGCAGAGCCAACCATAACCAACGCACACCAGATTGTTTTAACGAAACTTCACTCATTTCTATTCCTAGTATTTACTAAACCAGCACCCATTTCGTCACCCCGTTTAAAGGTAACAAGCACTCGACTTGGTTAAACACATTTCCTATAACTAAAAATAACCCCAGTTGATACTGGGGCTATGATTTTTACAAAAAGTTCAGTCTTTCTCTGAGCTGTTATGCGAACTTACGCACTTCGCCTTCACCGTCAATGTTCGACACACAACGACCACAAACTTTCTCGTGACCTTCGATAGTGCCTACATCTGGAGTGTGGTGCCAACAACGGTCACACTTCTCAGCTTCAGTCGCCGCTACTTCAACGAATAGACCTTCAACGTCTGTCGCTTGAGCTGCATCAGACTTCTCGCTCAGTGGCTTAACAACAGCTGCAGAAGTGATAAGTACGAAACGTAGCTCATCTTCTAGCTTGTTGATCGTAGCCGCGAGTGCGTCGTCAGCGTATAGAGTTACTTCAGCTTGCAGTGCTCCACCGATCGTTTTCTCTTTACGAGCATCTTCAAGAAGCTTGTTCACTGCACCACGAACAGACTGGATTTCAGTCCAGAATTCGTTGCTTAGCTCTTCGCCTTCAGCAAGACCAAATAGACCTTCGAACCACTCGCCTGTGAATACGAACTTGTCACGTTTTTCACCTGTTGGAAGAGTAGCAGGCATTTCGTTCCAGATTTCATCTGCAGTGAACGACATGATAGGTGCCATCCAACGAACTAGAGCTTCTACGATGTAGTAAAGCGCCGTTTGGCAGCTACGTTGAGCATGGCTGCCCTGCTTCGCTGTGTACTGACGATCTTTAATTACATCTAGGTAGAAAGAACCCATTTCGATAGAACAGAACTGCATTAAACGTTGAGTCACACCATGAGTGTTGTACTCGCCGTATGCTTTAACAATCTCTTCTTGTGCAGCTTGAGCACGGCCAACAGCCCAGCGATCAAGTGCAACCATCTCTTCAGCAGGTACTAGGTCCGTTTCAGGGTTGAAACCGTTCAAGTTCGCTAAGAAGAAACGAGCCGTGTTACGAATACGACGGTAAGCATCAGCTGAACGCTTCAGGATTTCATCAGAAACCGCCACTTCACCGGTATAGTCTGTGGAAGCAACCCATAGACGCAGGATATCAGCACCTAGCTTGTTGGTTACATCTTTAGGAGCAACAACATTGCCGATAGATTTAGACATCTTACGTCCTTTACCATCAACCACGAAACCGTGCGTTAGCACTTGCTTGTATGGTGCTTCGTCTTTCATCGCGATAGATGAAATTAGAGAAGACTGGAACCAGCCGCGGTGTTGGTCTGAACCTTCAAGGTAAAGATCAGCACTATGAGTACGCTCTTCGTTCGGGAAGTTGTACTCTTCACGAGAATCAACCACAGAGAAGTGCGTCACACCTGAGTCGAACCATACGTCTAGCGTATCCATTACTTTTTCGTACTTATCAGCGTCTTCTGCGCCCATAAGTTCAGCAGCGTCTACATCCCACCAAGCTTGAATGCCTTTCTCTTCAACGAGCTTCGCTACTTTTTCAATAAGTGCTGGGCTTTCTGGGTGAAGTTCTGCTGTTTCTTTATGAACGAACAGAGCAATTGGCACACCCCAAGTACGTTGACGAGAGATACACCACTCAGGGCGACCTTCAACCATGCCTTCGATACGGCTTTGACCCCATTCAGGCAACCACTCAACACTCTTGATTGACTCTAGTGCTTTAGCACGTAGGCCAGCTTGATCCATAGAGATGAACCATTGTGGTGTTGCACGGAAGATGATTGGAGTTTTGTGTCTCCAACAGTGTGGGTAGCTGTGCTCGTAAGCGTGGTGATGCAGAAGTGCACCTTTCTCTTTTAGAACGTCTAAAACAGAGTCGTTAGCTTTGAATACGTGCTGACCAGCAAATAGCTCAGTATCTGGCAGGTAAACGCCGTTTGAACCAACTGGGTTAGCGATTTCTAGGTTGTACTTCTTACCAACTACGAAATCTTCTTGACCGTGGCCAGGCGCAGTATGAACCACACCAGTACCTGAATCCGTTGTTACGTGATCGCCAAGAACTGCAGGAACAGTAAAGTCGTAGAACGGGTGGTTGAACTGAGAAAGCTCAAGATCAGCACCTGTAGCAAAACCAAGGTTATGGAAATGCTCGATACCAGCACGATCCATTACGTCTTTTGCTAGTTCAGAAGCAACAACGATACGTTGAGCTGGCTGTTCATCATTCGCTTCAACTTGGATAAGCACGTATTCAAGATCATCACGTAGACATACTGCGCGGTTAGCCGGCAGAGTCCAAGGTGTTGTCGTCCAGATAACGATAGAAATTTCGCCTTGACCCGCATGACCTTCCGCTAGAGTAAATTTCTCTAAAAGCGCCGCTTCGTCAGCTGCTGTAAATTTCACATCGATAGATGGAGAAACTTTATCTTTGTATTCAACTTCAGCTTCAGCCAGAGCAGAACCACAGTCAGTACACCAGTGGACTGGTTTGAAACCTTTAAGAAGGTGACCTTTATCTGCGATTTTGCCTAGAGAACGAATGATGTTCGCTTCTGTGCCGAAATCCATAGTGCGGTAAGGTTTGTCCCACTCGCCCATGATACCAAGACGTTTGAAGCTCTCTTTCTGACCTTCAACTTGGCCCGCCGCGTACTTACGACACTCTTCGCGGAATTCAGCAGCCGAAATCTTCTGACCAGGCTTACCTTTCTTCTTCTCAACCATTAGCTCGATTGGAAGACCGTGACAGTCCCAACCTGGGATGTACGGTGCATCAAAACCAGAAAGGGTCTTAGATTTAATAATAATGTCTTTAAGAATCTTATTCAGCGCGTGACCAATGTGAATGTCGCCGTTCGCGTATGGAGGGCCATCATGCAATACGAAAGATTTTTTACCTTTCTTTGCCTTACGGATTTCGCCGTAAAGATCTTCTTTATACCAACGCTTAAGCATTTCTGGCTCACGATTTGCCAGATTGCCACGCATTGGGAACCCTGTTTCTGGTAAGTTCAGGGTAGTTTTATAATCACTCATCGATTCTTAATTCCGTTATATTGGGCGAAGTTAGACATTATGTTAACCGGTGGAATCATCCGATTAATTCTTTAGCTGAAGCAGCCACACCCTTGCGGCTTCAGCATCCAATTCTATTTGATTCTTTAATGCGTCGAACGATTCAAATTTTATCTCGTCGCGCAGTTTGTGTAAAAGTCGTACTTCTAACTGTTTACCATATAAATTGGCTTTAAAGTCAAAAAAGTGCACTTCTAATTGCTGCCTTACGCCATTAACCGTTGGTCGTTGTCCAATGTTAGCCACGCCACCGACAGGAACACCGTCAATATCCAAAGCTTCAACAACATAGACTCCCGAAACAGGAGAAACGCAACGCTTTAATGGAATGTTAGCGGTAGGAAAACCTATGGTTCTCCCTAATTTTCGACCATGAGAAACACGACCACTAATACTGTAATCACGCCCTAACATGGTTGCACTTGCAGCCAAGTCATCAGCCGCTAATGCATTTCGTATCTCGGTGCTGCTTACTCGTAATTGGTTTAAGCAATAGCTCTGTGTGCTTACCACCTCAAAACCATATTTTTCGCCAGCTTCTTTAAGCATAGTGAAATTACCCGTACGGCCTTTGCCAAAACAAAAATCGTCACCAACCACCAAAAACTTAACACCAAGCTTATCAACCAGAAGATCTTTAATGAATGCTTCCGCAGATAAACTTGCAAAATACTGGTTAAAATTAACACACAGTAAACGACTGATATCTAGCTTACTCAGTTGCACGTATTTATCTCGCAAGCGAGTTAAACGTGCTGGCGCTCTATCTCGGGCAAACAGCTCCATAGGCTGTGGTTCAAACGTCATGACAACAGAAGGGAGCCCTAATACTGCCGCTTGTTTAGAAACCTGACTTAGAACCTCTTGATGTCCTAAATGAACACCATCGAAGTTACCTATGGTTAATACACAGCCACGATGCTGCGCTTTTATATTGTGTATACCTCGGATCAGTTCCATTATGATCAACTAAAACCTGCTATTTGCATCATTTATTGTGTGAAACCGACGGATTATATACTAATCAGTATTAATCTGTCGCTGCTTTTAAATGTTTTACTCGGACACCTAAAATCAATACAGAAACAATATAAACAAAGCCACCAAGTCCAATCAAGCCTGTTAATGCCATCGCTCTCTGACTGAATCCCCATTCAAGCCACTTTTGCATACTATCCAACTGCCACAAAATAGCCGCTACCATCACCACACCAGAGATAATCAATTTGGCACTGAACAATAAGGTTGTCTTCGTTAATTGATATACACCCGCAAGATGTAATCCACGATATAACAAGGCCATATTCACAAAAGCAGATAAGGCTGTCGCAATCGCTAAACCAACATAACCATAGAAATAAGCAAAGATCGCGTTAAACACCATGTTGGTCACCATAGCGATAATGCCGTACTTAACCGGCGTTTTGGTATCTTGGCGAGAGTAATAGCCAGGGGCTAACACTTTAATCAACATGAAGTTAAGCAAACCTGACGCGTAAGCGACCAATGACATCGACGCCTGCTGCACATCGTGTGGAGAAAACTCACCACGCATGAAGAGCACCATCAGCATAGGTTTAGCCAAAACAATCAGGCCTAACATCGCCGGAATGCCGAGAAGCAAAACCATGCGTACGCCCCAGTCCATCGTATGTGCGAATCCTTCACCTTGAGCGTCTACATGTTTACGGGATAAAGCGGGCAGAATCACAGTCGCAATCGCGATACCGAATAAACCTAGTGGAAATTCAAGTAGTCGGTCTGAGTAGTACAACCAACTGATAGAGCCCGTCGCAAGGAAACTTGCAATGAAGGTATCAAACAGTAAGTTAATTTGGCTAACAGACACGCCAAACAACGCAGGGATCATTAATGTGCGGATCTTAACCACCCCCGGATCTCTCCATCCCCACTTAGGCTTAACCAACACACCCGCTTTGATTAAGAATGGCATTTGGAAAAGGAACTGAACGAGACCTCCAAGAAACACACCAATTGCCAAGCCAATTTCAGGTTGCTCTAGGTTAGGGGAAATAAACCATGCAGCACCAATGATCATTACGTTCAAGAACACAGGCGTAAAAGAAGAGACAGCAAACTTACCTAAGGTATTGAGGATCGCACCAGACAAAGCCACAAAGGTGATAAACCATAAATAAGGAAAGGTAATTTTTAGTATAAAGCTCGCCAACTCAAATTTTGGTGCCGCAGGGCCGTCGTTAAGCCAGTCGATAAACCAACCTGCGCCAAACATCGCGGTGATGACTCCAGACCCCAGAACCCCGGCAATCGTTACGATCGAGACTAATACTCCGAGCGTACCCGAAACTTTAGCGATTAAATCTCGAGTTTTATCTTTATCACCAGCAGCGTGATATTCCGTTAATACAGGAACAAACGCTTGAGAAAATGCACCTTCTGCAAAAAGTCGACGTAAGAAATTAGGAATTTTATTAGCGAAGAAAAATACATCGGCACTTGCTCCTGCCCCCATCAAATTTGCTACTACTACATCACGTACTAGCCCCAACACACGGGAAACAAAAGTCATTGCACTGACAATCAGGCCTGACTTTAATAGTCGTTTACTCACAGAAACCTCTGACACTAGTTGATTACTTTTAAGCGGGGGGATAAATACTATCCAGTCCTAAGAAGCATAATTATTAGCATTGGTATAAAAATGCTGTTAGAATCCCCGCCATCTTAACCGCGATGACCTTTCTATACCAAAGTTTGTTTGGCTACGACTGGTTTTTGCACAAATCATTTGACAATTAAGCGCTAATGAGGGATAGTCCTCGCCCTTAAATTGTCACCGAACTAAGTTTTTGGGAGTTAGACCCTTGGCAAACAGTAAATCTGCTAAGAAGCGCGCTATCCAAGCTGAGAAACGTCGCCAGCACAATGCTAGCCGTCGTTCTATGATGCGCACTTACATGAAAAAGACTATCGCAGCTATCACAGCTGGTGATAAAGAAGCTGCAACTGCTGCTCTTGTAGAAGTTACACCACTTCTTGACCGTATGGCGACTAAAGGCCTTATTCATAAGAATAAAGCTGCACGTCATAAGTCTCGTTTCGCGGCTGCAATCAAAGCTCTTTAATAGAAATTTGATTACAACGCAAAACGAAAAAAACCGGCCTAGGCCGGTTTTTTTATATCTAAATTTTGAGTAACGCTTTGATTTAGTTTCTTGCTGAACGTTATTTTTTCTTATTGACAGCTATGGGCTTATTGAAAAATAGTTTGTTTACTAAAAATTATTTCGTTTCCCGATAGACAAATAAGCAAATAGATAAACGGCTAACAGATCAATAAAAGAGAGTGGATTTATAAAAGATCACAGATAGGCATAAACGTTCGACGTGAAATACTGACACTTCCTTGTGTCGACCTTATTCCTGATAAGAAATCACCTTCCTCACCAACAATAAGCTACTTGCAATATAGGCCATGCAGTAGGTTAATCATTGCTTTAATTTCTTCACTGCTCAATGTGTAATACACGGTTTGAGCTTCTTTGCGAGTTTCGACTAAACCATCTCTTCTCAACCAAGCAAGATGTTGAGATAAAGCCGATTGGCTCAGTTCCAACTTACCACACAACTCTCCAACCGACAGCTCAGTACCATGCAATAGGCACAAGATCTGTAAACGACGTTCGTTGGCCATGGCTTTGAGTAGAATCACAGCTTTTGCTGAGTTCTTCTCCATCTCTTTTAAGTTCATAGTTTGGCTCCCTACCACCTCTACGCCAACTACGGGCTATCAGTATTTCCGGTACATTGAGTGATCATAATAATCGATATCAATTCATTAACAAACTACCTCACTCGAACAATTTGCTAAAATCTGCGTCACATACGTTTTTTACTGCTGGATGTTGGATCATCCTCTCAGCGAATATGACATAGTACTCCTCTTTTAACTCTTCAATGTCACCCAGCAACTGCAGCGATGTGTCTTGCTCAACCTCAGACATATAGAGTGTGGGAGCTAAGAAAATAGCATCATGGTGATAACGAGCAAAAGCTTTCATCAATGCTGCATCATCAAACTCCCCCAAGATATCAGGTTTAAGTCCTTGCCTATCGAACCATTGCAGCACTTTACGACCCATTGAGGTACGGCTACCTGGGATCAACAATTTTCTTTGCTCTAATACAGCGGGGAAACTTACCTCTTTAACATTACCTGAACAGAAAAAACTCAGACTGCTTTCGCCCAACTTCTTGCTGAACAAGCCAGGGCTTTGGCTAGAGTCAACCGGACAATCAGACAAGATCATATCCAGCTTATGCTGAGAGAGCTGTTCAAGCAGCATTTCGTGGGTAGATTCAAAACAACGTAAGTGAATACTGTTGTCTGACGGAATTGTCGACATCAATATCTTGCTGACTAATCTTTTAGATAGCGCATCCGCGACACCTACATCAAACAAAATATTTGAGTGCTGGCTATAATTCACAATATCGAGCATTTCATAACTCAGACCAAACATACGATCGGCATATTTAAAGACCAGTTGACCAAGCTCAGTAGGCTCAACGCTGCGCCCATTACGCTTAGTCAGCTTGCCATCCATACGTTCTTCTAACGCTTTAATTTGACCAGTTACTGTTTGTGGCGTTAAAAATAGAGCTTCCGCCGCTTTAGTAACAGAGCCTTGCTTGCAGACCATCCAGAAATAGTAGACATGGTTATAGTTGAGGTGCGACATAAATGTGCCGTAATAGAGAGTAGATACCTTGTTATATCAAATATCCCCTTCCCACTCAATAAACTCGGAAAAACCTAAAGAAACACCAGTAAATATTTGTTTTTCCGAATAGTAAGGTTGAACAATGTAATATGAAAATGATTATTTTCCATTTTCCTTACCTGTCAAAAAACATATCCCCCATCATCAAAAACTAAAAAAACAACTAATAAACAAAGACTTAAATAAACGTTTTTTATAGGGGAAATATTTAAATAGTAAATTGACGCAAAAAAGCCTCACCGAAATCAAAATGTAATATTACTGACATATTTAATCTCTAACATCTCGCTCAGATTAAACAAACAGACCACACTCAGACTTAAACGGTCCAATGGAGAAAACATTATGAACCAAGCTACTACTGCAGCAGCGCCTATTTCGAGTACCACTCGTTGGCTACGCTGGGCTAACTTGGCATTCATGCTTTACCTACTATTACTTTCAGTTTCAATGGTTGGTACAGGCTTCAAATGGGCAACAGGCGAGCAAGCAAAGGTTCTTTTTGAATTTGCTTCACACCCAGTTGCAGGCTTAATGATTGGTTTAGTGGCAACAGCACTTATTCAGTCATCAAGTACCGTTACTTCAATTATTGTTGGCCTTGTAGCAGGTGGTTTGCCTGTTGAGCTAGCCATCCCAATGATCATGGGTGCAAACATTGGTACTACGGTAACCAATACGCTAGTGAGCCTTGGTCATGTTCGTTGTAAAGATGAGTTCAAAAGAGCATTCGCAAGCGCGACCATTCACGACTTCTTTAACCTATTAGCCGTTGCTATCTTCCTACCACTAGAGATGGCATTTGGTATTCTAGAGAAAATTTCTCACTGGTTAGTATCTCCAATGCTAGCAACAGGTGATATGAGCATGAAGGGTCTTAACTTCATAAAGCCAATCACTAAACCTGTAGTAAGCGCGATTAAAGAGCCACTATCAACATTTGGCGACACCGTTGGCGGCATCATGCTTATCGTTCTTGGTATCGCGACTATCTTCGTAGCGATCACAGTAATGGGTAAGCTAATGAAGAGCCTAATGGTTGGCCGAGCTCGTGAGATTCTAAAGAACGCAATCGGTCGTGGTCCACTTCACGGTATCGCTTCTGGCTCTATCGTTACTATCCTTGTTCAGTCTTCTTCAACGACGACAAGCTTGATGGTTCCGCTCGTAGGCTCAGGTGTTCTTAAAGTGCGTGACGTTTACCCATTCACTCTGGGCGCAAATATCGGTACCTGTATTACCGCTCTACTTGCAGCAACAGCAGTATCTGGTGAGTTCGCTGTATTTGCACTACAGATTGCTCTAGTACACTTGGTATTCAACATCATGGCAACGGTATTCATCTTCGGCATTCCGTTCCTACGTGAAATACCCGTTAAAGCAGCAGACATAATTTCAGACATGGCTGTGAAGAACAAAGCTGTAGTCGCGGGTTACCTTGTTGCAGTATTTCTTGTACTGCCTGGTACCGTGTTAGCTCTTACTGCTTAAACACCATTCCATCGCTTACAGTAAACCCCGCCACCTACTAGGTTGCGGGGTTTTTCTTTTTAGAAGCCGGAGTAACGAAAGACATCTCTTTAGATAGGAAAAGCACCACACCTACATGAATAAACTATCCGTATATCGTATATCGTATATCGTTACCGAACCATAGATACAAAAAAGGCTGCACAGAGGCAGCCTTTCAATCAAACAAAGCGGATGATATTAAACCGAGAATGGGTACTTAATCGCTTCGTGGCATTCGTAACCTTCAACCCAGAAGTCATCCATCGTTACCCACGTTTCCAAATCTTCTAAAGACTTAATCTCAGGGTTGATATGGAATGTTGGGCCAGCCAACGGCTCACGCTTTAACTGGATATCACGCATTGGTGCGAGTTGATCTTCGTAAATATGAGCATTCACAAGCTTATGGTAAGCCACGCCAGCTTTCTTACCCGTGATTTGCGCCATGATAGCTAGGAAGACATACACTTGAACCATGTTGAAGTTCAGGCCTAGCGGTACATCACAAGAGCGCTGAGTGCTGTTTAGGTACAGAGTATCACCAAGTAGAGAGAAGTGATGGCTGTACATACACGGACGCAAACAACCCATGTGGAACTCACCTGGGTTGTAGAAGTTTAAGATCTCGCCACGGTCATCAATACCGTTTGTTAGATCATCAACAATCTTCTTCAGTTGGTCGATATGACCGCCGTCAGGTTTTGCCCATGCACGTCCTTGAACGCCATAAACACGGCCCATGTCATCTTCCCCCTTGCGGTAAGGGTTATTCAGCCATGCTTCGTTCAGGTTCGAGTTTGCATCCCAGGTTTTAGTCCCTAGCTTGCGGAAGTCTTCAGCATTATCGTAACCACGGATATAGCCAAGCAGTTCAGCAACTGCCGCTTTCCAGAAACTTTTACGCGTTGTTACCAGTGGGAATTGGTTATTACCAACATCATATTCAAGGTCAGCATTGATCACAGTTAGGCAGCGCTTGCCCGTGCGTTCATTTTCAATCCAAGTACCGTCATCAACGATACGCTGACAGAGATCTAAATACTGTTTCACACCAATTCCTTACTTCGTTTGTTGTGGTAATTCATCTTTGTAGTAACCACGCTTGTATGCCCACACCATCATCAGCACACCGATGACAACCATTGGCAGTGACAAAATTTGTCCCATAGATATAAATCCACCGAACAAACCTAGGTGAGCATCAGGTTCACGTACGTATTCTACTAAGAAGCGGAATGTACCATATCCAGCTAGGAATAACCCTGATACCGACCCAAGAGGGCGCGGTTTTTTGATAAACCAGTTCAAGATGAAGAACAGCAAAACACCTTCAAGCGCCATCTCGTAAAGTTGAGATGGGTGACGAGGAAGTGGACCACCGTTAGGGAACACAATCGCCCATGGCACATCAGTCACACGGCCCCAAAGCTCGCTGTTCATGAAGTTGCCTAAACGACCCATACCTAAACCAAACGGAACCAATGGTGCAATCATGTCAGCTACACCAAAGAAGGTTCGACCGTTCTTTTTGGCATACCAAAACATCGCAGTAATAACACCAAGCAAGCCACCGTGGAAAGACATACCACCGGTCCATACTTTAAAGAGGTAAAGAGGGTCTGCAAGGAAAAGGTCAAAGTTATAGAAAAGTACGTAGCCAATACGACCACCAAGCACAACACCTAGAAAGCCAGCAAACAGCAAATCTGATACTTGCTCTCGAGTCCACCCACTATTAGGTTGATCAGCTCGGCGATTTGCTAGCCAAAGAGCAAACATAAAACCGACCAGGTACATTAAGCCATACCAGCGAACAGAAATTGGTCCTAGTTCAATAAGAACAGGATCGATATTTGGGAATTCGATAAAACCCTGAGACATATTTGGCTCTCTATCTAAATTGAATAACGGTCAGCTCAACAGCTAACAGAAAAGACACTACAGCAGCATTGTGGCTGCTATAAACATTAAAAATACCGCAAAGAATTTCTTTAGCACAGGGGTTGGCAATTGAGTGGCCAGTTTCGCACCAACTCGCGTAGTTAGCACTGAAGTACAAGATATTGCGACTAAAGCAGGCAGGTAAACATAGCCCAGACTAAACGCTGGAAGATCATCTACAGACGATCCATGCCAAATAAACCCGAGCATTCCTGAAATAGCGATAACAAAGCCGCACACCGAAGATGACCCCACCGCCTTGCGCATTTCTACACCGTGATGGTTAAGAAAAGGCACTGATAAAGATCCACCACCAATACCAGCCAAGCTTGAGACTAAACCAATACCACCACCGCATAATATAGTTTTTGCAGAGCCTGGCATCGCTTTCTGACTCGTAGAACGAATCGATAACAGCATTTGTAATGCTAATACCAATACAATCACACCAAAGACTTTCGGTAGGTATTGAGCTGGAATTACGTCGGCTACAAAAGAACCTAGAAAACCACCCACTACCACACCTGGCATCAACCATTTAACGACAAACATCTCTACATTACCCAATTTTAAGTGGTTAATCGCAGACGATCCTGACGTAACAATAATGGTCGATAATGAGGTCGCCAATGCCATTTGCATTGCAAACTCTTGAGGGATACCCGCTTTAGGAAGCAAAAACAGTAAGGCAGGAACCACCAGCAAGCCACCGCCAATGCCTAGCAACCCCGCTAAAACACCAACAACAGCCCCAAGGCCTGCTAACAAGCCTATTAGTTCATATGACACGTTAAATCCTATTTTTTACCTGCTCGAATGAAGCCTGTAAATTCACGCTCTTCGAAATAGTTGAGCATCATACTATAGATGTCACAACCATACGGTTTTGAAAGTGCCTTATTTGCCAGATCTTGCAGTTCACTAAGCTTAGATTGACGAATCAAATATTTAGTCCTTGCGACATTTGAGGTATTCATACTTAACGTCTCATATCCTAATCCAATCAAGAGCAAAGCGCCCATTGGATCACCCGCCAACTCTCCACATATACACACAGGCAATTGATATTGCTTACAAGTATCATGAATGTGTTTCAATGCCATGATCACTGCAGGGTGCATGGATTCATAGACATCAGAGACGCGGGAATTGTTCCGATCAACCGCCAATAAATATTGGGTTAAGTCATTGGTGCCCACCGAAACGAAATCAACTTTATCCGCAATAAGCGGAAGAAGGTAAAGCATTGATGGCACTTCAATCATGATACCGATACGTGGCATCCGAACTCGACTGTCGAGCTCATGTACTTCATCGTAGGCTTGCTCGATGAGTTGAACAGTATCATCCAGTTCTTGAGTGCTAGAGATCATTGGCAACAAGATACTCAAATTCTGGCTATCACAACTCGCACGTAACATCGCACGCAACTGGATAATAAATATATCGGGGTGATCGAGCGTAAAGCGAATACCACGCCAGCCAAGAAATGGGTTATCTTCTTCTATTGGGAAGTAAGGTAATGCCTTATCGCCACCAATATCCAAAGTTCGCATCACAACTTGCTTTTCAGGGTAACTCGCGAGTACAGAGCGATACTGCTTGAACTGTTCGTCTTCTGACGGGAACCTTTGCTGAAGCAAGAAAGAGATTTCGGTTCGATACAGACCAACCCCATCAACACCTTGGTTGATAGCTATGTTGGTATCAGCACTTAATCCCGCATTAAGTAGGATTTCAATTTGCTTGTTATCTTGTGTCTTCGCAGGTAAATAGAGCTCTCGGCTAACCATAGAAGAGAGCTCACTCTCCTCTAAAATAAACCCTTGGTATTCAATCAGTAGACTCTGAGTCGGCTCAATAAATATCTCACCGCTGTACCCATCAACAATGGCTTGTTTGCCATTCACTTGAGCTAGGTTGAGATTAATGCCCATTACCGAAGGAATGCCAAGCGCACGAGATAAAATCGCCGCATGCGAGTTTGCCGCCCCTTCTAAAGAAATAACAGCCAACAGCTTCTCTTTCGGTATTGAAGCTAATACTGATGCCGTCAACTCACGCACAACCAAAATAATCGGCTTATCGAACGTACGTAACTCTTGTTCTGAATTATGGAGAAAATAGAGTAACCTTTGACCAAGCTCACGAATATCTTGTGCCCTTTCTCGAAGGTAAACATCAGACATACGAGCAAAACGGTTAGAGTAACTCTCAACAACTTGTCTTAATGCCCAATCGGCCTTATCGCCTTTCTGAATTTGGTTTTTCAGATCCTTACGTAACATAGGATCATTCAGTAAGTGCGTAAACAGGTCAAAGATCGCCAGCGCATCTTTATTAATATCACTATCCAAGCGCTTGCGCATACGCTTAAAATCATTAAGGGCATTCTCAACCGCAACCGCCAACAACTCATGCTCCCTTTCGACATTAAGCGTCGACGCAGGATAAACATCGGTTAATTCAGGCTGCGTGTTATCCCACCACAAATCACCAATCGCCACACCCGATGACGCAGCGACACCTTTAGTCGCAGGCAGCTTTTGCTGCTCTAATAACCAATGACCTTGTGTTTGAGCATGCGCAACAATAACGGCAAGTTGTGCTGAGAGCGTGACGAGAAAAGACTCTTCCATTTCACTGAATAAACGAGGGGACTTCTGTTGAATAACCAAAACGCCAAGCACTTGCTTGCGATAGATGATGGGAGTGCCAAGAAAAGAGTGATAAACCTTCTCTCCCAGCTCTGGAAAAAACTTATAATCGGGGTGAGCAGAGGCTTGTGCAAGGTTGATTGGCTCAGCACTTCTTTTGACAAGGCCAACCAGGCCTTCGTCAAAACCAATGTGAATACTATTGCCTTTAAAGATCAGGCCTTGAGTTGCCATCAACTCAAGGCGCTGCATATCATTATTTGCTAAATAAACGGTGCAGCATTCAGTCTGCATCGCACTGCATGTCTCTTTAACTAAAATATCCAGAGCCATCGACACATCTTCAACTCTTGATACGTGTTCAACTATTTCCCTTAGTTGACTGAGCATGCTTAACCTCTACGCAATTTGCGTTTTCCTTTTGTTTTTCGCTCTTTAAACGGCATTGCCAAAGATGCGAATTCTTTCATCGCTCGACGATAAACATCTCGCTTAAAAGAAACAACTTGTCGAACTGGGTACCAGTAACTCACCCAACGCCAACCATCAAACTCAGGTGTACTTCCACGCTGCATATTGATACACGATTCATCGCAATCTAAGCGTAAAAGGAACCACTTCTGTTTTTGTCCAATACAGACAGGTTTCGAATCCCACCGAACCAGTCGTTTGGGTAGCTTATAGCGTAACCAATGACGACTTGTCGCGACGATTTTTACATCCTTTTTTGTAAGGCCAACCTCTTCATACAACTCGCGGTACATTGCCTGTTCCGGAGTTTCACCTTCATCTATTCCCCCTTGAGGAAATTGCCATGAATGTTGTCCGTATCGTTTAGCCCAGAAGACCTGACCATGGTTGTTACAGATTACAATACCAACATTTAATCGGTAACCATCGCCATCTATCACTGGCCAACCTCTATCTAAATTTTTAATTACACTGATTTTTCCACATATCCCCAATTGGAGCAAACTTAGTGACGTGACAAGCGCTATATTTATGAATATTAACTAAGAATATGGATAAGTTTTGCTCAAATCTTAGTTACCCACACAAGAGTGAGACATAGACCACATTTATTCACCTTTTCTGTGAATAACTATGTGAAGAATTACCAGAAATCGTTTTTTTTAATCCATAAACTCATCAGAACCATAAATAACAAAATCCAAAATAAAAAATAAAAACCTTAAATATCAGAAATATAAAACTTAAACCTGTGCATTTTGGAATTAAAAAACAGCAGAAGATCTTTCAAAAATTCAATATGGTTAAAGATCAATCACCCAGCAGTTTATCCACACTAGTAAGTGAAAGATTCATTTTAAACATCATTTAGCAAGCATTTTATCCCCCACTAAACCCTGTTTATTTATCCACTAAATTAATATTTCAATTAATTACGTTTATGTCCTGTGGATAACCATGAGTTTGATCTCTTTTATAACAAGGAGATCATTTATTAACCACTCGGCATTTGGTGATAACTTCTGATAAAATCGTTTTTTTGATCATACCTTTTATTATGAAACCAGAACCACAAACACAACAAGAGTTATTAGACAGAGCGTATGCGATTGCCGGAATGACTTTTAAAGAGCTCGCGGATGAAGCCGAGATGGTGATGCCAAACGACCTTAAGCGTGATAAAGGTTGGGTTGGACAATTACTGGAATGGCACTTAGGCGCCCCAGCAGGCAGTAAGCCAGAACAAGATTTTGCTAAATTAGGTATCGAGCTTAAAAGCATTCCAATTGGCTATTCTGGAAAGCCACTCGAAACTACCTTTGTTTGTGTCGCCCCACTGATGGGGGTGCAGGGATTAACATGGGAAACCAGTCACGTCCGAAACAAACTATCTAAAGTATTGTGGATCCCTGTAGAAGGTGAAAGGGAAATTCCATTGGCAGAAAGGCATGTTGGCTCTCCCTTACTCTGGACACCAAACGAAGCTGAAGATGAGCTTCTAAAAAGGGACTGGGAAGAACTGATGGAATTGATCGTGTTAGGTAATGTTGGACAGATAACAGCAAGGCACGGTGAAGCATTGCATCTTCGACCAAAAGCCGCTAACAGTCGAGTGTTAACTGAAGCTTACGGTGCAAGTGGCAAACCCATCAAGACCAAACCACGTGGTTTCTACCTGCGAACTCAATTCACACATAAATTGCTGACAACACACTACGCATGATCGTAATAACAAGCTCTGTTTATAAATACCTTATATACGCCCTCTAATGAGGTTTGAGTGCCAGTTCAATATCACAGTAGCTGTGACTTGGCTCATTACCAAATTCATCATACGCATTGTGTAAACGAAGATAGGCCTTTTCAAAACCAAGCCGAAGTAACTCCTCTTTTACTTGATCTAAAGATCCAAAATGAAGTGGCACACCGTCTTGTTTTACCGGTTCCAGCTTATGTTTGTACTCCACCGCTAATAGATATTCTGAGATATCAGAACAGCCAATAACGTACACTTTGGGTGTTTGATAAGAGTCTTTGTGCTCTCCATGTAACCACATGTCTAATTGATGCTTTTGCATAAACGTTCTCCCCCTGCTCTATAAAGCGTAGTTGAACTCTTTTCCTTTACTAGATAACGGCTTAAAAAAGCAAAAAAGAGAAGCAAGTGCTTCTCTTTTTTGTCCAGTTCTAGTTCAAAAGTTTGCATTTTCGACGCCATAACTATCACTGTAAGTTATCTTAGGGGTTGAACGGTGCTATCAACCCCTAAGATTACGTCGGTATTCGCGCACTTAGGACACGACGAAGGTGACGTACTCGACGTTCAATAGTGACAACTTCTGGTTCAGAAAAACCAATCGGTCGACCGTCAGCTTCAAGACCAATATCTCTTAATAAATGAGTATTGTTCCAAGGTAGCTCATATGAACTACGGCGAACTTTTCGTTGCCATTCGCGTTCTTCACGACGAAGATCGGCACGGATAAGGATTGTTGCTAATTTTAAATATACTGAGTGACGCATAATAACTCTCCAGTTGTTGGATCAACTGAGGAAAAATAGCGTGTTAGATCGTATGAGGGCTTCTCACTTAGCTGCTATTTTTCCGCAGCCAAATAAGGGTACGGATCTATTAGTTAGGTTTATCTTGGGTGTTTCGATCGGCCATGGCTGATGTGTGTGACATATCAGTCACCATGTCAGTACACGGATCAAACGATGCGCAAATATGCTGTATAAAATCGAAATGTTTCATTTGCGCCTCCAAACTAACTAAAAAATCCAAAAAGAAATGGGATAGTAAAAGCAGACAAGTCTTTGTTAAATCGTTGCTTTGACGGTTAAAGTCTAACCAAGTGAGTATATTATTCAACCGCTAATTGGTTAACATTTTTAAAACAATGTATTCGCCTGAAATATCAGTTGCATATTTATTTACATATAACATATTCACTATGATTATATAAAATCACAGCATATCTCTCTTAGGGTCGAACTAGAAAACAACGGACTATTCTTCAGAAACAAAAAAACCACGTAGATACGTGGCCTTTAATTTACGTTGACTGAATAAAATCATTTAGAACAGAGTCTAAGCAACCCCTTCAGAAATTAGGCTGTGTTTGTTCAGCAAGCGGTACATCGTCGCTCGTGATACTCCAAGCTCCTTAGCCGCCAACGAAACTTGTCCACCATAAGACTCCAATACAATCAGCAATGCATCACGCTCTGAACGCTCACGAATGCTTTTCAAGCTGCGGCGTTCATCATTTTGTTTAGGTAAATCAAGATGGTGCTCTTCAATGATCACCGCATCTGACATCAGAACAACACGCTTTATCTGATTCATCAATTCGCGAACGTTACCAGGCCAGTGGTAGCGACTCATGGAGCGCACCGCATCCTCAGAAAAGCTCTTCGCCTGAGCATTAAATTCTTTCGAGTACTCACGTAAGAAATGATTCGCCAGTACAGCAATATCACCCATACGCTCTTTCAGGCTCGGAACATGGATCCGCAGAACATTAATGTAATGATAGAGTTCTTCATTAAAGTCCCCTTCAATTAACGCTTTTTCGATATCAGAAGAGTTCGCAGCAAGAATGCGTACATCGACAGATTTTGGTCCGTTCGCGGTTTCTATCTTACCTTCTTGTAGAAAGCGCAGCAGGTTCAATTGTTGATTACGTGGCATCGCTATAACATCATTAAGTAAGATGGTTCCGCCATCGGCTTCTTCTAGCATGCATGGCGTTGTCGCTGGCTGTGTTGAAATACCAAACACCTCGGCTTCTATTCTCATTTCAGACAAGGCACGACAGTTAACCGCTAAAAATGGTTTATGCGCGCGCGACGAGTTTTGGTGAATAGAACGCGCAATCGTCTCTTTACCAGCCCCACTCTCGCCATAAATTAAGATACTGACGTCAGTCGGCCCAATGCGCTTTACTTGGTCTCTCAATCGCTTCACCGCCACAGAGTCGCCTAGCAAGCCCATATTGTTGTTAATACCGTAGTTTGGCCATACTTTCTGCTCAAGTTTGAGCATTCCTAATTGGTGGCCAATGGTACTCAATAGCTGAGCATCAGGGATTGGCGCCGTGAAAAAGTCGATACAGAAGTTAACGATAAATTGGCAGATCGTATCAGAGCTTAATTGTGATTCACGAATAAAAGCGAGCCACCTCACCTGTTTGTTATTACTCACAAGGTTAGCAATACCGTTAAGACTGAACTCATCGTGGCTAAGATCAACAATACCAATGCATGGGCCAATGTCAGCAATCAAGGCATCGGCTTTTCGTAAATCCGCACACTGAGTGCATTGCCAACCCACTTGTTCTAATACAGATAACCAAGGTTCGTATGCACCACCAACAACGATAAGAGAACCTGGTAAGGAATCCATCTTAAATTGAGTTCCCATCCTTCTTCCTTATTCTATTTTATTTAAGTCTGGCTAATACGAGTTCCATGATTCTTAATTCTACGAAGTGCCACGAGATCATATTCAGCGCCGATATGTATAGTAGTGAGAACTATCTTAGATTTTCCGTCTCAATAGTAAGACTACGCCAGAAATAATGATTATTCGAATCAAGAGTGCGGTACAGGCTAGGTTTTGAAGCCTAAAAACAGAAAAAGCCATCCGAAGATGGCTTTTTCATTGAATGGGCTGCGACGGCCTGTAAGCAAAAATTACGCTTGTGGACGCATTGCCGGGAACAAGATCACGTCACGGATTGTGTGCGTGTTTGTAAATAGCATTGCTAGACGGTCGATACCGATACCTTGACCCGCTGTTGGCGGTAGACCGTGCTCTAGTGCAGTAATGTAGTCTGCATCGTAGTACATAGCTTCGTCATCGCCTGCATCTTTCGCGTTAACTTGCGCTTTAAAACGCTCGTCTTGGTCTTGTGCATCGTTAAGCTCAGAGAAACCATTCGCGACTTCACGGCCACCGATGAAGAACTCAAAACGGTCTGTAAAGAATGGGTTGTCATCGCTACGACGTGCTAGAGGAGAGATATCCGCTGGGTAGCCAGTGATGAACGTTGGTTGAATTAGCTGAGGCTCAGCCGTTTCACCAAAGATCTCTTCAAGAAGCTGACCACATGTCCAGAACGTTTCTACGTCTACGTGTACAGATTTAGCGATAGCAACCATCTTCTCACGGTCTTGTAGATCTGCTTCTGTTAGCGCTTGAATCTCAGCGTGCTCAGGGTTGTAGTGTTTGATTGCATCGAACATGCTCATGCGAGCGTAAGTGCCACCGAACTCAACCGTTTCGTCACCGTAAGGCATAGAAGTAGAACCAAGAACATCCATTGCTGCTGTGCTTAACATCTCTTCAGTTAGATCCATTAGATCTTTGTAGTCAGAGTACGCTTGGTAGAATTCCATCATTGTGAATTCTGGATTGTGGCGTGGAGACAGACCTTCGTTACGGAAGTTGCGGTTGATCTCGAATACGCGGTCAAAACCACCAACGACTAGACGCTTAAGGTAAAGCTCTGGTGCAACACGTAGGTACATGTCGATGTCTAGTGCATTGTGGTGAGTAATAAATGGACGTGCAGTTGCGCCACCCGGGATCACATGCATCATTGGCGTTTCAACTTCTAGGTAGCCTTTAGCACTCATGAAGTTACGGATTGAAGATACAAGCTTAGAACGCACGATGAATGCATTGCGAGAATCTTCGTTCACGATTAGGTCAACGTAACGCTGACGGTAACGCATCTCTTGGTCAGTTAGACCGTGGAACTTCTCTGGTAGAGGGCGAAGTGCTTTAGTCAGCAGCTCAAACTCTTCCATGTTTACGTAAAGGTCGCCTTTACCCGATTTGTGAAGCGCCCCTTTAACACCGATGATGTCACCGATATCTAGGCCTTGGTACTTCTCTTTCAGTACTTTTTGTACGTCTTTCGCTGCGTATGCTTGGATACGACCAGAAGTTTCTTGAATCGCAAGGAATGGACCACGCTTCGCCATAACACGACCAGCGATCGCAACGATGTGGTTAAGCTCTTCTAGCTCTTCCTTAGTCTTCTCACCGAATTCCACTTGAAGATCGCCAGCTAGGTGCTCACGACGGAAATCATTTGGGTGACCATTTGCTTTGCAGTTTTGGCGGATATGATCCAGCTTGCTACGGCGCTCAGCAATGAGTTTATTTTCTTCAGGTGAAGAAGCTTCTTGTACGTTTTCGTTTTGAACAGCATCAGTCATTAGAGATGTACCTTGCTTTTAAAATTTGGACCGCTATATCTTTTGCAAATATAGGCATTTTTACAAATATACTTGGTAAGTTTACAGGCCTGATTTCAGGCTAGCTTCAATAAATTTGTCTAAGTCACCGTCAAGAACCGCTTGAGTATTACGGTTTTCGATGCCGGTGCGTAAATCTTTGATACGAGAATCATCCAGTACGTAAGAGCGGATCTGACTGCCCCAACCGATGTCTGATTTCGTTTCTTCGCTCGCCTGTTTTTCAGCATTTTGTTTTTGAATCTCAAGCTCAAAAAGCTTAGCACGTAGCTGCTTCATCGCTTGATCTTTGTTCTTATGCTGCGAACGGTCATTCTGACACTGAACCACTGTGTTGGTCGGAACGTGAGTAATACGTACCGCCGATTCCGTGGTGTTTACGTGCTGACCACCAGCGCCAGAGGCACGGTATACGTCAATACGTAGGTCAGAAGGATTAATGTCGATCGTAATGTTGTCATCAATCTCAGGATAGATAAACGCAGATGCAAATGAAGTATGACGACGACCACTTGAATCAAATGGTGACTTACGAACTAGACGGTGAACACCAGTCTCTGTGCGTAACCAACCGTAAGCATACTCACCAGAAATACGTACCGTTGCGCCTTTAAGGCCAGCAACATCACCATCCGACACTTCGATAACTTCAGTCTTGAAGCCTTTCGAATCTGCCCAACGTAAGTACATACGCAACATCATTGAAGTCCAGTCTTGAGCTTCTGTACCGCCCGAGCCTGACTGCAGATCGATGTAGCAATCTGATGCATCGTGATCACCAGAGAACATACGACGGAATTCCAGCTTCTCTAGCTTAGCTTCTAGCTCGGCCAGTTCTGGTTCAATCTCATCGAACGTTTCTTGATCTTCTTCTTCAACCGCAAGCTCTAATAGGCCATCAACATCCTCAACACCTTGGTCAAGTTGGTCGATCGTTTCTACTACCGCTTCCAATGCAGAACGTTCTTTACCTAGCGCTTGAGCACGCTCAGGTTCGTTCCATACATCCGGTTGTTCTAATTCTGCGTTTACTTCTTCTAGACGCTCTTTCTTAGCGTCATAGTCAAAGATACCCCCTCAGGATATTTGTGCGCTCAGACACATCCTGCAGACGGTTTTTTATAGGATTGATTTCAAACATTTTAGCTCATCATTTATGAGTAGAATTTAACCGAAGAATTGTACTCAAAAGTGTGACGGAGATACAGAATTTTTTAGAGCGGTGAACCAAGATTCAATAACTTAATGGGATATAAAATTGACAGGCAGAAAAAACACGTAAAATTTGTAAGGGAAGGAAAGAGAACAAGCCCTGTTTTTGAATAGAGCTTGTTGAATTTGGCGCTATATGATGAGAATTGTTGAGCCTAAAAAGAACTATTTGGCTTCGATATGATCAATCATCAGCTGCAACGATTGGTTGCCACGAAATTCGTTAATATCGAGCTTAAATGCAAGGTGAACGGTTTTCACCGAAGCATCGGGCCAGCGACGTAAATCAACATTGAAAGCAATACCATCGATCATTACGTTGGTTGGGTGGCCTTTGTACAACGGTTCTAGCATCAATTTAAGGTGCTTCTCACCCACCAGCTTTTGGTACAGCACTTTAAACTCGCCATCAAAGATTGGCTCAGGGAACGCTTGTCCCCACGGGCCACCAGCACGCAGTGTTTCAGCGGTGTGCATAGAAAACTCTTCAGGTAACAACTCACCATCAGACAAGATAATACCTTTAAGGGCTGTTTCTCCAAGCTCATTCTTCACGACATCGTTAAACAGCTGACTGAAGCGTTCAAAGTCCTTTTCCATGATGGTTAAGCCAGCCGCCATTGCGTGGCCACCAAACTTAAGAATCAAGCCTGGGTTTTGAGTGTCGATACGGTCCAAAGCATCACGCATGTGCAATCCCGGAATTGAACGACAAGAGCCTTTAATACTCCCTTCGCCGCCATCTGCAAACGCAATCACAGGGCGGTGGTATTTGTCTTTGATACGCGAAGCCAAGATACCAATCACACCTTGGTGCCAATCACGTTGGAACAGGGCTAAACCAGAAGGCAGGTCGTCTTTACCAAATTCAAGGCGCTCACAAAAAGCCATCGCTTCTTGCTTCATACCCTCTTCGATCTCTTTACGGGTTTGGTTCAAGCCATCTAACTCACTCGCCATTCGGCGCGCCGCATGGATGTTGTTGCTCATTAGCAGCTCAACACCAAAAGACATATCATCCAACCGGCCAGCTGCGTTAATACGAGGGCCGAGTGCAAAACCAAAATCAGAGGCGACTAATCGCTTAGCGTCTCGCTTGGCAATTTCGATCAAGGCTTGAATGCCCGGACGAGCTTTACCCGCACGAATACGTTGCAAACCTTGATGGACCAAGATTCGGTTGTTCTCATCGAGTGGCACCACGTCGGCTACGGTGCCTAGCGCCACAAGGTCAATCAACTCCATCAGCTTAGGCTCGGTCATGCCACGCTCTGCAAACCAATTCAGCTTACGCATGTGAACACACAGCGCCATCATCAGGTAAAAAGCGACGCCAACACCCGCTAGGGCTTTCGAAGGAAAAGCACAACTCTCAAGGTTTGGGTTAACCATCGCATCGACCATTGGCAGTTCATTACCCGGCAAGTGGTGATCGGTAACCAGAACTTCTAGTCCTTTCTCTTTGGCAAAACGCACACCTTCAATCGAAGAGACACCGTTATCGACCGTCATGATCACTTCAGCGCCAAGCTCGATTGCCTGTTCGACAACCTCAGGGCTCAAGCCATAACCATCTTCAAAACGGTTTGGTACCAGATAATCGACGTTAGAGCTGCCCAACATACGAAGAGCAAGCACTGATAACGCAGAACTCGTCGCGCCATCGGCATCAAAGTCACCGACAATGATGATGCGTTTTTGCTGCTGAATAGCGTTGAACAACAGCTCAACCGCAGCATCAATGCCGCCCAGTTTTTGATAAGAGTGCAAGCCTTTCGCTGCTGTCTCTAGTTGGTCGGCACTGTCGATTCCGCGACTCACATAAATGCGCTTTAACAAGTCAGGTAAGTGAGCAGGTAAGACTGAAATGTCGACCTCAGGGCGGCGTTGGATCTCTATCATATAAAAATGGGCCCGATATCAATCAGGCCACTCCTTAAATCAAAAACATGGAAGATAAATTGGCGATACAAAAAACGAGATTATTGATCTAAACGCTGAAGAAGTTGTGCTGGCGGTAAGTAACCACTCACCAACTCACCGCTTTCTAATACGATAGCTGGCGTACCATTGATACCAAGCTCACGGCCTAGTTGGTATTGTTTCACGATGATCTGCTTTTGCTCTGCTAGATCTTTACCAGATGCTGGCATTTGACGGTTTACTTTAGCGTCATGCATCGCTGTTTTTGGATCATCTGAAGCCCAAATTGCTGCCATTTGATCGGCAACTTGTCCTGTCGCACCTTGGCGTGGGTAAGCCATGTAACGAACAGTGATACCCAGATCGTTGTAGCCCTGCATTTGGCTGTGTAGACGAACACAGTAGCCACACGTAATATCAGTAAACACAGTCACAACGTGCTTTTCGTTATCCGCTTTATATTCGATAACCGTATCCGACATCGCCGCGACTTTTTCAGCATTCAGCGGCGCTTGACGCTCAGCCAAAACATCGCTGAACTTACCGTTGTCATCCAAAGAGTAAAGTGTGCCGGCTAGAAAGTGATCGCCCTCTGGAGAAGAGAAGATAACGCCGCTATTGGTTTGAACTTCTAACAGGCCATCGATATCCGAAGGAACAATCTTATCGACCTTAATACCGATTTTTTCAAAGCGCTTCGTTAACGCAGCAGTATCAATAGCTTGAGCTGAAGCAGCTTCTACGGCTGTTGATGTTGGTTCTACTTTCGCTTCTGATGCATTACATGCAGTAATCATAAGAGGAAGCGCTAATAGAGGAAGACGGCGTAATACGCTCATTAAGTTCACCTTAAAAATAAATGGATTTAAGCACGTGGATGATGCTGAGCGTGAATTTGCTTCAGCCTTTCGGTCGCCACGTGAGTATAAATTTGGGTTGTCGATAAGTCACTATGCCCAAGCAATATCTGTACGACCCTGAGATCGGCACCATAGTTCAGTAAATGCGTCGCAAAAGCGTGTCTTAACACGTGCGGTGACAACAATTCAGTATCGATACCCGCGATAACCGAATAATGCTTAATACGATACCAGAACGTTTGTCGGGTCATTTGCTTAGCACGCTTACTCGGAAAAACGACGTCGGAGCTCTTTTCACCAAGCAGCTGAGAGCGACCTTGTTCAATAAACGTCTCGATCCAATCCACTGCATTTTCGCCCATTGGCACCAAGCGCTCTTTACCGCCCTTACCAATAACACGTACCACGCCTTGTCTTAGGCTGATGTTTTCCATCGTCAAGCTAACAAGTTCCGTCACACGTAAACCAGTGGCATAGAGTAACTCAAGCATGGCTTTATCGCGAAGCTCGATAGGATCGTTCGGATCCGGCGCATCGAGTAAGGCATCCACTTGTTCTTCGCTCAAATCTTTTGGTAAGCGCTGTGGCAGCTTAGGACTAATCAACAAGGCGCTTGGGTCATCAGCTCTGATTTTCTCGCGGTGTAAGTATTGAAACAGGCGACGAATTGCCGACAACATACGTGCACGAGAAGTCTGCTTAAAATCAGCGTCGGCTAACCAGCCTTGATAATCCTGCAATCCTGAAAGGCTAATAAAATCGAGGCGGTAGTTGTTCTTTTCCATCCAGGCCAGTAGTTTGGACAAATCAGTACGATATGAAACAAGCGTATTCTCAGATAACCCTCGCTCCATCCACATAGCATCTAAAAACTGCTCAACGAGACCGTGGTCTGCGTTCTGCCCTTGAGGCGACTGCATAGTGTTACTCACAATGTTGGAAACTGTTTTGAGAGTATGCCAGAGCAAATATGAATGCCATAAAAATTACGACTTGGGCGGATAATCGCTGCAATCGAAGTCGATTTATGGTTAGAATTCGCCATCTGAAATTAAAATCGAACGTTTGCTATGAAAATTGGATTATTTTACGGCTCAACCACCTGCTACACAGAAATGGCAGCAGAAAAGATTCGCGGCATTATTGGTGAAGACCTAGTTGATATCCATAACGTGAAAGAAAGCTCACTTTCATTGATGGCTGACTACGACCTTCTGCTGCTCGGTATTTCAACGTGGGACTTCGGTGAAATTCAAGAAGATTGGAATGAACTGTGGGACGACATAGCAACAACGCCAGTTAAAGGCAAAGTTGTGGCACTGTTTGGTTTGGGTGACCAAGAAGGTTACGGCGAATGGTTCTTAGATGCGATGGGGCTCTTGCATGACGAACTGAAAACCGCCGGTGCAGAGTTTGTAGGCTTCTGGCCAAACGATGACAGCTACGAGTTCGAAGCGTCTAAAGCGTTAACAGAAGACCAATCACAATTCGTAGGCTTAGCTCTCGATGAAGATTCACAGTACGAACTGAGCGACGAACGTATCGCAACTTGGGTAGAACAAGTTCTGGTTGAGTACAGCGAAAAACTATAAGCACACATACGCTCTCAAACACCTGTTCATGTAAGATGAAGCAGAATACAAAAAGGCCTCATTACTTCGCAGTAATGAGGCCTTTTCTATGTCATGTCGATAATCTCAACGGAAAGATTAAACCGTTTCTTCTGCCATTTCTTGTTCTGTTGACTTGCCAACGAAGAACATACAGATGATTGCCGCTGTCGTTGGTAGCAACCAACCCATACCGATATCGAACAATGGCATGATGTCTAGTGCTGATACATCGATACCCGCAACCTTAGCACCATCGATAAGAGCGAACAGCAGTGACACTAATACCACTACGCGGTAAGCCACTTTTGGATTAGGGAAGCGACTACGCAGGAACGTCAGCGCTACCAAGGCAATGGCTACTGGGTAAAGTGCAAATAGCACAGGTACCGATAGGGAAATCAGTTGAGAAAGACCCACATTCGCTACCGTTGCACAAGCCACACCATTAATGATCACCCAAGTCTTATAAGGCAGAGGCGTTAGCGAGCTGAAGTAATCAGAACATGCTGATACAAGACCAATCGCTGTTGTTAGACACGCCAATAGTACGATCACAGAAAGCACTAGCTGACCAGAAGGACCAAACAACGATTGAACATAAAGGCTTAAGATAGCGCCGCCATTGTCTACACCCGCAGCGACTGTTGCACTTGTGGCACCCAAGAAAAACAAAGAGATATAAACAAAGGCTAGGCCAGCAGCCGCGATGCAACCTGCGCTAATTAAATACTTAGTTGTTGCCGTACGATCAGTAATACCTTTGCTACGAATAGCCTCAACAATCAACATACCAAACATCAAAGAAGCAAAAGTATCCATGGTGTTGTAGCCTTCAAGGAACCCTTTGGTTAGTGGCTGCGTAATGTACTCACCATGAGCAGCAAGAATATCACCCTGAGGGTTAACAAACACAGCAACGGCTAGTATAACCAAACCAACGAATAACGCTGGTGTTAGTACCTTGCCAATCACGTCAATTAGTTTCCCTTGCGACCATGAGAAGAAGATCGTAACGACAAAAAATGCAATAGAAAAGAGAGTAAGGTGAGCTTGAGATGCATCTATGAAGAACGGTTTCACCGCCATCTCATAGGCAACAAGGCCGGTACGAGGTGCAGCAAATGCTGGGCCAATAATAATAAAGATCAGCACAGCCATGATAGTCGCAGCTTGCTTAGGAAGATCTTTTGTTAAGTGCCCCCAAGAACCACCCGCCACTGCAACAGCGACGATAGTGATTAACGGTAGACCAACGGCAGTCAGCAGAAAACCAGACATCGCTGGAAGGAAGTGATCACCGGCTAATTGGCCAGCTAGAGGTGGGAAGATGATGTTACCCGCACCCAAGAAAAACGCAAAAAGCATAAAGCCCAATGCTAATACATCTGTTAGTTTAAGACTCTGTTTCACAGATAACCCTTAATTATATTTATGAATTTGTGTTGTGCTTACATGAATGTTACAGCCTGAGGCTGTCAATCAATCTATAAAATAGTCGCGCATAATGACGAAACACTTGGCTAGCTGCAAGTCACCATAAAAAAACACCATATAAATTTGCATATTCAAACAAAAAGCAGTGGATTCCACTGGATATAGAAAAATAGACATAATTATAAACTAACCATAAATTTTAACAACATTCAATCATACAGAACATTTACTTATACAATTGACTAACATCAGAGCCAATCACTTAAAATATATCGATAGCCAGAACATTCATGAAAGATAAAATAGTAGAAACCAAAAACTTCAATTTTAAACAATTCTCTATTTACGGTGGACAAAGCGGTATGCCTGTCAGCACCGATGGCGTATTACTCGGAGCATGGGTTAACCTTGCGAAAAAAACATCCGTACTCGATATAGGGACAGGGACAGGGTTATTGGCTTTAATGGTTGCACAACGTTTCCCAGAGGCCTCAATCTCAGCCATTGATATTGATCAGCACGCGATCCATGCCGCGGCCATCAATATTGAACAGTCGCCTTGGCAAGATCGTATTTGCCTTCATCACGGCAGTATTTTAACGACAGATTTTCCGCAACAGTTCGATGCCATCATATGTAACCCACCCTACTTCAACTCTGGAGCACAGGCACAACAAATCCAAAGGGCCACGGCTAGACACAGTGACAGCTTGGATCATCTTCAACTGGCCAATCGTTGTTTCGATATAACGACAGAGTCAGCAACCGCCAGCTTTATCCTGCCAACACCAGAAGGGGAAGGCTTCATCAAACTTGCCCAACAATGTGGCTGGCACTTAGCAAAACGTCTTGATGTGAAAACAACAGACAAAAAACCCGCGAGCCGAATCTTGTTTGAGTTATCTAAAGATCCTGTTTGCGAGCAAGATTTGCAGCGTGAATCGCTGACAATTCATCATCAAGGTGGTTATAGCGCAGCATTTATTGCACTTACTAAAGATTTTTATCTCAAGATGTAGCAAATACCATGTGATCCTAATCACTAATGCTTCTATAATGTCCGACTACTCTTTTTTATCGTCTGCTTTTTGAGGCAGAAACATTTATTGCTTGTGGAGAAACAACAGTGATCAGAACCTTTGCAGAACTCGATCTAAACCAAGAGCTGCTAAAAGCAATTGACGAAATGGGCTACGAACGCCCAACACAGATACAAGCTGAAGCGATCCCACAAGCGTTAGATGGAAAAGACGTTTTGGCTTCTGCGCCAACAGGCACTGGTAAAACAGCATCATTTGTTCTGCCAGCGCTACAGTACTTACAGGATTTCCCTCGTAAAAAAGCGGGTCCTGCCCGTATGCTTATCCTGACACCAACTCGTGAACTGGCAATGCAAATCACTGAGCAAGCTCGTGAGCTAGCAAAGTATACGGCACTAAACATCTTCACCATCACCGGTGGTGTAATGTACCAAGAGCACGCTGATATCCTTGGCACAACGCAAGACATCGTAGTTGCAACTCCAGGTCGCCTGATGGAATACATCGAAGCAGAGCGCTTTGACTGTCGTGCTATCGAATGGCTAATCTTAGATGAAGCCGACCGCATGTTAGATATGGGCTTTGGTCCTGTTGTTGACCGTCTGTCTGCAGAGTGTCGCTGGCGTAAACAAACTTTACTTTTCTCAGCAACATTAGAAGGTAAAGGTGTTGAAGGCTTCACTGAAGATCTACTGAAGAACCCAGCGGAGATCGATGCGAAATCATCACTTCGTGAGCGTAAGAAGATCACTCAGTGGTATCACCGTGCTGACACAGCAGAACACAAACTTGAATTGCTAAAACACATCATTACCAAGGAAGCTGAACGCAGCATCGTGTTCTTGAAGACGCGTGATCGCCTAGGTGATCTACGAGCTCAACTTGAAAGTGCGCAAATCCCATGTGCATGGATCCAAGGCGAAATGCCTCAAGACCGTCGTAACAATGCGATTGCTCGTTTCCGTGACGGTTCTGTCAACGTACTGCTAGCGACTGACGTTGCTGCTCGTGGTATCGACCTTCCCGACGTAAGCCACGTAATCAATTACGATATGCCTCGCACGGCTGACGTCTACCTTCACCGTATTGGCCGTACCGCTCGTGCTGGTAAGAAAGGCAACGCGGTTTCTATCATCGAAGCGCACGATCAACTGATGATTGAACGTGTGGCTCGTTACACTGACGAAGCAATCAAGGAACGCTTTGTTGAAGGCATGCGTCCAACACATAAGAAAGCAGCCGTAACGAAGAAAAAGAAACCAAAGAAAGAAGATAAGAAAGCGGTAGAGAAACAGAAGATCGCGAAGAAGAAGAAAATCGCTAAGAAAAAGAAAGCGGTAAAAAACAAGTAATCTGAGCATTTATTAACTTCTAAATGATTCAACAAAAAGCCCCATGCAGTTCGCTGCATGGGGCTTTTCTCTATCTGGATGGTATCTCGCCGTACAGCGTGACTGCCTTTAATCAATAACGTCTAGTTTTGCTCTTCACGCTTAAATACAAGCTCTTTCGTGTTCGACTCTTCTTCAACGAAATAGTAACCCGCGGTATCGAACTTGGTCAGCGCTTCTACTGAATCCACTTTATTCTCGATAATGTAGCGAGCCATCATGCCACGTGCTTTCTTTGCGTAAAAACTGATCACCTTGTATTGGCCGTTCTTGCAATCTTTGAATACCGGTGTAATCACTTGGCCATCTAGGTTCTTCGGCTTCACGGCTTTAAAGTATTCGTTCGACGCTAGGTTGATCAACACATTGTCGCCTTGAGCATTCAGCGCCTCATTCAGCTTGTCTGTGATGATATTTCCCCAGAACTGGTACAAGTTAGTACCACGAGCATTCGCTAAGCGTGTGCCCATCTCTAGGCGGTATGGCTGCATCAAATCGAGCGGCTTAAGCAAGCCATATAACCCAGAAAGCATGCGCAGGTGGTTTTGTGCGTAGTCAAAATCTTCATCCGATAGCGTTTCAGCGTCTAGGCCAGTGTATACATCACCCTTAAAGGCTAGGATTGCTTGGCGTGCGTTATCTTGGGTAAAGGTCTCACTCCACTGCTCAAAACGCGCTACGTTCAACCCTGCGATTTTATCGCTGACTTTCATCAATGCTGAAATATCTGCTGGCGTCAGCTTACGGCACTCTTCAATCAACTCGGCAGAGTGTTCAACAAACTCTGGCTGGCTGAAGCGCTCCGTCGCTAATGGTGATTCGTAATCAAGTGTTTTGGCTGGAGAAACGACAACTAACATAACTTTACCCTAATCGGTTATCTAACTGGATGCTGCTAGAGTATAGAAAAAACATCAACTTGTCTTTATGACTCTTCCTATTACTTCGATAGAGAGAATTAGCTTTGATAGACAAAATGAGACAAATGGCAGATAAAGAAAAAGGCTAAGGTCGAAACCTTAGCCTTTCTAATCATTTTAGGGTGAGCGGTTTAGTGCCCCAACAATATTATTTCTTGTTGTTATCCCAAATACCGTCTTCCAGTTGAGATTTAAGCTCAGGGAAATCATTCGAATCGAATGTCGGTACTTTACCCGCGTCGAGTTGGCGGTTGTAGTCTTTCGCTAGCTTAATCACGATGCCTGACAACAGGATAATCGCCACCAAGTTAACAATCGCCATTAGGCCCATCGATACGTCAGCCAGTGCCCATACCGTTGGCAGTGTCGCGAGAGAACCGAACATAACCATACCTAATACAACAATACGGAACAGCACTAGGCCTTTCTTGTTGTTGTGCTCTAGGAAGATAAGGTTCGTTTCAGCGTACGAGTAGTTTGCAATGATTGAAGTGAAAGCGAAGAAGAAAATCGCTACCGCCACAAAGACACCGCCCCATTCGCCAACTTGCGCCGTTAGTGCACGTTGCGTTAGCTCGATACCCGTAACTTCACCGTGTGGTACATACTCACCAGACATTAAGATAATTGATACGGTTGCGGAACAAATAACAATAGTATCCATAAACACACCTAGCATTTGCACATAACCTTGTGATGCAGGGTGCGGTGGGTAAGGCGTAGCAGAAGCTGCTGCGTTTGGCGCAGAACCCATACCGGCTTCGTTCGAAAACAAACCACGTTTGATGCCGTTAATCATTGCTTGTGCGATTGCGTAACCTAGGCCACCCGCCGCAGCTTCTTGCAGACCGAATGCACTCTTGAAGATAAGAGCCAGTACTTCAGGCAGTTTCTCGATGTTCGCGAACATCACGTACATTGCGATCAATAGGTAAGCCAATGCCATGATTGGAACAATGATTTCTGCAGTACGCGCAATCTTACGGATACCACCGAAGATAACGAATGCCGAGATAATTACGATACCAACACCAACGTAACTACGCTCAAGGTCGAATGCCGTGTTCATTGCGCTTGCAATCGCGTTTGCTTGAACCGCGTTGAATACAAGACCAAATGCAATGATTAGGAAGATAGAGAATAGAACCCCCATCCAACGCATGCCTAGGCCTTTCTCCATGTAGTATGCAGGTCCGCCGCGGTAGTTACCGTCGTTATCACGCGTTTTGTATAGCTGTGCAAGTGTACTTTCCGCAAACGATGTTGCCATACCTAGCATTGCGATTAGCCACATCCAGAAGATAGCACCAGGGCCACCAGCGGTGAGCGCTACAGCAACACCCGCCATATTACCCGTACCAACACGAGCAGCGAGACTAGTACAAAGAGCTTGGAAAGAAGAGATACCAGCACTGTCTGCTTTACGGCTGTTTCTTAGTACAGAGAACATGTGGCCGAAATGGCGGAATTGAATGAAGCCTAGTCGTATCGTGAAGTAGATCCCCACACCAACCAGTAAGTAAACTAAGATAGATCCCCAAAGGAGATCGTTCATCAAATTGATTAAGTCTGTCACGTGAACCTCGTAATTGAGTTTAAGCACTGATCTTGCTTCCGAGCCTTCCTCTAGATCACCTATGCCAGTGTCAATAGTTGTGTCGGCATTAGTTTTTGATTTATTTGCTGCGATCTAGATTGTAAATGTCGCTTCATGCATCCATTTTACGTATCAGTGTATTTTTTGACGGGCGGATAATGCAGCGAGACGGGCTAAAAATCAATATGAAATTAAACCCATACAAGAATGACATTTCACTAATAATACACCTTTCGTTAACACAAACCTCAACAATTTCGCCAAACAAAAGTCACATTATCGGGACATAATATCAACAAAAACCACAGCTCAATCAAAACGAGAACAGCATCCTATAAAAATGCGCGAGCCTAGGTTTTACAAGGTATAGTGAAGATCTGCGTTTTTTTCTCGGGCAACGAGATACCCATCCTACACAATACTGTACGCAGCTGAATGCATTGTGGTTAGAGTGTTATTCCTTTCGCACAATGAATTAACATTCCTCCCCCCTTAATTTAATCGTTTACCTAAGTTTGTTTGCTTGTTTTTTGTACAAAAAAGTCACCACAATGTGTGAGCATACATAAAAAATCAAAACAAAATCTTCATATACTTGAAACAAATGAGAAATAAATCAAGGTTATTGTAAGCCTAAATATGATATTCAATGGTTCGTAGGAACGAGTCCCACGGAAGGAGATATGACTTATGGATAGCTTTCACTTCGATGATGTATCAGAACTAGAAATGCGTCGAGCAACTCAAAAAACACGCTCTAAACCGCTCAAGCGTAAATGGCGCGAAATTGAAGAAATAAATGACAGACGTCGACTCCAAAAAGAACTAATGGATATGAATTTAGGACTCGATTTTAGCCTTGACGATATAAAGCTTTAGCCAGTACAAAAAGCTTTGAGCAGTACAAGTGGATAGCACAATAGGCATCTTAACGGTGCCTTTTTATTGTTTAGAGCAGCGCCTTTTTTAATAGCGCTGCTTTTTTATAGCAAACTCAGCAATCAAATATTAGGGCTCGCTTGCGCTATAAGCACTCTTGCTCATTTTGACGAACTCGGTCAGCTAACTGGCGATATTGATCTGCAATCGTATCACCGAATACAGGGTCATTTTCAGGTTGAGACCATTGTGATTCCACCTCTTGCCAGTCTTTCACCGTAAATAGTGTGATGATCATGGGCAAAACGTATTTCTCTTCATACTCCATATGCTTACGTTGGGTATGAACAAACTCCTCAAGCTGTTCAATAAAGACTTCTTGAGGTACGACGGCATCTTGAAGAATCATATCCACCACACCTAAAAAGTCAGCGGTTTTCTCGGCAAGCAATTGATGTTCTAGTTCAAGATCTTCAATGGCTTGATCATTACCATACTTATTGAGGTAATAACGATAGATGATATCTTCTTTAGGGTGATGCACCTTATCAGAATGATTCATCAAATAATGAACCACTTCAGCGATAAGGCTGTAGTTGATTTCACGCTCTTGCTTGAGTAACTCAAGTTTATTTTTGAGAATCGCGAGCAAGCGAGCCATATAGCCATGCTCCCGTCTTATCCTTTCAATCATCATAATATCGACTCCATTACACCTACTATTTCTCAGTGTATACGAAGATGCCAATTTATGGTTTGACTCTGCTCGAAAAATAATCAATCTATACTTCAGTAGGTAATCGCCAATCGATAGGGTTTTGATCAATCGAGCAAAGTATCTTATTAGTCATTGAAAAATGCTTACAGCCAAAGAAGCCGCGGCGTGCTGATAATGGGGATGGATGCGGAGCTGTCAATACATGATGCCTTTCCGAATCAATAGCTTGGCCTTTCTTCTGGGCATGCGCGCCCCACAGTAAGAAGATGATTGGCTCAGAACGCTGGTTCAGCTCAGTAATGATGGCACCGGTAAACGTTTCCCAACCGCACTTAGCATGTGAGTGTGCTTTTGCCTCTTCTACGGTAAGGACTGTGTTCAGCATCAACACCCCTTGCGATGCCCAAGAATCGAGATAACCATGATTAGGGATCTCAAATCCCTCTATATCTTGTGCAAGCTCTTTGTAAATATTGCGCAGAGAAGGAGGAATTTTCACACCAGGAAGCACTGAGAATGCTAAGCCATGAGCTTGGTTGGCACCGTGGTAAGGGTCTTGACCTAAAATAACCACTCGCACGGACTCGAAAGGCGTCATATCAAAAGCATTGAATACCTGCTCTTGTGGCGGGTAGATGGTTTTCCCACTATTACGTTGCTGCTCAACAAACGCGAGGACACTCTGAAAGTACTCTTTGTCACGTTCATCATTAATAATGGATTCCCAAGTCTTTGGTGCGCTCATCGTTTACTTCCCAATCATCAAGGTTTCTAGGGGCTTTCGCCAGACAAAAAAATAGCTGTATCGGCTAACTGTCCTAAATAAGGCTCTAGTTATACCTCATACAGCTATCAATAAACATGATGTGTAGGGTTCACTTGTTGATGAATCATAATAATCAGTTCAAGTTGTGTTTACTCGATTAACCACTTTTCTGCTGCGTACGGTGGTGGCCGTGGTTATGCACGTGACGGTTTGGTGTTGGTAAACGACTTGCGACAGCAAAAATTGAAGTTTGGGTGATTGAATACATAAAGGCACCTCCTCTAAGACTTCGTGAACTACATATTCACTTTAAGACTATGAAAAAAAGGTGCCAATTTTTAGAAATAGACGGAAATAAATTTACCCCTCTATTATTACGCTTCTTCGATCGCTAGCGTTGCTGAGCGATGAAACATTCTAAGTTGTTGAATTTCCTCTTTCCAGATCGTCGAATCAATGGTTTCCAAGATAAGAGGGATACCATTAAAGCGAGAATCAGAGGCAATATACTCAAAACAATCCCAGCCAATTTTGCCTTTTCCTAAAGAATGGTGTCTATCGACTCGGCTCGCGAACTCAGCTTTTGAATCATTGATGTGCATTGCTCTTAGATAGTGCATGCCCACAATGCGGTCGAACTCTGCAAAAGTATGGTCACACGCAGCTTTTGTTCGTAGGTCATAACCAGCAGTAAAGGTATGGCAAGTGTCTAAACACACACCAACACGCGACTTATCTTCTACTTGATCGATGATCTCCGCTAGGTGCTCAAATTTCCAACCAAGATTACTGCCCTGTCCAGACGTATTCTCGATCACTGCGACCACATCTGGCACAGCTTGATGAGCTAAGTTGATCGATTCGGCGATCTTAGCCAAACATTCGCTTTCTGAGATTTTCTTTAAATGACTACCCGGGTGAAAATTCAGTAGCGTTAGTCCAAGTTGATTACAACGCTCCATTTCATCAATAAAAGCAGCACGTGACTTCTCGAGTTTCTCTTCTTCAGGCGCCCCTAGGTTAATCAGATAGGAGTCATGAGGAAGAATATGTTCAGCAGCAAAGCCCAACATTTTGCAATTGGCTTTGAAGGCACTAATAGTTTTGGCTTCTAGTGGCTTCGCGGCCCACTGTCTCTGGTTTTTAGTAAACAGTGCAAACGCATTAGCACCGATCTCTTGCGCACGCATTGGGGCTAGATCAACACCGCCCGCAGCCGACACATGAGCACCAATAAACTTAATATTGGTTTCAGTTTTAGTTTTGGAGGATGAATTTTTGTTTGTCATTAAATCACTTTACACTTTCAGAATGCATCATAAATCAGGGCTCATATCGGTTGTAGTTCAATAAAAACACAATATATGTAGTAAATTTACACCAAGAAGAGCTGTTAAATATTTTTTATACTTTAAAATATTTTGTAATCACTTTGTTTTCAAAGGTTTTATTGATTTACCTCAATATAATACCCTCCATAAAAGAGTGGTTTTTGGTTGTTTTTTGACTTAAATCAATATACACCTTACAAATATTAGGTATATATTAGCCAACTCAACAAAAATCGAAAGTTAACACCATAATCAAACCACATTTAGTGGACTAGGAGATAGTTATGATCCAAGGTATTCAAATTACGAAAGCAGCAAACGATGACCTATTAAACTCAATCTGGCTACTAGATAGTGAGAAGAATGAAGCTCGTTGTGTTGCTGCTACTGCAGGTTTCGAAGCTGACCAAGTTGTCTCAGCGGCAGACCTAGGCGAGTACGAAAGCCGTGAAGTTGCAATCGAAGCAGCGCCACGCATTGAAGGTGGCCAACATTGCTAACATTGGAAAGCTTAACTACTAAAAAGTATGACTAAATCGCATCAAACCCTTTCTCAACAAAGGATTTGATAGTCATAAAGAGAAAATCAACTCATATTTTTTATTAGTCATGTTTTTTAAGAAGTCAGCACTTAGAGCCATGCTTTAAGTCATAAAAATTAAATCAAATATTAAAAGGTAATCCATATGATTCAAGGTATTCAAATTACTAAAGCGGCTAACGATTCTCTACTTAACTCAATCTGGCTGCTAGACACTGAAAAGAACGAAGCTCGTTGTGTTGCAGCGACATCTGGTTACGAGGCAGACCAAGTTGTAGCGGCATCTGTTCTCGGTGAATACGAGTCACGTGAAGTTGCAATTGAAACAGCTCCTCGCATAGAAGGTGGACAACATTTGAACGTCAATGTGTTGAAACGTGAGACTCTAGAAGATGCAGTAGCTAACCCTGAGAACTACCCTCAGCTAACAATCCGCGTATCTGGTTACGCTGTTCGCTTCAACTCTCTAACTCCAGAGCAGCAACGTGACGTTATTGCACGTACTTTTACTGAATCTCTATAAGAGCTAAGTAGAATGAGAAAGGCGCTTTATGCGCCTTTTTTTGTCGCTATACTTTGCTTAGCTGAACCACATGAGTCAATAAGACTTAATAATTAGCAAATAAAAAACTAATTCCTACTAAAACCCAGCAATGACCACATTGCCTCTGTACGAAGTTGATCTTCTTCCCTTTAGAAAGCCACCAAACACCAAATCAAAATTAATTTTTGATACTTCAATATTTAAAATGGACGCAGCCATCAAAAGAGTAAGTTGATGAATCAAAGTTGCATATTGTTTTCACTATACTTTCCCTACACTCTTCATATTCGCTTGCTGTGAAATTCGCTTAGGTGTCGGGCCCTTCGGTAAGCATGGAATGGTAAATGCCTCGTTGATGTTACCTGCTGATGGCACTGGTATCTTGTTCCCATCTTCGTCTTTTCTGAAGCGAGCTACTCGGCGAACACTGACTTTGTTTCCCACAACAGGTATACCTAAATGCATATTCCAGCCTTTGAATATTGCTGACAATTTACAAAGCAATGAGTAAGAGCTGGATTCAGTAACTAGCGATTGAAGGTAATTGCGAACTTGGTATTCGATATCGTCTTCTGACTCAAGCCCTAGTGATGAAATTATCCGCATGAGGTAGGTTTCTGGATCTAAAGGCAATGTTTCATTTTGTGGGTAATCTTTCAGCTTTTGTTTTATTAGGCAGTGAGCAAATGCGTAGATTGCCTCTGATGCTTGGCTTTCAAGTTTATGCCGTTTTACTGCTTGTGCTACAAAGTCGACAGACAGCGCAAGTTCTTCATTTTCTTCTACGTAAGCTAGAATTTCAGCGGGTTGGAAAGAAGTCCCTTGAGTCCCTCTGAACGCATAAGGGTTAGAGGTAATCTCGAAGGCTTTCGAGAGCATCGCTACGCGAGATAGCACGTTGGCGTTTACCTTAACGCCTGCCATCTCCAGAACCTGCGATCTTGAGCGCATGTTCCCTACATCTATATGAGCAAAAGACAATTCATCGGTAACTCCATAGGTTATCGGTGCAATGAAGCCTACACCTGCTTCATATGATGCTTCCAGGCGATGATGACCATTTAGTATCTCTCCATCATCAGAGATGATGATGGGCTCACCTGTTAAGCACCATTGACCATTTCTCATATCTTCAGCGTATTTTTTTACCTTCGCCTTACTAAGCTTTCGATTTTTATTTTTTGTGTTTATAGCCCCTCTTTGGGAAAACTTCAGCATATCTCTAGCGAGCTGAGGAGTAATGTAGATAACGAGGTGCTTTAACGTTGTTTTGACTGCTCTAATTCCTGAGTAATAACGAGCTTTGGATTTGAATATATCGTCGATTTGCTTTGAGGCTAGAACCGTAGTTGCTGTCTTTAATAGTTGTTTAGAACTAGCTAGGTAACTGGTACTTTCTTTTTCTTCATATCGTTCGACTAAGCTATCAACGATGGATGATTCTAAAGCTTCATCTGATATCTCATTTAAGTTATCTGCATGCTTATTTGTCATATGGCGATTCTCTGTATTACGGCTTGAAGTGTGATATGGGGAGCTATGTACTCACCAATACTTAAATCTCATTATTGATCCGACATAGCTGTCGAATCAAATTTTAATTTTGATTTAGACTTCGCTTGGTGTATAAACGGATGAAAAGACTTGAAACTTTCAGAAAAAAAAATCAGTGGAATGTTGATGTCATCAAGAGGTCGGAGTTTGAAAACGCTGATCACAACGATGCCAATAGTAGAAATTAGTACTTATTTCTCTATTGATAGGCTTCTACCTGAGTTGAAATGGGTTGCAGACGCGGCTGTTAACTCGACAAATGTTGAAAAGGTTTTGGCAATCCAGACTGACCTTGAGAGGCTCGTATCTAATGATTCTATCAGTGCGCCATTAACACTAACGTTTGCAGTTATGGGGAAGCCTAACTTTAAAGGTTCTTCTAATCTAAACTCATCGCTGAGATATAACTCTTCAGACACTTACATAGTTGGGAATGTCTTGGGGGCTGTCGCTATTTGCAAGATTTTGGGGCTTAGAACGTTTTTATTTAGTTCAAGGCTTAGCGTCAAAGAAGCGAACGCCAAGAGTGAGCTTAGGCAACGGTTAGCGATGGAAAGCGTAGAAGTTCGAGTGGTCTTTGATGATCAACGAGGACTTAGTAGTGCTGATATCATTGAATTATTTAAACAAAGTCGTACTTTCGATTCTTCAATGAGTTTACCTCATATTGCGGATTCTCAAGGTGTAATATCTGATAAAAGCTATCCACTGAGCCCCTTTATTGAGGAGCTGATAACTAGAACTGGCATGGAGTTATATGGCGGTGTTAACTTTAACGCAAAGCATGTAAAAGTCTCAGAGCGTTATATTGCTACAGAGTACGTTCTGTTTAAGATGATCGTCGGGGCTGTCGCTGGTGTTGGAACGCAAGAATACAGCAAAATGTCGAAAGATATTACTCTAAACTCTGGGGAAAAAATCACCTCTGTACTCTTGGACGGCTACATCGATTTTATTGCCGCTTTCTTGCAAGCTTGGCTGGCCCCCCTGAGAGAGGACTTTACTGGTAATCGCTCCGGTTATCATTTATCACCACAGGTTTGGCAGGCTTTAGGGTTAACAATACATCAACTAGTGTCTGATGGTGCTTCATGTGAAGACCTAAAAATCGCTGGTGAGGTGTTAGGTCAATTAAACTACAGAAAAAACGCTAAACATTGGTCTAATTGCTCCGTTATGGAGTTAGATTCAAAGGGGCGAATTTATAAGAATTCAGCAGCGTCGACTCGTCAGTTTAGAGTTGGGTTATTTGAGTATTTTTGTGCTGTACTGAATGTTAAGAAATAGCGGTTGATCTAGTATCTCATATGTACAAATCACAATTTATTCGTGATTGTTTATTTAACTGTTTCCAGACCTGATTTTTTCACAAACTGTCTAGCTTAGGGGTTAAAGTACTAATGAAAATTTTATATTTTGATACCTTTAGCCTTTTCTATTCACAGCAGTACATGGAAAACAACCCCAGTGTTTCAGAAGCTTACGAAGGGTGGCGCAATAAATCTCCCACCAATTTACTAAAAGCTGTTAGACCTGACCTTGCAGGAATAGATAAACTTCGTAGAGCTGCTATTGAATCTGGGTTTAAACTTTACCCTTTAGGCACTAGATATACCCGTTCTTTATTTATTGTAAATAGGCTCTTTGATGAAAGGGAACTAGCACCAGATAAAATCTTGAGTATACGAATGGGAGACAATGATCCAATTAGAAGAATGTTAGCTCACTCTCAAGAACTAGAAGCAACTTGGTATGTGTGTGGTGATGCTGCTTCTGAGATTTTATCAGCTTCCCCTAAGCGCTACTTAACATCAATTTTTGGTTTAGGGGTTACAGATGAGTTGATAGCCAAAATCTATGCATTGAAAGCTGTTTAGTGTACTAACTCATATTCGGTTTGCTGGTATAAGTCTGTTTGTATTGTCACTAATAAATTACTTAAATTGTTGGTTCTACTAATACTTCTCTAACTTTCATACTTATATAGTACTTTTTAAGTGAAAGTAGCTGATTGCGGATACAGTGAGAAAGTATCCTGATCTAAAATGGTTTATGGGATGTGTTGCTGACTCTCTTAATGAGTTAACTATTTAAGATGTGAGCTATTACTATGTTAATGACTGTTCAGATTGGGAAGTACTAAAGTACTGTGCTCACCAAAGTACTATCTTGAATATTGAACATACTACAATGTTTGTGTGTGACGTCTTCATATTACTATTGAACGAGTATCGAGGAAGAAAAATAATTTAAGCACACAATTAACTGTGAGTTGGACAAAAGCGCGTTAGAGTTGACGATCAAAGTCGACTGCTTCGGATAAGATGAATTTATAATAATTACTGAGTGAGCTTTCTGAATGCATCTTCTATCTTCTGATTGTTAATTTTATTTTTTCGCCGACCTTGCGCTTGGTTAGCTTTTTCAATTTCAAATTCTTTCAATTTGAAATATTCGTATGTGTACTTACCCTTATCACTATTAGTAGGGAAGAGGTACTTAACTAGGCGAACACGTCCTTTTTGAACACAGTTTCTCTCTAAATGCCTATGCACTTTATCCAGATTTGGATGTATGAACTTGTAATAACGACTTTTAAATATATTACTCGGCAAATTCACTATATCATCAACCAAAAAACTTAGATCCTCATTCTTAATATGCATATTGCATTTTTTACAAGATACACTTAGATTCTTCATCGTAAACATATGCTTTACACGGGCACTTTTAGGGAGAATATGTTCAATATCCAGTACCATATTAAATTCTTCTTTAGTATCACGTTGGCAATAGCAACATAAATCGTAAGTATCTATCCTTTTATGATCTTTAATCTTACGTTTTATTCTATCAAGTTTTTTATCCTTCCAGCCATTATGACCTGCTGCCGATGCAGCTTGCATTTTTTTAATTTCATCAGCTGTAAAAGTTAGCTTAGCCACTATGCACCTCTTAATTTTTTAATTATTGCATAAACGCCATCTACGAACTCTTCCTGTTTTATGTCATAGGATCTGCTCTTGTACTGTTTAAGTTTTTCAAACGCTTCGCTTTTAGATATAACACCCCATTCCACATTGTTAATGATGTCTATACATCGCTCAGATAGAGCATTGTTCTCAGGAGTTACAATACCAAACTGATCTATGTATGCATCTTCAATATTTTTTGTGTCTGATCGTATTTTCCTAAACTCATTACCATCATGACGAAACACTTCAACGAACTTTTCATTAACTGCACCAGCAATAAGCATTGGTGAATGAGTTGCGATATGGCACTCAAAGTCTTGATAAGGGAATAGATTTTTAACATTTCCTATATATTGACGCTGCCAATCAGGATGCAGGCTATTTTCAGGTTCATCAATCAAAATGATAGTGTTCTGCTCTAAATTCGCCGCAATAAAAAATGTTGTAGATATTAAAGATAGTTGTCCAGAACTCATTTTCTCAATAGGAAGAATCAGCTCTTTATTGTGTATATATAATTCTGTTGAACGTAATAACTTGTAATGTTTTAGCAACTTTTCGTGTTTGATTAAGTCTGCAAGAACTTCACCAGATAGACCGTGCTCAAAACGACTGTAGTTGCTAATCCATTGTATTTCTTCACGATATCCATCATAAAATTGGCGGAGCTGATAACATAAAGTTGTTACAAGTTCTTTCTCTCTAACATTTTTAAATTCGATACTATCTATGCTATCATCAAAATTCCCTTCAAAACCTTTAACTTTCAACCCAATTTGTGGTTTGAGGTTCGTATATTCTAGAATACTGAGTAAAGTATTTAATCGTAAAAATCCATTTTTATCATTTAATTTTGCTATTGATGACTTGACGGCCTGTTTTGCTAATGATCGACCTAATCTAGGCCCCATGTAGTAATAAGGTTTATCAGTGCGTCGTCTGGGGAATTTGTCATTCAAAGATGTTGCAATAGCAATCACTGGTTGCCCAGCATAAATCGATTTTTGTGCGATTTCTGCAAGTTTACGACTCTTACCTGCACCATTTTCACCTACATATATATTAATATTTTGCATAAAGTAAATATATAAACAATACAAAAGATGACTATTATACCTAATTTGATAATTTAGGATTAGATCTTATGCACAATTCTTTCGATAGTCGGCCTATCAGGTAGACTGAAAGAGTAAAAAGCTACCGACTTGATAAACACGTTGCTTGCATTTTCCTAAGCTCACATATCTCAAATTTACATTAAAAGTCAATGAATGAATAATTACGTTAACTTACAATGGGAAAAATACGTTAGTGATCCTACTAAATTAGCATTTAAAGTATTGCAAAACCTCTAATTGAATGACCATATTAATTATACCTCTGCAGATGAACTTCTATAATCGCCCATAAGAACAACCACCACCCCAAAAGGCGGTGGTTTAGGGGTTACAATAAAACCTCCGAAAGGATCTTTATTCTGAGGTTTTCGCTAACTCAGCAAGTCGATTTTCGTGCGCAGAGTTAACATTGTCAGTACTTTTTCCCTGTTGTACTGTATCAATGACGATAGCCTCTCTTGGCTTATTAACTTGCTTGTCAGATTTTGGCTTGTTTTCAGTATTAGTAAGAGCTTCGGTTGTCTTTTGTGTATCAGCAACGATGGAGTCAAAAAACGGTAAAGGACTTTTTAGGCTGTACATTCCCCAAACAAAGAATAATAACGCTAGTAGGACTATTGCTGTTGACACATAAACTCGTCGTTCTTTCGCTTTAGATTCAACCAGAGATAGTGAATTACATTCCCTTATTCCATTAAGCTCTCCATCACCTATATAGTAGGTATATCTATCAACCATTTCATTCAACTGAGTTCGCGCCAGCTCAGCGTTTGATACTATTTCTTTGCGTATCCAATGAATATTTAATAATCCTCCCAGAATGAAAATGGTAGATAAAGCGGCAATTTCAAAGTTAAACACGTTCTCTACTTTTCCTTTGTCTATACCTGTAAAAACAATAATCGTGAAAAAGTAAGAGAGTGTAAGTATTAGTACGTTTCTTGCCGAAGAGATACTGTCAGAAATCTTATCGCCAATTTTAGCTGTTGTTTCGTAAAGAAAGTCAGATAGTTTTGATGTTACTTCTACATATTGCTCAAAATTGTCAGTTATATAGACCTTATAGTTCGACTCCAAAATATCAAACACATAGCGTTTAAACGAGTCCCGAACATACTGATGCTGCGCGATTACGTGATTTATAATGCTAACTCGCGTTGGATGTCGTTCGTCGCAGTAACCCCACAAGTACATGTCGTAAATCACTTGCCCATAGCTATGATAAAACTCAATTTCTTCGTTCGCTAAGTCTAGTGTTTTGTCTCCATCGAATACGAAACTTAGCCTATCTAACGCACATTTTCGACACAACACAGCAAGTGATGCCAAAGTTCGAAGCTTAAGTATGTAGTCAAATAACAAACTGTCACTGAAAAACTTGGTATTGAGGTCACTCAAATATTCTACGTAGCAACTTTCGATATCAATTACGTCATTTAGTGCACGTGTCTTGTTCGATAAGATATGGCTGTCACCACATGTGAACAAAATATCTGATATATCTTTGTCAAAATTTACGTGCCTGATACTGTCATAACTGTTCTTCAAAGTGGCTAGAATGAACTTAAATTGAAGCGTCATTTTTTTCGACGCCAGATACGCTATGAAGTGTTCACTTGAGTAGATTTGCAAAACACGATTTGGGTTATCTTTTGTTGCAACAAGCTTTACTGATACGTTGGATCTATCGAGTTCAATTTGAAAGATCTCCGTAGTGCACGCCTCGACATTCGCAAGTGAATAAGCATCAAGGGTAAAAGAATCTTCTTCTTCGCCAACATGAAAGACTGTCACATTACAGTTGGCTGAGTGATTTTTTGCACCCAGCACAATATCGGAAAAGCTAATAAAGTGACGAACCCAATCTTGTTCATCTAATGTTAACGTACAAGAAAAAGTATTCTCATCTTCAAAATATTGAACGGGCATCTTAATCGAGTTCTTTTCTATTGAATCGTCCGCGCGGAGAGTTGTTTTCAATCATTATGTAGTCTTTATCATTATGAGTGACTTCATAGATGATATCGTTAGTACTGCCTTGAATAATCAGGGTAACACCCGCATTCACGGTAATGGTCTCTTTGATCTTCTTCTTAATATACGTTTTGTCAATTTCAAATGAACCGTCAAACTCTCTCGTGTTTTTCGCTTCACGTAGATTCGAAACAAAGTCTTCAACCGTAAATCCTTCGGTCAAAGGGGTGTATGCGTCAATAGTCTCATCGATGAACTCATCAAAATTGAAAACTTCCTTAGTGTTGAAGTAAGAATTGACACAGTCTTTTAAGCCAAAATAGTCGGCTTCAGATACTTTTTTTACTTTACTACGAAGCAAGCGACCAACTAAGTCAAAAACTTCCTTAGTATTGGTTTCGTTGTTGCGCTGCGGTGTTGCATCTAAGAAATCGGTATGCCAAAAAAACGAAATAGCACCATTTTTGTCCGTTAAGTAAATAGCATCTTGAAAAGATTCATCCTGATTGATGTTCACCAAACAAGATTTCAAAATCGCTTTATCTTCAGGTAGGCCTGATTTAAGTTTATATGTTTTCTCTTCAAAATACTTTTTAAAGTCAAGTTTCGTAAGCAGGTAGCAATGCCGTTGGTCTGTTTTTAGTTTTGCGATGATAAATGAACCATCCGATGTTTTGAAACGAGATTTTTCCTCTGCTTCATAAAGGTGATCGGCAATATTGGTTGAGTGTAAATCAGGATCACCCAAGAGCGAGCTAAGTTCTGACTCCACATAAGCTTCCTCATTAAAAGTGTAAGCTCGAGAAGAGTTACTATTCATCGTCTCCTGAGAAAGTTTGATAAGAAACGATAGTAAGTCGGCGTTTTGAGATAAATCGATATCACTTTTTTTATAGCCTACCCCATGCTCCAAGTCGTATATACGCAACGTCTCAATTGGGTTTTCTTGGGGTGTTTCTGACTCGGTAGTTGATACCACAATATCTTCACTCATAAATCAATGTCCTAATAGCTTTTGTTAGAATTTAACAGAATGTGATATCTAAAACATCGCAAATCTATGCACTTAGTGATATAGCTATTGTTTTTATATGGGGGTCGTAAGTTTCATCTAGATGACTTTCAACCTGAATTGCTTGACGGGATACTATCTGCAAACGCTGACTAGATTCACAGCTAGCACTACTATCTAAATGGATAACTTTTAGTAGGGTAAATGAACTTCAACAAGAGCGTGAATGAGTGTTTACTCTACCTTAAATCGGGGCAAAGATGAGCCAGAGTTCGGTTGGCAGGCGTTGTGCCAATTGTAAGTAATCTATAGATAAAATTCATAGCTTCTGCTCCTTCACGCTAGAACGTGGAAGTTGTTACGTTGAAACAGCTTGAGATATAGAGTTTTCCGGCCAAAAACAGATGACTAAATGGGTAGCTAAATTATTAGATCGCTCATTTGGGTAAGAATTGGTAAATCATTTACCAATTCTTACCCAAATGCAGATCTAGAAGAACTCATTAGTTTAGTGAAGAGTGTCTACCCTATGTTTTATTGGGGCACTGTCGCTCTAGAAAGTGCCGAGTGAAACGGTTCTGGACAAATCCGAGTTATGACGCTTAGGGTATTCTGATTTTTCGGATTACTTCTAGTATCGACAATCATGCAAACTACCTTTAATAGCAGGTCAAATTCTCGCATCCACTATATGCACCTCTAAATCAAGTAACTCTCTTAAAAAACGTAACTGTCTAATCTTAAGCTAAAAATTATTTATAACGAGATCGTGAACTAGTTGTTTGCATATGCTGACTGTATAATACGTATTCAATATCATATAGAAGGCTATCTGCAAATGAACAAAGTAACTCCGCCACCTATGCCTAGTATCAACAAAGGAGAGACTGCTGTACGTTATCCAAATAATGCATATTGGCAGCCACTAGATGAAGCGACTTATTTAAGAACGAAACATCTTCAAGAACTAAGTGAGGACGACAAGACCGCCCTGAAAAACAACAAAAGCGGACTTTCTAGCCACCTTCAGAAATCACTTCAATTACCGAATTTAGCATTCTTTGCTGGTAGTGGTACGTCTCTCGGAAAACCAAAGGGACCTAGAATGTGGGACCTTTGGACGAAATCTATGTTTGTTGATGGCATTGATAATGAATTGGGTGAGAACAAAAAGCAATTGACAACCGAAGCTGAAAAAATATGTGAAAAGGTCAGATATAACGAACTGAATGAACCGAATATCGAGCATTTCTTATCAGCCTGCGATGCATATCAGGTTGTGTTTAATGACTGCGATGTCCAAGATTTCATAAGCCAAGTTAAATCTAACGTACTAAGCCAATGTTCTGACTTTTTAGAGTTACCTGATAGTGATATATCAGCATATACCGAATTACTTAGAAAACTAGCTAAGCGTCGTATCCGTGACCCACGATTAAAGATCTTCACTACCAATTACGATATGTGTTTTGAAAATGCTTCTGCTGAACTTGGTATGATGGTGGTTGATGGTTTTTCATACACTAGAAAGAGAAGGTTTGATGGTCGATATTTCAACTACGATGTAGTTGACCGAAACAAAGACGAACAGAACTTCATACAAGGAGTAATCCAACTATTCAAACTGCATGGTTCAGTAAGTTGGGAACGTAAAAATAACAATATCTTTGAATCACTAAAACCGTCTCCTGAAACAGCTTGCCTCGTTTATCCAGCAAAGGGAAAATACCAGCAAGCTTTCATCCAGCCACACCTCGAACTACTGTCTAGATTCCTAGAATATCTGCGCCTACCGAACAGTTGCCTCGTTGTTAGCGGTTTCGGTTTCAATGATGACCATTTATCCGAACCTATTCTTGCCGCAGTTAAATCTAATCCAAGCTTCAAGCTTATCGTCTCTGACTTTGCTGCTTGTGACCATATTCACTCTGATAATAATTATTGGAATCAATTGTCACAACTTGCTTTGAATGGAGCAGACGTAACGTTCATAAACTCGACATTCGACGACATGGTTAGTCTGATACCTAATCTAGTCGCTCTAAACCCAGCTGAACAACTCGCAGAATCAATTTTTGCCTTCAACAAAGGACAAAAAGTAGATGAATGAAACCACCATGAAAATTCTTGATGCTTCTTTATGTATAGGTTTGGTCTCAGGCGTTAGCTCTAGTGGGATATCGGTAAATTTATCTCATGCTGGTTTAAAATCAGCCTCCTATCATCAAGGCGGTAGGTACGGGAGAGGAGAAGTAGGCGAGATAGTCCTCATTGAAGGACAAACAACACTTACTATTGCAAAGATCGTTGACATAAGGCTTCCAGAAAAAGAAAGAACAACATTACAACCTCAACCAAATAGGCCAGACTCTATTGACGCTATAGCTTATCTTCAGATTTTAGGATCTGTAGATATTAGAACACTAGGGGTTACGGCAGGTGTTACTAGCTATCCACGCATTGGTGATACCGTCTATTCAGCCACTTCTGAGTTTTTATCTGTACTCCCACAGCTAACTGATTGTGATTACCTGAGCCTAAGCGAAGAAAGAATTTCTATCGATATTGGGAGTGTATCTGACTCAAGTTTAGATAGTGTTAGAATCACACCTGAGAAATTATTTGGCAGGCATTGTGCAATCTTAGGCTCAACTGGTGGTGGTAAAAGTTGGACTACAGCCAGACTCATTCAAGAATGCGCCAAATTTAAAAATGCAAAGCTCATAGTGCTTGATGCTACTGGAGAATATAGAAGTCTCCCAAATAGCTACACCACTCACATGCATCTAGGAGAGCCGATTAATAAGCATATTGATTCGAAGCCGTTTTTAATCCCTCCTACAGATTTCGAAGAATCAGACTTTCTTACTCTTTTCGAACCATCAGGTAAAGTTCAAGGACCGAAGCTTAGAGCCGCTATTAGAAGTTTACGGTTAGCGAGTTTAGCTCCAGAAGTGGCAGATAATGGAGTTATTAGGAAAATTGGAGCCTCAAAAGACCGTTACAGAGCGGCGCTGCAAAAAAACAATAATGCGGTTCTTGTGGATAAACCATCTCAACCTTTTGATGTTCATAAATTAGTTGGTCAGATAAGGCAGGAATGCCACTATGTTAACGGCAATGATGGATGGGGGAATGAAAATCAAAACGAAGTTTCTTACTGTTCTTCCCTTTTTACTCGTATATTAGGAGTAATACATTCCAAGTCTTTTAATTCCGTATTCAGCAAAGAAAAGCACCCATCTTTAGAAAGTACGATCAACACGTTTTTAGAATCTGATAAAAAAGTCCTGAGATTATGTATGAGTAGCACTAGCTATGAATTCAATGCAAGACAGATTTTAGCGAACGTAATCGGTAGAAAGATGCTTTCTTTTGCTCGACAGTTAAAGTTTAGCAAAAGACCTATCCTAGTAGTGGTCGATGAAGCTCACAATTTTTTAGGTAAACGAGTTGGATTCGATGAATATAGTATCAAGTTGGATTCTTTTGAAATTGTTGCGAAGGAAGGGCGAAAGTACGGGTTGAATATCTGCCTTACTACCCAGAGACCTAGAGATATCACTGAGGGAGTTCTTAGTCAGATGGGTACACTGCTAGTTCATAGGCTTACAAATAGTAATGACCGAGAGATTATAGAAAGAGCATGTGGTGAAGTTGATAAATCCATTATTTCTTTCTTACCAAATCTTAAACAAGGTGAATTGACAGTCGTTGGGGTGGACTTCCCTATTCCTTTGACAGTTCAAGTACATAAACCTTCACCAAAACCACTCTCAGATAGCCCTAGCTATCAAAAGCTTTGGTGATGTGACCCTCGAAGATATGCACTGGAATAATTGTCTATGAATGATAGGAGTCAAAGTGAACAAACTCGAAATTGCACCTCACATGCTTTACCGTGCCGCAAAGTCTTACGTTCAAGCCGAAGACGATTTTGACTACATCCAAGCAATTTTACTTGCTGGATCTGCAATGTACATTTGTGAGCCTTTGTTGAAGGAACAAGGGAAGAAGTCGCAAGCAATATTGAGAGCAGAGCGAGTAACCAAACTACGTGAAGCAAAGTCTAAGATGGTTAACAATAAGCTGGAAATTGAGTGGGGCGCAAAACCAATAACAAATAAAGAGAAGAGAGAAATTCGGAAGTTTGTCAGAGAGGAAGATAGAAAAGTATACAATTCCCTAAAACATGCGGGATTCTTTTCTCAAGGTAATGTTGTTAAGAAAGCAAGTGACGATCTTGATATGGTCGATGTTTTGGGTGATAACCTTGATTTTCGTAGCGCAGCAGAAGAAATAATCATCGACGCAATACAAGATTATAAGACTCTAGATTTTAACGGAGGCTTTAAACCGTACGATTTACCAATCGAGATCCGTCGTGTGATCAATTGTATCTTTTTAGAGGATGCCTTCGAAGAAGCATAAAGGGATGGGGATGACCATCGAAGTAATGGTTAGACTTATAAATCTGACTGCGAGGTGTCGTTCCTTAATGAACTGCTTTCCATGCTCGACACATAGAAATACTTAACATGACAATCATTCGAATAACTTTTGGTAGGGCAAGTCACCGTGAACAGAATGTGAATGAGCTTTTAATCTAAACAACTTTGGGGCGTGCGACGTGAAGTCGTATGAAGCGCTGTTCACCGCTAAACGAGTGAAT
>NZ_JBGOOM010000021.1:0-86250 GCF_041439575.1 Vibrio sp. 5S239 | reverse complement strand
CAGATGATTCACTCGTTTAGCGGTGAACAGCGCTTCATACGACTTCACGTCGCACACCCCAGGTTTGGTTGGGTACACCGTTGTTGAGCTAACCATAATGAGCTTCTTAACGTTTGCCTTCTGACAAGCTTTGGTTAGCTGTTTCCAGTAATCGGCATACTGTTGGCCTGCACCTTTTCTAAAGCCAGGAGGGAAGCTACCAATCACAATCTCGGCATTATTTTCGAGTAACAGCGAATAAAGTTGACCGACAGTTTGTTCTGCCTGTGATGAGTCAAACCGAAATACTTCACATGGAATACGCTCACGGCCAATCGCGTCAGCTCCTGCTTGGGTCGTTTTCGTAACCACCACTCGGTTACCATGTTTCTCTAGATGCTCAGATAAAGGTGCACCTACCCATCCCGCACCGACTATAAATATAGAAGCCATGTGTTCCTCACAACTGTAAGTTATGGATTTACAATAATATCAACCGTAGTAACTAACGGGTCACCAGGCTATTTTGTACGCTATTGTTGCTTAGTCAATTACTGTGATTGGTATAAGCCTAACAAACCTTTGCCCAAAAATGAAAAAACTCCACGGCCGAGGCAAGTGGAGTTTTTACTGGAACAATGGAGCTTTAGTTTAGTACGCGAATAAGCTTGTCTGCGCGCTCAGCCATCTCAATACCTTCATCAGTTAGGTAACCGCCGTCTGGTTGAGTACAAAGATTCTTTTCGAATAGACGCTTAACGGCGTCTTGAGTTTCTTGAGCAGCCTCTTGATGAACTTTAATCCCAGTAGCGGCGCTACTTACATCAAATTGAAGAAGGAGGTTTAAATCAGCAATATGTTCAGCGTTGTACTTCATAATTAACCTATATTGATAACGTTCTCTATCTTCACCTTAGTGTGCATTCTCAGCTCAATCAATAGTAAATAAAAAGAATTGATAAGTGACACGAAATTGGGTAATTAATCGACGATTGGTGGGTTTATTTTGGTGATGTTGGGTTATTTTTGCTCGGTTGAGTCATCGGTGATGTTTATTGCTAAGTGGTTGTAATATATTGAGGCTAGAAATATATTGCATTGAGCGAATATTGTATAAAAAAGGATATGCATCAGTGAGAGCGAATAAAGTAGCATTAGTTGTTAGTATGCTATTTGCTATCGCAGGGTGTCAGAGTACACCTTCAGAGCAGACAGAAGCGAATCAAACCACAAATAACAATAATGGGTCAACAGTCGAGATCCGTTCTTTTCATTCTGTCGAAAGCGTTTACTCCGAGTGGGAAGCGAAGCTTGAAGACTATGCACAGTTGTCTCTCTATGCTCCAGAGAATTACAATGAACTGTTAGACGCATGGGATGATGCTGAAAGCATTTATGCGGACCTAATAAAAGATAAGTCTCGGCTCACTAAGAGTTATTCGATTTTTTCGAGTTTAACGTATGCCGAAGCTTTTGATGAAAAAATTGCTTTGATCAAATCAAACTATGACTCGATTTTAGTATTAAAGATAAAAGCTGATCGAGTACTTGCCGATTCGATAGCGCAAATGGAGTACCTTAAGTTTCTTGGTGCAGATACCATGTTTACATCGCGCTATAAGAAGTTGTATTCAGAATACAGCGAATTATTTGAATACGTACTCGTTGATGAACTTGAAGACGCTCAAGAAGCGCAGGTGGAATTTCTCAATAATGCTCGCTTATTAGAAATAAAAGTCGCGCATAAGAAATACATCGAACCTTTGAAGGACCAATTAGAGTTCTTAGAGGATGAAGACTTTGATGACGTTGTTCCACTAACGTTTGCTAAAGCGACTTCTCGAATCGTGTTGGCCGAAAATCAAGTGAAAGCAAGCCCACGTGAAAAGTCTATTATTGAAGACGCGGTTCACGCTGCGGAGTTTGAGTTGAACCACGTGCGCAGTGTCGCTCATGAAGTAAAAATGCTTGCGAGCGTGAAAGGGGATAAGTTCGAACAATCCGTTTTGAATGCTGAGAATCAGCTGTTAAGCATTTCACAAGTCGTGAATGATGAAGATTACCGCGATGTTGGGTTGCGTCAACAATCGCAGAAGATTGTAGAGAGCGTTAAAGCACTAAAGAGCTTAGACATGACCTCGTTGTTAAAATCTGAGATCGAAGCTTTGACCGAGCAGTTAGCTAAGTTAGAAAGTCAGAATCAGCAGCAGGTACAACAACTGTCTGAGGCGACCAAACATAATGAGCTGTTAGATGAGCAGATTACCAAAAGTGATGATCATATAAAAAGCTTGGAAGAGTTGGTGGACAGTTTGAAAAGCTTAGGTGGTAAAATGGCCAATGAAAGCGATGCTGACGTAGTACCTTCTAATGTTGAATCTAACCTTAAAGATGCGGCTTTAGAGCAATCATCAGAAGAAGAGGTTGAACCTTCGGTTTAGCATAACTAATTTTGTGTATTTGTTGTGATTGAGTTGAAAGCGCCTAATGGCGCTTTTTTATTTGTGGAAAACTTACTTCTTTATCTCTCTAATGATCATTTAAAGACTCAACAGCGCTAATCAAGATGCGGACATATGTCTTTGAAATCAAGCAAGGTTCAATAACAATGATCTTTCCAGTGGTTAAAATGGACAAAAAAGGATCGTGGTGTTTTTGGTTATCCACAATTTCTGTGGATAACCTGTATCAAATTCAGTGAGTAACCAGTTTCTTGATTAGGGGAAGGTCATTGCTCTGGCTTTACCTGAGCAAGGACTCGACCTTCTTTTGTTAAAGTAGTCTTCAATGAAAGGTGAAGAGCCAGTGCCAGAGAGCAGCTCATCATCACGAAAATCGCCAGCATGATCATCAGTTGATATTTAATCGCGATCATTGGCGAAGCGCCACCCAAAATCTGGCCTGTCATCATTCCAGGTAGTGTCACTAAGCCTGTGGTCGCCATAGAGGCCATGATTGGAGACATCGCTTTCTGTATCGCATTGCGCATAAAAGGTGCAGCAGCATAGGTTGGAGACGCGCCTAATGCGATTGCCGCTTCATATTCTGATTTCTGCGTTTCAAAAGCACCAAACAAATTCTGCAATGCCACTATATTACTACTTAAACTATTACCCAGTAACATACCTGCAATGGGGATAAGGTATTGCGCGTTGAAAACAGGTGTCGGCTGAATGATGAAAAAGCAAATAAACAAGACAATAGGAACACAAGTGACTGTAAGGCTCACAATGACCGGTGCTAAAAGTAGGTTCTTAGGTAGCTTCGACTTTTCAACAATCGAGCTCGCTCCCACTATGATCATAACGAGTAACCACAACAAATTGATCCACAAGCTGTTTAAAGTGAACAAATACTCTAAGTAGAGACCGACAAGAAATAGCTGCACAACCATCCGAGTAATACTAATAGTAGCTTCTTTGCCTAGACCGAGTCTCAGCTTTTGATTGATGGCAAAGGGTAGTATGAGAAGTAAACTGAATAGCAACAACTGCCACCAAGATATATCAATAACGTCTTGCATAATACTTCCTTTTAAGTAGATCTCCATCATATCTGAAAGTGCCAAATGATGCATTTCAGCTTCAAATCTATCGATTAAAATCGCTCAATTATTTAACAACCAGAGTACAAAATATGGGTCGTTTTAGGATTTTTTAGCTACCACTTAGTAGGTAACTTGTTAACGGTTCATATAATTTTGTTTCTTAATTGTTGGTATTTAACAAATCTAACACATGCTTAATTTTTCATATTTGTTAATACTTTTTAATAACTTTGATTAACTAAAAACAAGTTTGGATGAGCTCAAAAAAGTATTGATTAGTAAGGCTAATAAGGAGGTATTTGATTGAACCCTACTTTATGTATGGTTTAAGATTTGTTGTTAGATACGTAATAACTTTAGCTTCTTAGAATGGGCTACTCGAAATTACTAGATACAAAATAGGCAGAATGTATGAGTGATGTTAATAAAATTAAAACTGGCGAAAAACGCTCGTTGGAGTGGAAGTCTTTCCTCTTCATCGCGGTGGTTCTCTTTCCAATATTAAGTGTGGCTTTTGTAGGCGGTTATGGCTTCCTAGTTTGGGCATTGCAAGTGTTTGTATTCGGACCTCCTGGTGCTCATGGCGGCATGTAATGCACTCTAGTAACAACATTTTTGAAATCAATATTTAAGAGAGCTAAACATGAAATCATTTTTAGTGAAATTATGGCGCACAATGACTCGCCCAGCAGTACACATCAGTCTTGGTGTGCTAACCATGGGTGGCTTTATCGCCGGTGTTATTTTTTGGGGTGGTTTTAATACTGCGTTAGAAGCAACCAACACAGAAGAATTCTGTGTAAGCTGTCACACCATGCGCGACAATGTGTACGTAGAACTGCAAGAAACAGTTCACTGGAAAAACACATCTGGTGTACGTGCCACGTGTCCTGACTGTCACGTTCCACATGAATGGACAGCAAAAATTGCTCGTAAGATGCAAGCATCTAAAGAAGTATTCGCTCAGGTATTTGGTGACTTAGATACCCCTGAAAAATTTGAAGCTCGCCGTATCGAACTGGCTAAACACGAATGGGATCGTTTCTCTTCGAACAAATCTCTAGAATGTAAGAACTGCCATAACTACGATTCGATGGACTTCGATAACATGCGCCCAACAGCGCGCATCCAAATGAAGAACGCCGCTGAGCGTGATCAAAGCTGTGTTGATTGTCACAAAGGTATTGCACACAACCTTCCATTAGATATGGAATCGGCAAGTGGTATCGTTGGTGAGCTTGAGCAAGTTGCGGGTAGCACGTCTTATTCTGAAGGTAATGAGGTTATCTCAATCCGTCACCTTCCAATGTACACGGATGAAACGGCTGAAGTTGAAGCGGGCCTGCTCAGCCCAGCTAGTAAAGTAGCCGTGATCGATGAAAAAGGCGACATGATCAAGATTCAAATCGACGGTTGGCGTAAAGCCAAGGGTTTCGGGCGTGTCATCCAAGAAGACTTCGGTATGAACATCTCAACCGCGATCTTGACGAAAGATGTCTCGCAAAGTGACGTAATCACTGTTGGTGAGAAGAAAGAAGATGAGCTAACGGGCCTACCGTGGGAGGAAGTTAACCTAGCACTTTGGATGAAGAAAGAGTCTATGGTTGATGATTTCGGGCCAATCTGGAACGCTGCTGGTCAAGCGTATCAAACCAACTGCTCAACTTGTCACTCACAACCTGATGAAGCTCACTTTAGTGCTAACAGTTGGGTAGGCATGCTAGATGGTATGATCGCATTCGTTAACTTCGATACAGATACAGAAGCACTTGTTCTTAAGTATCTACAGAAGCACTCATCAGATTTTTCTGAAGGCCATCACTAATAAGACGTCAATTGGAGTAACACAATGGCAATTACAAGAAGAAGTTTTCTGAAAGGTGTCGCTACTACAAGTGCGGCATCCGTTATTGGTCCAAGCTTATTGGCGTCAGCGTCGGCTTCAGCAGCAGAAACTGATGGTACGTGGAAAGTCTCTGGTTCTCACTGGGGGGCATTCCGAGCTCGTGTTTATGCGGGTAAAGTACAAGAAATTAAGCCTCTCGAAATCGATCAACATCCAACGGAGATGTTGAAAGGTATCAAAGGTATTATCTACAGCCCATCTCGTGTGCGTTACCCAATGGTTCGCCTAGATTGGTTGAAGAAGCACAAGTACAGCGCAGACACGCGTGGTAACAACCGCTTTATTCGTGTGACTTGGGACGAGGCACTGGACCTTGTTTACCGCGAATTAGAGCGCGTACAGAAAGATTACGGTCCATGGGCGCTTCACACGGGTCAAACTGGTTGGAGACAAACAGGTCAGTTCCATAGCTGTACTAACCACATGCAACGTGCAATGGCACTTCACGGTTACTCTGTGAAGAAAATCGGTGACTACTCAACAGGTGCTGGTCAAACGATCATGCCTTACGTACTAGGTTCTACTGAAGTTTACGCACAAGGTACATCTTGGGAACTTATCCTAGAAAACAGTGACAACATTGTTCTTTGGGGTAACGATCCAGTGAAAAACCTGCAAGTAGGTTGGACATGTGAGACTCACGAGTCGTTCGCATACCTAGAACAGCTGAAAGAAAAAGTTGCTAAGAAAGAGATCAACGTTGTTTCTGTTGACCCTGTTAAAAACAAAACAGGTCGTTATCTAGAAAACGAGCAAATGTACATCAACCCACAAACTGATGTGGCGTTCATGCTTGGTGTTGCTCACGTTCTTTACAACGAAGGCCTATACGACAAGAAGTTCATCGAAACTTACTGTCTAGGTTTTGAAGACTTTATCAAGTACGTTCAAGGTGAAACGAAAGATAAAGTTGAGAAGACACCAGAATGGGCTTCCGCTATCTGTGGCGCAAGCGCGGACTCAATTCGTGATTTCGCTAAGATGCTGGTTAACGGTCGTACACAAATTCTTGTTGGTTGGAGTATTCAACGTCAAGAGCACGGTGAACAGCCTTACTGGATGTGTGCCGTTATTGCAGCAATGGTTGGCCAAATTGGTCTACCTGGCGGTGGTATTTCTTATGGTCACCACTACTCAGGTATCGGTGTATCTTCAACTGGCTTCGCTGCTCCGGGTTCATTCCCGCTGAACATCGACCAAGGTCAATCGCCTAAGCACACTAACACTGATTACAACGGTTACAGCCGCGTAATTCCTGTTGCTCGCTGGGTAGATAGCTTGTTAGAGCCTGGTAAGAAGATCAAAGCGAACGGTTCTACGGTGACGCTACCAGATATCAAGATGATGGTATTCAGTGGTAACAACCCGTGGCACCACCACCAAGATCGCAACAAGATGCGTAAAGCATTCAAGAGCCTACAAACTGTAGTGGCTGTTGATTTCGCTTGGACTGCAACTTGTCGTCACTCTGACATCGTGCTTCCAGCATGTACTCAGTGGGAGCGTAACGATATTGATGGTTACGGCGCATACTCTGGTCGTGGTTTGATCGCGATGCACAAGCTAGTGGATCCTCTGTTCCAGTCTAAGACTGACTTCGAGATCATGTCTAGCCTGACTAAGCGTTGGGGGCGTTACGACGATTACACGCGTGGTATGGACGAAATGCAGTGGGTTAAATCACTGTACGACGAATGTCGCGCTTCAAATGAAGGCAGCTTCGAAATGCCTGAGTTTGCTGAGTTCTGGGAGAAAGGTTTCCTAGACTTCGGTAAAGGTAAGCCATGGACTCGTCACGCTTCATTCCGTGAAGATCCAGAGATCAACGCACTAGGTACACCTTCTGGTTTCATCGAAATCACAAGCCGTACTGTTGGCAACATGGGTTACGAGCACTGTCAAGAACACCCAATGTGGTTCGAGAAATCTGAACGCTCACACGGTGGTCCAGGCTCTGACAAACACCCGTACTGGCTACAATCTTGTCACCCAGACAAGCGTCTTCACTCTCAGATGTGTGAGTCTGAAGAGTGGCGTGCGACTTACGCAGTACAAGGCCGTGAGCCAATCTACATCAACCCAGTAGATGCTAAGAAGAAAGGTATCAAAGATGGCGATGTAGTACGTGTGTTCAACGACCGTGGTCAACTGCTAGCGGGTGCTGTTCTAATGGATAGCTATGCTCCTGGTGTTGTTCGTATCGAAGAAGGTGCTTGGTATGGTCCGATCAACGAGAAAGTGGGCGCGTTAGATACATACGGCGATCCAAACACACTAACTCAAGATATTGGTACGTCTGAACTTGCTCAAGCAACGTCAGCAAACACGTGTTTGGTTAACTTCGAGAAGTTCCAAGGCAAATTGCCTCCAGTAACTTCATTCGGTGGTCCAATCGAAGTTTCTTAAGTCTTGTACCTAAGAACCAAGATTAAAGCTTGAATTAAGCCCCTGTAAGTACTCTTACAGGGGCTTTTTGTATTTTAGATGTCTGTGTTGGTGTTTCTAAATAAGCATTGTACAGGGCTAATAGAGGGCATTTTTGATACAGGCTGTAACGTGCTGTTTGAGAGCAGTAGTAGAAACAGTGAAGCAGGAAGGGAAGGGAAAAAAACTGTGGAAAGACTTAGGCTGACGGGAACAAAAAGGCCGATACAAAGTACCGACCTTACAGAAGCCTATGGAGTTAAATCTACTCAAGTTAGATCTCAAACATAAACCAATAACCGTATGCACAAATCAAAGCGGGGACACTGGAGTACACCGTCGCGACAAGCGCTGCTTTAGGTGCCATCGCAATCGCAGGAAATAATGCGTCACCGTCGTTAGAAATGGCGTTACCTACCTGAGCCGAAAGTGGCAGTGCGCCGGAAAGGTACAAGCTAGTGACCAATAATTGCGGCCCACAGCCCGGTAGCAATCCCATCAATACGCCCGCGAGGGGGAGCATGATCCCCCAACTTGAAAATAGCGTCGTAAAGTCCACATTTGCTAGCACTGAGCCAAATTCAAAGAAAAGAAAGGCAACCACCACCCATGCAGTAACGAAGTTAGTATCTTGAGCCGTTTTTTGTAGTGGATGAGAGCCTACACACTTCTCGTCTTCACTTACGACTGATTTGTAATCTTCAATTTCACGAGTCAGTCCCCATAGAAACATCGAGCTAATCAGCAAAATAGTTCCTGCCCATTCCATCGACATTTCGGGCAAAGCGAGCAACTCATTCACATCCACTTGAAAAGAGCCAAGTAGCGCCACTGCAGCGCCAGGAATAATCAGTACAGACCATAGGTAGCCCTGTAGGTTGATCGCTTTTTTAGAAACAGCTTCTTTGTCTTGGGATTGAGATGAGCAACTGAGAACTGCTTCATTTTGTTCAGCCTGTTTTGGGCGTAAAAAATCATCCGCATGGAACAGGTTAATGACTCTGCCTGACGCTGTACCGACAATCACGCCCATTGCCATCATGGCTAAACCTGTTTTAGGTTCGCTCGCGATTAATAGGAAGGCGGCATCACCCATGGTGGAGACAAGAACGGCAACAACCGCACCAAACCCGAGCTTACCGGATATAAATTGCGTAGTAACGACTATCGCACCACCACAACCAGGTAATGCACCCATTAGCGCAGCAAACACCACTTGATTCGAACGAGATTGATGGACGAGTTTATTGAAGACGTTATCTTTGTTGATGTACAGGCTTAACCAGTGGTAAATAGCCAAGGTTAAAGCGACATAACAAGACACCGCCCAGAAAGCATCTGACAAGGTGGTGACCGTCAATTCTCGCGTGGCAGGAACCGCGACTAAAGCTGAAAGTGAGATAGGCAAAAGCAGGCGCTTAAATGACAGTGAAAACTGAGTTGTTTTCGCAGCGCTACTGCTTGGCAAAAAAGAGATTAGTCGATCCATAGGTGTTACTCAAAATTAGTGGCTTAAGATAAATATATACGAATGATAATAATTATCAATTGCATTTGTTGTTTTTTTATCTATTGTTACTATTGGCTAAATCCACGAAACATGACCAATCTAAAAAAATGAGGTAAAGTATGGCTAATAAAGAGAGGCTCTAAAGGTAGAGTCATAATTGTTAGTGTAATAGGAAGAAACATGATTTTAGTTGTTGGTCACAAAAACCCTGATAGTGACAGTATTTGTAGTGCGTTAGTTGCAACTGAGCTTCTTAAAGCTCGTGGCGAGGAAGCGACACCAATTCGCCAAGGCGAGATCAACCGCGAAACTCAACACATTCTTGAAGTCGCTGGTGCTGAAATGCCAGAACTTCGTACTTCTGTTGCTGGTGAGAAAATCTGGCTAGTAGACTACTCAGATCTAGCACAAGCACCAGATGATGTTGCTGAAGCAGAGATCGTAGGTATTGTCGATCACCACCGTCTAGGCGACGTGATGACAGTAAACCCAATGGAAGCTTGGATCTGGCCTGTTGGTTGTACAAACACTGTACTTTTCAACATGTTCAAGATTGAAGGCCACGCTATCTCTCAACAAATCGCTAAACTAATGATGTCTGCAATTCTTTCAGACACAGTTGGTTTTGCTTCTCCAACATGTACTCAAAAAGACAAAGACGCTGTTGCTGAGCTTGCTGAAATCGCTGGCGTAACTGACGTTGATGCATTCATCAAAGCGCTTCTAATCGCTAAGACAAACATCGAAGGCCTATCTGCTGCACAGCTAGTAGAAAAAGACCTTAAAGGCTACCCATTCAACGGTCGTGATGTTGTTGTTGGTCAAGTTGAACTTGCGACTCTTGAGCAAGTAGACGGCATGATCGAAGCTTTAGAAGCTGATCTTGAAGAGCGTTGTGAGAAAGACGGTCTAGCATTTGCTGCGGTAATGCTAACTGACATCACTACTGCGCAAACTCGCCTTCTTTACAAAGGTGAGTGGGCTGAGAAATTGGTTAAGCACGAGAAAGACGGCGTATTGATGATGGAAAATACACTAAGCCGTAAGAAGCAAGGCTGGCCTTGGCTGCAAGGTGAGCTTGTTTAATCAAGTTACTTAATAATAAACGCCTGCTACTTTAGCAGGCGTTTTTCTTTGAAGTAGATTTTCTTCTTCATCGATAATGTTTGAAGTTAAAAGCACTCGGCATAGAATAGCTTTGAGAGCAAAGTTACTGACTAAAGTAGGAAATTAAGATGACTACACAGCTAGACGATAAAAAAATCGCTGAAATTAATAAGTATACGGGTGAGCAACGCCTGAAATACTGTGTGAAAGAAATCGTAGCGAACCGTGAAGTATGGATCTTAACCGATGAACACGGTTGTGTAATGCTAAACACAGAAGACGAAGACTGTGTTCCAGTATGGCCAAATCAAGAGTTTGCTGAGTCTTGGGCTACGGGGGATTGGTCTGAATGTAAACCTGAGTCTATCTCGTTGAATAAATGGCATAGCCGTTGGACTAACGGTTTAGAGGAGGATGAACTTGCTGTGGTGGTATTCCCGAACGAACAAGAAGAGGGTGTTATCTTGTTCCCTGATGAGTTCGACTTCGAATTGAAAAAGCAGGCTGCTAAGCGCTAGTTCTTTCGTAATACAGTAACATCGTAAGTCAGCGTTGCCTTTCTTAGGCAGCGCTATCATTCAATTATCCAATTTAAGTTGCTTCCAACTTATTTTCGTCAATACCCAATCAACTGATACAACGGCGCTTGCTGTGCGGCTTTAGAAGCTTGCTGAAGCACACCTGTTTTGCTGTATCTCTTGAGTATCTTTCGAACGATCGGTTTTACTTCAGGTTTTGTCATTCCAGCTATCAATTCTGGTTCATACAGTAGTTGCAGTAGCACCACATCTAAGGGTGATAATAAGTCTTCTGGTGTGTGGTCGTTGAAAATAGAAGGGTAGGCTTTATCTGAATCATTCGGTAGGCCGAGAACCTGTGTGATCTCTTCTACGATACAGGCGACCAGCTTACCCCGTGACCTTGCTTGATCAACAGGAATAATAACCCCAGCGTAAACAATCTCACCTTTAGAATTGGTTCGATAGCCCGCCGTGCAGATGGCGCTATTTAAATGCTGAGTTGATTTGAGCTTGAGCACCGATTTCGCCTCAGATACCCACTGACTCTGCCTCGTGTATATCCATTTAACGTTCGCTTCGGACTCTTTACTGACGATTGTTATCGGATGCTGGGTGACTTCAGATAAGTGTTGGATATGAAGCTCTGTGAGCTCTTGATGCAGTTCCTCATCGCCGACTCGGTGATCGACCCATATGTTGATTGGCTGTTTCCATTTGGCGAGAGGTTTATTACCCTGGGAGTATTCATGTTGGAGCGCAACATCGTAAAATGCATTTTCGACAAACGTTTTATCAAGCCAAGTCAGCGGAGTGCTGACAACGTTGAAAGAAAGCAATGTGAATAGGGGAAATACCAAGAATAGGAGTGGTGCGAAAATTGAAGTTCGTCTCAGCACGTGTTTCTCCTCTTTGAGGTCAATATTGAATCTGTTCTCCCACCTCTCAATTATGGTAGAGATGGGAGCTTAGGCGATAAGCTAATGATTGGGTGCTTTGAAGAAGTGGCTTTCCACTAACCTTTGTGTGATCTGATGGCTTGGATTGGTTAAGACTTCATGTGTATCACCAGCTTCAACCACACTACCTTCGTGCATGACGATGATCTTATCGGTGATGTGTTTAATGATACCTATGTGCTGAGATACGTACACAAACGATACCCCCATTTCTTCTTGCAGCTCTAAGAATAGGTTAATGATCTGAGAGCGCATGGCCATGTCTAAACCATTCAACGCTTCATCTGCCACAATGATGGATGGCTGAAGTATCAAGGCTCGAGCTAAACAAACCCTCTGCTTTTGACCCGCAGCCAGCATTTGTGGGTAAAAATAAGCATGTTCAGGTAAGAGGCCAACTCGTAATAGTGTGTCTCTCACACGGCGCATACGTGCTTCTGGCGGCATGTTAGTGTTTCTTTTTAACGGACCTTCAAGAATGAGGCCAATCTGAATTCGCGGGTTTAGTGATGTGTTCGGATCTTGGAAGATCATTCGAATCAGTTTACAGCGAGTTGAGTAGTCTTTGTGCTCCAGCTTTTCACCATTCACACGAATTTCGCCCCCTGTTGGCTCAACCATGCCTGCCAGCATTCGCGCCAATGTTGATTTACCAGAGCCATTTTGACCGATAAACCCAATGGTTTGGCCAGCTTCAAGAGTGAAACTTACAGGTTTAACTGCCTGGTGAATCTTTTTACGGAAAAGACCGGAGCGTGTTGTAAAGTCTTTAGATAATTCATTGACTTCTAATAAAGCACTCATGATTTCTTTTTCTTCTCCATATTTAGAGGAAAATGACAATTAAACTTATGGCTTTTAATACGTTTGGTGTAAGGAATCTCAACACATTGCCTTTGTGCGTAGGGACAACGAGGGCCCAATCGGCAACCGATAGGAAGATGCTGTAGTGGAGGGATAGACCCCGGTAGTGATTGCAACTTCTCTTTATGCGGTATCCAATCGTTGAAATCTGGCATCGCTTTAAGCAAAGCAACCGTATAGGGATGCTTAGGCGCATCTAGTAACTTCTGGGTATCTGCAGACTCGACTGATTGGCCACAGTACATGACGGTAATACGAGTTGCCCATTGTGTAATGGTGGTTAAATCATGGCCGATTAGCACGATGGTCGTGTTATTGAGCTGGTTCATTCGGCTCAATAAGCGCAATATTTGAGACTGTGTAATTGGGTCTAAATCGTTGGTCGGTTCATCAGCGATTAATATTTTTGGTTTAGCCGCAATCGCCATGGCTATCATCACTTTTTGACACTGACCATCGGTAAGCTCATAGGAATAACTGTCCATCAAGCGAGAGTGATCTTTGATACCGACTTTATGAATTAAGGTGATAGCTTGTTTCTTACGCCACTTAAACCTTTGCCACCATTTTCCTTCAAATGAATGGGAAGGGATTGATTCGATAAGTTGACGACCGACTTTTTCCGAAGGGTCGAGACAAGAAGATGGCTCTTGAAAGATCATTGCGATATCGCGTGCAATCACCCTGCGCCGTTCTTTGGGCGTCAGTTGCAAGAGATCAATATTACCAAGACGCATTCGATCGGCAGATACCTTCCAGTTCTCTTTACAAACGCCAACAATCGCTTTTGCAACCAAACTTTTACCTGAGCCGGACTCTCCTACGAGACCACGAATTTCCCCTTCGTTAAGAGTAAGGCTCATGCGGTCAACTGCTTTAACAAGCCCTTGAGGGGTTTCAATTTCGATAGTCAAATGTCGAATATCAAGTAACGGCATTATTCGATTCCTGCGTTTAAAGCTTGGCGAACACCTTCACCTACAAGGTTAATAACAATAACAGTAAACATAATCGCTAAACCAGGCAGGGTTACTGTCCATGGTGCTAAGTAAATAAGCTCAACTGAATCACCTAAGATAGCCCCCCATTCAGTGCTTGGAGCTTGTGCTCCTAAGCCTAAAAAGCCGAGCGCTGTGATGTCGAGGATTGCTACCGACAATGCGAGTGTTATTTCAAGCGCAACCACGGTAAGAATATTCGGAACGATTGAATTCCATAATAGATAAAAGTTGTTCGCACCATCAAGGCGAGAAGCCAGAATATAGTCTTTCTCAACCTCTGCATGCACCGCAATGTAAACAGAGCGAATAAAGCGTGGTATCAGTGCCAAACAGAGTGCGAGGAATATATTAAATTCACCAAAGCCAAGGAATGCTACGAAAATAATGGCGAGTAGCAAAGATGGGATTGACATCACTGTATCTAGCAAGTGATTCAAAGTACTTGATAGGAGGCCGCGCGTCATCCCCGCGAATACACCAATCAAACAACCGATCACAGCAGCAATGAAGGTAATAATAACAGCGGCACCAAACGTCAACTGTGAGCCAATGATGAGACGCGAAAGGATATCTCGCCCTAAGTCATCAGTACCTAAGAAATACTCAACGGTGCCTGTAGGATCCCAAGAGGGTGGGGTTAACAAATGACCTGTTTGCTCTTGAGCATCATGAGGCGCTAACCAAGGTGAAGTAATTGTCACTAGAATGATCAAAGCTAAGCACCACAAGCCAAACATCGAGAGGTTATTCGCACGAAAGCTTCGCCAGAAACGCTCAAACTGGGTTGGTATTTGTTCTTCTTGGTAGATGTTATTTGTTAGCATACCATTCCTTTCTTACCAGAGGATTGATCATCGCTCCCAGTAGATCTGAAAGAATATTAGCGGTCAGAACTAGGGTTGCTACCACGATGACGCCTGCTTGAATAGAAACGTAATCTTGGTTAGATAGGGCATCTAACAACCAACGACCAATACCCGGCCAGTTAAAAATGGACTCTGTAATGATCGCGAGTGTTAACATACTCGACAGTTGAACACCGACTTTTGGAATGATCGGTGGGATTGCATTCCTTAATACGTGCTGCATGACAATTTCTCTCGTCGAAAGGCCTTTAATTCGTGCTGCTCGGATATAGTTTTGTGTCATCACTTCTGCAACCGATGATCTCATCAGTCGGATAACTTGAGTCGTCGGAGCTAATGCCAAAACAAGACAAGGTAAAGCCATGTGTTCAAGAACACTTTGCAGGGCATGGGCTCGATACTTACCTTCTGCAAAGAAAGTATCAATCATCGCAAAACCTGTTACGTGCTCAATCTCATAAAGTAGATCGTATCGCCCCCCGACTGGGAATATTTCAAAATGCAGTGAAAACACCATAATCATCAATAGTGCTACCCAAAACACGGGTGCTGAGTAACCCGCCATGGACGTAAATGAGATGGTAGTATCGACGAACTTACCTTGCCTCATCCCCGCGATAGTGCCAAAAGGAATACCAATAAACAGCGCTAAGATAAAAGCAAAAAAACAGAGTTCTAAAGTCGCGGGAAATACGACAACAAGCTCATCAATGATAGGTACACCATGCTTACTTAAACCAAAATTAAGCGTTGATAACTCTGTGATATAGCTAAGCCAACCGGACCAAAATTCTTGAATTGCCCAAGGTGAGGTTTGATCTAGTCGAAGTAGTGAAAAACCAACTAACGTCAAAATTCCAAGAGTAATAATGAATAGATTTATACGTCTTAATGTATACCAAAACATCAGTCCACCTCTCTTCTGACTTGATCAAAAGGTTGAGCATTGAACGGGCTTTGTTTAAAGCCGGTCAACGAACGATCGTGAACTCTAAATTGTACACCGTGAGCTAGAGGGATCACTGGGACTTCAGCGTTGAGAATGTTTTGGGCTTGTCGATACAAATTCACACGATGCCTTTGTTGATTGATCTCCAACGCCAAGTCCAGAAGAAAGTCGAAATCTGAATTACACCACATAGAGACGTTTAGGCCTGCGCGTTCAGAGCTACAAGAGAGGAGGGGGCGCAAAAAATTATCAGGGTCACCGGTGTTACCTATCCAACCTGTAAGCAGTAAGTCTGTTGATGCTATGGATGATAGTTGAGTACGATCGAAACGGTCGTCGGTATAAAGTTTGAGGTCGATTCCAATATCGGCCAAGTTCGCTTGGATTAGCTCTGCGGTTTTTCTTGGACTTGGATTGTAAGCTCTTGGTTCTAGCGGTACCCACATTGAAAGCTCTAATCCTGGTTCTACTCCAGCTTCTCTAAGAAGAGCGAGTGCATAATTGCGGTCATAGCGAACTTGAATCGTGTCTTTCTGATAAGCCCAAGATGTTGGTGGTAACAACGCGTAGGCTTTAGTCCCCGTACCATAGTACACAGAGTCGAGTATATTTTGACGATTTATGGCCAAATTGAGCGCCTTGCGAACTCGTGAGTCACTTAGTGCAGGGTGTTCAGTATTAAGCGCAATGAAAGAGACATTGACCGCTGGTGTCGCCGTAATCACCAGTTCTTCGTTAGCTTGAATGATTGGGATTTGGCTAGAAATTGGCGAGTTCAGCACGTCACATTCATTACGAAGCAGTTTGGCGAGTGTGCCAGTTCCGCGTTGTGATGTGTCGAACACTACTTGGTCCATTTTTACGCCACCCTTCCAGTACTGTTTGTTCTTTTTCAAGCGTACAAGGTCGTTGATTTGGTATTCATCTAAGTAGAATGGACCGGTGCCAACCGGTTTAGAATCGATTTCATTTTTCTCGTCAGCAGCGAGTAGCTCATTGGCATATTCTTTGGAGTGAATCACCGCATAGCTGGTGGCTATATTATTGAGAAATGAATTGTCTGGACGGCTAAGTTGGAATTTAACTGTTAGGTCATCAACAGCCGTAATATCGACAATTAAGTTTTTGAAATCGATCCCTGCAAACCATGGGTATAGACCGCCACCCACATAATGGAATGGGTTCGAGCTATCAATAACACGCTCAAAACTGAAGACGACATCTTGTGCGTTCATACTGCGAGTCGGGGTAAACCAATCTGTGGTTTGGAACGAAACGTTAGGACGCAGTGTGAAAGTGTATTCCATACCCGTTTTATCGACAGACCAACTTGTTGCTAAGTTCTGTTTTGGTCGATAAGTCATAGGGTCGAGGGTTAGCAGTGTGTCGAAGATTTGAGGGCTCAGCGACTCTGATGTAATTCCACTATCAACCAGCTGTGGGTTGAAGGTAGTAGGATTACCTTGGCCGCAATAAACGAAGCCTTTCTCTCGAATTTTCTCGTGATCCACACTCTCACCACATCCAGCTAAAAAGCTCAGCGTACAGATGCTCAGTGATAGTTTTATTAGTGCATTCATAAAAAGAAATACTTTTCGAAACGAGGCATTAGAAGAGCCTCAAGATCCGCATAATTTAACATTTTATTTATTCTGCTCCAAATAATAATCCTGTGTGGTCAGCTATTTGTCGTTAACCGATCCGACAATCGCGTACTTCCTTACCATACCTCTCAGTTGGTTGTAGGTCAGCCCAAGTAATTCTGCAGCCTGTTTTTGATTGAATTTACTTTGTTTTAAAGCTTGATTGAGTAGCTTAATGTCTTGTTGTTCTTGCCACGCTTTGTAGTCAAGTGGCAGAGGAAATGGCTCTTCAGGTGAAGTATGGTTGCTGGATGGCTCATTGCCAATTTCTTGAGTTGAAACCTGCTCAGTTTGCCATACTGGTTTAAATGGGTTAAACACCAAAGATTCAATAGGATATGGATTTTTACCGTGTTGATAGACTGCTCGTTCAATGACGTTCTTGAGTTCTCTAACATTTCCCGGCCAAGAATAATCTAGCAACGTTTCAACGGCTGAAGTGGTAAAGCCGACAAATAGCTCTAGCTCTAATTCTCGACACATCTTGATGGCGTAATATTCGGCCAGCAATGTGATGTCTTCTTTACGTTCACGAAGCGGTGGGATAGTAATCACGTCAAACGCTAGTCTATCTAATAGATCCGGTCTGAAGTCGCCTTTTAATGCCATATCTGGCAAGTCTGCATTGGTCGCGCATACTAATCTTACGTTCGCACTTAACGCCTTTTGCCCACCCACGCGTTCGTACTGGCCGTATTCAATAACGCGTAATAGTTTCTCTTGAACAGCAAGAGGAGTTGTGGCTAGTTCATCAAGAAACAGTGTACCACCTTCGGCTCTTTCAAAGCGTCCTTGATGACGCCCTTTTGAGCCTGTGAAAGAGCCCGATTCATGCCCAAATAGTTCAGAGTCAATCAACCCTTCACTGAGTGTTGAGCAGTTTAGGGATATCAACGGTTGATCCCAGCGCTTGGACAGGTAATGGAGCCGTTGAGCGATCAGTTCTTTACCAGTACCGCGTTCTCCAATGATCAGAACTGGTCTTTCGATTGGTGCTAATTGAGAAACTTTATCTAAAACTGAGAGAAAGCTAGGTGATTCACCTATGAGGTTCTGCTGCATAGAAAGTCCTTGTATGATTTGAGTGCTATTGGACGTTATCTAGAGTTCTTTATTTAGATATCTTCATTCAGATAACATAAGTTACGTAACTATATTGATTGGCGAAAAATACCAATACTTGGCTAAATTCATCATAGCATGGTTCAAATTAATCACCATTTTATTGTAAGTTACTGATTATATATGGTTTAAGAGTTGGCACGCTACTTGGATTATTTGCAGTAGGTTTAGTAATAAACGTAAATTTGTGAGCAAGTGAATTAGAAGTCGAACAAAGATTTAAAGCACATTTGCCGTCATTGTAATTAAGGAGTTCCTCATGGGTATTTTTTCTCGCTTTGCAGACATTGTAAATTCAAACATCAGTGCACTATTAGATAAGGCTGAAGATCCTGAAAAGATGATTCGCCTGATTATTCAAGAAATGGAGGACACGTTGGTTGAAGTTCGGACTAACTCAGCAAAAGCCATTGCAGACAAAAAGGAACTAGCGCGTAAAGTTGAAGCTATCGAAACGCAGATTTTAGATTGGCAAAATAAAGCGACGCTAGCACTGACGAAACAACGTGAAGATTTGGCTAGAGCGGCGCTGATCGAAAAGCAAAAACTGGAAGATATCCTTAAGAGTCTGCATACCGAACAAACTTTGGTTCATGAAACGATTGAAAAGCTAACCAGCGAGATTGGTAAGCTAGAAACCAAAATCGCCGAGACTCGCGCAAAGCAGCAAGCTTTAATGATTCGTAATAATGCCGCGAGCAATCGTCGTGATGTTCAAAAACACCTGCATTCAAGCAAAACCAACGAAGCAATGGCGAAGTTTGAGCAATTCTCGCGTAAAGTGGATGAATTAGAAGCTGAAGCAGACGTTTACGCAAAAACAGGTAATGCAAAATCTCTAGACCAAGAATTTGCAGAGCTACAAGCTCAAGATGAAATTGAACAAGAGCTAGCGAAACTGAAGCAACAAGTTGAAAACCGCGATAAATAATTTAGGAGTTGTCTATGTCAACATTTCTAATTGCAGGTCCACTGATTGTCTTCTTGATCTTCGTGGCACCGCTATGGTTATTCTTACATTACCGCAGCAAGAAGAAGTCCAGTAACGGTCTTTCTGAAACGGATCTTCAGCGCTTACACAAGCTTTCAGCTCAAGCTGAATCTATGCAAGACCGTGTGAAAACGCTAGAAAAAATACTGGATTCGGAGTCACCTAACTGGAGGCGAAACTATGAGTAAAGAACTGTATCGCGATACGATTAACGGAAAATTGTCTGGTGTGTGTGCAGGGTTAGCGAACTACTTTGGCCTTGAAGTATGGTTGGTTCGTATCTTGGTTATCTCTGCCGCACTGCTTGGAGGCAGCTTCCTCGTTTTACTCGCGTATTTAGCTTTGACGTTCATGCTTGAAAAACAACCGTCCCAGTATGTCGATGAAATGAAAGCCAAGCAAGAGCATACATTGAAGCAAAAACCTTGGGAAAAAGGACAAACAGCCGAGTCTTTATTGGGCACTCTAGAAGGTGATTTCCAGAAGTTAGAGACGAGTGTGCGCAACATGGAAGCCTATGTCACCTCAGATACTTTTAAAGTCGACCGCGCATTTAAGAAAATGTAGTAAAACCTAAAAATATTAGATAATGGTTTGGGACTGCTGATCCTAAACCATTATTATTTTTGATAATTTTGTCTAAATAAATCTTACGATAATTGGTAAGTTACATGTGATTAATCTATGTTATAAAAATATTTATAATTATGGATGATTACCAATGTATAGAGCCTCCGTAGTCCTATTGACAGCCATCGCTGGGTTGTTTGGGTGTGGTAAGGAGCTTCCTCCGGTACCTGAGCCTGATTCTAGGCCCGCCAAACTCTTCACTGTCTCTGTCGGCAATAATGCCTTTGAACGTAGCTTTCCTGCCACCACAGAAGCCGGTAATAAAGCAGTCCTTGCATTCCGTGTTCCCGGGTTACTTCAGACTATTGACGTCACTTCGGGTCAACAGGTTACTAAAGGCGACGCACTTGCAACACTAAATCCAGATGAATATCAGTTGTTAGAGAAACAAGCGAGGGCCAACTTTAAGCTTGCTGATGTACAGTATCAACGTGCGATCAAATTACGTAAAGATCGCGTGGTTTCAGAACAAGATTTCGACCAAGCGAAAGCCAATCACAATTCCGCTAAAGCTGTTCTTAATCAAGCTAAAGCTAACCTGCGTTACACGACCCTAGTCGCGCCTTACGATGGAACAATTTCCATCATTCCAGCTGAAAACCATGAATATATCGCTGCGAAACAAGGTGTCATGAATATTCAAACCAATCAGGTTCTTAAAGTCGTTTTCCTATTACCCGATCAACTTATCTCGCGCTTTTCTTCTGGGTTCGAAACCGACGCAACCATGGTATTTGATGCGTTCCCTGAAAACCCTTACGCTTTAACCTTCCAAGAGGTTGATACCGAAGCGGATCCGAAAACAAGTTCATATAAAGTAACGATGGTGATGGAAAGACCAACCGATATCGGTATTTTGCCGGGCATGTCTGGCACGGTAAATCTCGTGTCTGCTCTCGCTGCGGCAACCAAAATACCACCCTCTGCCATGATAACCGATGGTGATGATGTGTCAGTGTGGCGTGTTAATAATGACGGTATTGTTGAGAATGTGGCAATCGTGATTGATGAAAAACGTCATATTGTCTCTGGGCTGAACGATGGAGACCGTATTGTCACTTCTGGCGTTAATGGTCTTGAACCTGGTGTTAAGGTTCGAGAGTGGGTCAAGGAAAGGGGGCTATAACATGAAAACACTTAAAGTGGCCGCCGGCCTGTCGTGTTTAGCCTTACTGACGGCTTGTGAAGATAAACAAGTGGTAGAAGTGGATAACACGCCCTTGGTTAAAGCCGTCGAGATTTCAGTCATCGATTTTAGCGATAAGCTTTATTTCCCGGCGGTGGCTAATGCTGCAGAGAAAGCCCGCCTTAGCTTTCGTGTCGCTGGAGAAATCAATAAGCTGGATGTAAAAGAAGGTGAGCGGGTTAAAGCCGGAGACATCATTGCTGAGTTAGATCCTACCGATTACCAATTGGATGTAGACAACGCTCAGGCGCGTTACACGGTAATCAACAGCCAATATAGACGTTCAAGCCCGCTCGTGAAGAAAGGGCTATTAGCGAAGTCGCAGTTTGATGAAATCGCCGCGCAACGTCAGATTGCTTATTCTGAATTGGAGCTTGCTAAATTACGGTTATCGTTCACTAAGCTTCGTGCCCCGGTTGATGGGATTATCTCTCGAGTCAGTGTTGATCAATATGAAAATATTCAGGTTGGCCAACAGGTTGTAAATATTCACAGTGTTGAGAATGTGGAAGTGGTTATCCAACTACCTGACCAAATTTATGTGAACCAGCCAAGCGAACAACTTTTATCGAATGTAGAAGCTTTGGTTCGAGTGCCTAGTGGTAATGAATACACGGCGAGTATTAAGGAGTTCACGACTGAACCTGATCCAAGCACTGGGACTTTCACCGTCACACTAGCTTTACCTATGCCAAAAGATGATTTGATTCTTGATGGTATGGCCGTTGATGTCACTTCTAATGGGCGAGATATCGGTTTGGATTTAAAAGCCGGCGTCCTTATTCCGATCGAAGCTGTCTTTAATGCCGATGGTGATGAACTGACTCGTCAAAATTCTTATGTGTGGGTTCTTAATGACGACAAGACAGTTTCGAAACAACAAGTCGTGTTAGGAAAAGCAAACCAGAAAACATTGCAGATAATGAAAGGATTAGAAATGGGGCAGCATGTCGTTGTTGCAGGCGTATCGCGATTGCGAGATGGGATGACAGTGGAAGTATTGTCTCAGGAGACGAACAATGAGTGAAGTAAATAACAAGCCCCAAAATGACGATCAACAGGGTGATGATCAGATCACAGGGGTTGCTTCTTATTTTATACGTAACAAAGTCATCAGCTGGATGTTGTCTCTGATCTTCCTTATTGGTGGTGTTTCTGCATTCTTTGGTTTGGGTCGTTTAGAGGATCCTGCCTTTACTATCAAAGATGCCATGGTAGTGACTTCATACCCTGGGGCGACCCCTCAGCAACTGGAAGAGGAAGTGACTTATCCGCTAGAGAAAGCGATTCAACAGCTTACTTATGTGGATGAAGTGAACTCCATCTCAAGCCGTGGCCTGTCGCAGGTAACGGTAACGATGAAGAATAACTATGGTCCCGATGATCTTCCGCAAATATGGGATGAACTTCGCCGAAAAGTGAATGATCTTAAGGTGGAACTGCCACCCGGCGTTAATGATCCTCAAGTCATCGATGACTTCGGTGACGTTTACGGTATTTTGCTGGCGGTGACGGGGGATGGCTACAGTTACAAAGAGCTGTTGGATTACATTGATTATTTAAGGCGAGAGATGGAGTTGGTTGATGGGGTCAGTAAAGTTTCTGTTTCCGGTCAACAGCAAGAGCAAGTCTTCATTGAGATATCGATGAAACGTATTAGCTCTTTGGGCCTCTCTCCGAGCACGGTATTTAATCTTTTATCGACTCAAAACATTGTATCAAGTGCGGGTGCGGTAAGGATTGGTGATGAGTACATTCGAATTCATCCCACGGGTGAGTTCCAGAATGTTGAACAACTCGGTGATTTAATTTTGACGGAAGGTGGTGCTCAAGGCCTCATCTATTTAAAAGATGTAGCTGACGTCACTCGTGGTTATGTTGAGGTTCCGAGTAATATCATTGGCTATAACGGTAAACTCGCCCTCAACCTTGGTGTCTCATTTGCGCAGGGCGTGAACGTGGTTGAGGTGGGGGAAGCCTTTGATCGACGGCTTGCAGAGCTTAAATATCAACAGCCAGTTGGTATTGACATTTCTGAGGTTTATAACCAACCAAAAGAAGTCGATAAGTCGGTAAGCGGTTTTGTAGTCAGTTTAGGGCAAGCGGTTGCAATCGTGATTGTGGTTCTCTTGTTCTTCATGGGGCTACGGTCGGGTCTTCTGATCGGTTTAATACTGCTGTTGACTGTTTTCGGTACCTTCATTTTCATGCAATACCTCAAGATCGACCTTCAACGTATTTCATTAGGCGCTTTGGTTATCGCCTTGGGGATGCTGGTGGATAATGCCATTGTGGTGGTGGAAGGAGTATTGATCGGCACGCAGAAGGGGCGAACCCGGATGCAGGCCGCCACCGATATCGTTACCCAAACCAAATGGCCATTGTTGGGTGCAACGGTTATTGCAGTCACAGCTTTTGCTCCTATCGGCTTGTCTGAAGATTCAACTGGCGAATACTGTGGCACCTTGTTTACGGTGCTACTTGTCTCGTTAATGCTGAGTTGGTTTACTGCTATCTCAATTACGCCTTTCTTTGCTGACATGTTCTTCAAAGGTCAAAAGGTTGATCCTGATAACGAAGGCAAAGACCCATACAACGGGATGGTTTTTGTTATCTATAAAAACTTCCTTGAGTTCTGTATGAAGCGTGCGTGGCTCACCATGCTCGTTTTGATTATCGGTTTGGGAGCGAGTGTTTATGGTTTTGGTTTTGTGAAACAGGCCTTCTTCCCATCTTCAACCACACCAATGTTCCAAGTGGATGTGTGGATGCCGGAAGGGAGCGATATTCGTGCGACCAACACCAAGCTTAAAGTTCTTGAAAGTTGGTTATCAAAACAGGAGGAAGTTGATCATATCACGACGACGGCAGGTAAAGGTCTACAACGCTTCATGCTGACTTACTCACCAGAGAAAAGTTATAGCGCCTATGGCGAGATAACGGTTCGTGTGAAAAGTTACGAAGTACTTGAAGGGTTGATGCTGCGTTTCCGTGAACATGTAAATGGTCAGTTTCCTGAAATTGACTATAAACTCAAACAAATCGAATTGGGCCCTGGTGGCGGAGCGAAAATTGAAGCACGAATTGTAGGTTCTGATCCAACGGTATTACGTACAATTGCAGCTCAAGTGATGGATATAATGCATGCCGATGAAGGTGCATTTAATATTCGTCATGATTGGCGTGAAAGAACCAAGGTGCTAAAACCTCAGTTCAATGAAAGCCAAGCACGCCGTTATGGTATTACAAAATCAGACGTTGATGATTTCCTCGCGATGTCTTTCTCTGGTAAGTCGATTGGTGTGTATCGTGATGGTACAACGTTGATGCCGATTGTGGCTCGTTTACCAGAAGGTGAGCGTGTCGACATTCGTAACATCGAAGGCATGAAGATCTGGAGCCCAGCATTAAATGAATACATCCCATTGCAACAAGTCACGTTAGGCTACGAGCTGGAATGGGAAGATCCACTGATCATTCGTAAGAACCGTAAGCGCATGCTAACGGTAATGGCCGATAATGACTTGTTGGGTGAAGAAACTGCTTCGACTCTGCAAAAACGATTACAACCACAAATTGAAGCGATTGAGATGCCTCCGGGTTACTCATTGGAATGGGGTGGTGAATATGAATCGTCAGCAGATGCACAGGCGTCACTGTTCACAACCATGCCTCTTGGCTATTTGTTCATGTTCTTGATTACCGTGTTCTTATTTAACTCAGTGAAAGAGCCTTTAATTGTTTGGTTAACGGTTCCGTTGGCGTTAATAGGGGTAACGACAGGCCTGTTAGCCTTGAATACACCATTTGGTTTTATGGCTCTGTTAGGTTTCTTGAGTTTATCGGGAATGCTGCTCAAAAACGGTATTGTGCTGCTGGATCAAATTGAGATTGAAATGAAGTCAGGTAAAGATCCGTACATAGCGGTTGTTGACGCTGCATTAAGCCGTGTTCGTCCGGTATGCATGGCGGCGATCACAACTATTCTAGGTATGATCCCGCTATTGCCAGATATCTTCTTCAAACCAATGGCAGTAACTATTATGTTTGGTTTGGGTTTTGCGACTGTACTGACGCTAATCGTAGTACCTGTGTTGTATCGTCTATTCCATAAGATTAAAGTGGCTTAACGGCAATTAACCTTTGAAATAGTGCCCCTGAATGGGGCGTTATTTTTATATACCGATTGATAAAAGAGAATACAAAAATGGCAGCGAACACATCGGATAGAACCTGCGCATGGGCTCTTAAACATGAACTGGAAAGGGAATATCACGACGCTGAGTGGGGCGTACCTGTTTACGACGACCAAGTGTTGTTTGAATTCATTACGTTAGAGGGGGCACAAGCTGGCCTGAGTTGGATCACGATACTCAAAAAGCGCGAAGGCTACCGTGCCGCATTTGATAACTATGATCTCAACAAGCTAGCCGAACTCAATGAAGACAATGTGGCGAATATCATTGAAAACTTCGATGTGGTTAAGCATAAGGGTAAGATTGCTTCGGTATACAACAATGCGCGAGCAACGCTTGAATTACAGAAAGAGTTCGGCTCTCTTTCAAATGCCTTATGGCAATTTGTCGATAACGAAGTGATTGTGAATCAATGGACCGAGATGTCTCAAGTTCCCGCTTCTACCGAGCAATCTAAAGCGATGAGTAAGTTTTTGAAAAAGAGAGGCTTTAAGTTTGTCGGGGAAACAATCTGTTACGCGTTCATGCAAGCGACCGGTATGGTCAATGATCACTTAGTCGGTTGTCCTCATAAATAAAGTGCTATTTCTTTTGACGAAATAATTGTGAGGCAATCGAACATAGAAAAGGCAGGATAGTCCTGCCTTTTTGATATGAATAATACGATTGGTATGACTCTTGAAATTAAACCAGAGCGCTGTAACGTTCTAAGCCACCCTCTAGATCTGCAATCAAGTCATCGACGTCTTCTAAGCCGATATGAACGCGTATCAGAGTTCCTTCTAAGTTTGGATTTGCTACGGTTCTCAGGCTGTTAAAGCTGCTTGGTTCATTCGCTAGAATCAAACTCTCAAATCCACCCCATGAGTAACCCATGCTAAAGTGGGTCATGCCGTCAAGCAGCGCCGTCGTTGCTTGTGGGTTTGAGTTCTTTAAAACAAAAGAGAACAAGCCATTACCACCAGTAAAATCTCGTTTGAAGAACTCATGGCCAGGGCAAGTCTCTAGAGCCGGGTGACGAACGTGGTCAACTTCAGGACGAGTCTCTAACCATTTTGCGACTTTCAAGCTACTTTCTGCGTGTTGGCGTAGTCGAACATCAAGAGTTCGAATACCACGAAGACCAAGATAAGCGTCATCTGGAGAGACACATTGTCCCATCAAGTAACTCTGTTCTCGTAGTTGTTCCCAGCATTTTTCGTTGGCAACAGCGGTCCCCAACATTACATCAGAATGGCCAACGATGTATTTGGTCGCTGCTTGAATCGAGATATCAACACCGAAATCAAACGGAGAGAAGTTAACGCCTGCTGCCCAAGTGTTGTCTAGCATAACGATGATTTCATGCTCGTGAGCAATACGTGCTAGTGTTGGGATGTCTTGTACTTCCATGGTGACCGAACCCGGAGACTCGGTAAAAAGCACTTTGGTGTTTGGCTTTATAAGATCTTTAATGTCTTCGCCAATGGTTGGTTTATAGTAAGTTGTTTCCACACCCATCTTTTTCATGATGGTTTCGCAAAAATCACGAGTTGGTTCGTAACAGGTGTCAACCATGAGAATATGGTCTCCTGTTTCTACAAAAGATAAGATTGCGTTTGAGATTGCTGCTGTACCACAAGGATAAAGAGCGCAGCCTGCACCGCCTTCAACTTCAACCATTGCATCTTGAAACGCGAAATGAGTCGTAGTGCCGCGGCGTCCGTAGAAAAGAGTCTTGTTAGCGCGATTAACGGTCGCTTTACGTTTCTCTTCTACTGTGTTGAAAACGACAGTAGAAGCTCGTTGAACTGGTGGGTTTACGACGCCATTGGTCCACTTCTTATCACGACCTGCTGTGATGAGCTTGGTGGTTTTGCTTTCGGACATGCTGTGAATTCCTTATCGATGATTATGTTCTATTTAAAACACGCTAGCAGCCCCCAAATCAAGAGGGAGGCTGGAGTTTTTACACTTTTTAATTTTTGTCGTGATTTAGGGCTAACGGTTAAGAGCGTAGTTAGGAAATGATTAGTTGTTAGTTATTACTGACTCTTTGAGCTCATTAAAGCAGTGGATTGAACAAATAGAACAACCTTTCAAAGAAGCGGTTACGTAGGCTTCTTTTTTCCCATCTTTCTAACTCAACTTGATGAGCCGACTCTATGTAAGACTTTTGTAATTCTGATAGTTGTCGTGTGAAGTGCACATCATCGACGGCAAGTGTGACTTCAAAATTGAGCCAGAGACTACGCATGTCAATATTGACCGTGCCGATCAAACAGAATTCTTCATCAACCACGACGGACTTCGTATGGAGAAGGCCACCATAAAATTCATAAATTTTCACTCCCGCTTCAAGCAGTTCGGTATAAAAGGCGCGAGAAGCCCATTTAACCATTAACGAATCGTTGTTGTGCGGAATGATCAGTTCTACGTTTACACCACGTTGAGCTGTCATTTTAAGTGTCTCTAATAAGTCTGCGCTAGGGACAAAGTAGGGTGTAGTGATGCATAGAGATTTATTTGCCTGATTAATGGCAATAGTTAGAACTTGCAGGATTAAATACTCAGGCATCCCCGGGCCTGATGGAACAACTTGAACTGGATGATGAGTCATTATTTCTTCAACAGGACATTTCGGTAAGTCGGGAAGAATTCGTTCGCCCGTTTCAACTTCCCAATCCCAACCATGGATTGCCGACAGCACGTTAACGGTTGGGCCCGTTATACGGACCATTACGTCGATCCAGTGACCCACCCCTGAGCTCTGCTTGAAATGGATAGGGTCAACCATGTTCATTGAACCGGTATAAGCAATGGATTCGTCAATTACGATGATTTTGCGGTGTTGTCTTAAATCTAAGCGTCGCAAAAAAATACGCCATGGGCTCACTTCCAACGCTTGCACAACTTGGACGCCCGCGTTTTTCATCATTAGAAGCCAGTGGCTCCTGAAGAAGCGAGGGCTACCTGCTGAATCGAGCAAAACCTTAACATCGACGCCGCGTTTTGCTGCTCGGATAAGAGCTGAAGCTACAGAATCGGTCAGGCCACCAGGGTGCCAAATATAGAAAACCATCTTAATGCTGGTCTGTGCATTTTCTATATCTTCGATAATTGATTGTAAGCTCTCATTAGGAGAAGCTTGCAGTGAAAGCGTGTTACCACTGAGTGCAGGAATGCCCATCCTATTGTTACAAAGTTCATCAATCTTGTGGATTGGGGAGCCGACTTTACCGGGCTGGTGAAGTTGGCAATTATTTAACTGGCGGAACCAATCACCAAAGGGAGTAAACATTCGGTGCGCACGTTCAGCTCGCTTTTTACCAAGATTCAGCTCACCAAAAAGGAAGTAAAAAGCGACTCCAACAATAGGAAGTATGTAAATAATCATGAGCCAGGAAAGAGAAACACTGAGAGAACGTCGTTTTAGTACGATACGTAAAGTTACACCGGCGACAAGAACCCAGTACAAAGCAACAGAAGCCAAAGTTAAAAAATGGTAGAACTTTTCCACATTGAATACTCGAAAAAAGAGACAGTTAGATAGTAATGCTATTTTAAGAATATGGGAATTTAAGGAATCAACTATTTACAAAATAGAGCAAAAGCTGTAAATAGGTTAAAGTTGTTAAGTTTTAGTTAACTTAAGAAGAAAGCGATTGTTTTGAGCGAAAGCGTACTATTTAACCATAAAAATTTACACTGGTAACGAAATATGTACGGTTCGCGCTTCCAATTTTATTTTTAAACTGGTTTACTTGCTATATAACGAGCGTCAATCAAATCTTTTAGTTGTGTAAATTTATTTATACACCTTATCTTTTAAAGACGCCACCCAAAGCAAAACACAACATCACATAACACAAAAGTTTGGAGTACACGTGGCTACGAGTAATACAACCACAACACCTCGCGATACCTGGGGTTCGAAGTTAGGATTCGTAATGGCTGCAGCAGGTTCTGCTGTTGGCTTAGGTAACATTTGGAAATTCCCTTACACAGCAGGCGAAAGCGGCGGCGGTGCATTCGTTGCAATCTACCTGTTTTTTGTCATCTTTATCGGTTTCAGTGTCATGTTGACTGAATTTGCGATTGGCCGTCATACGCAAAGATCAGCAGTAGGTGCATTTAAAACAACAGACCGTCGTTGGACGTTCGCCGGCGTAATCGGTGTGTTTAGCGGCCTATTGATCATGGGCTTTTACCCAGTTGTAGGTGGTTGGTCAATCGCATACATTGGTAAAATTGCTGGTGGTCTTCTTGAAGCACCAGAAGCCATTGGTGATAGCTTCGGCGGCTTTATCTCAAACCCAGTTCAACCATTAATGTGGATGGGCCTGTATCTATTGCTTAACGTTGTTATCGTTATTAAAGGTATCTCTGGTGGTATTGAGAAGGCGGGTAAGATATTGATGCCAATTCTTTTCATCATCCTTATCGTGGTATCAATTAAAGGTATCATGCTTCCGGGCGCGATGGCTGGTCTTGAATTCCTATTCAGCCCTGACTTCTCTAAAGTAGACAGCGGTGTAATTCTAGCAGCGCTAGGTCAAGCATTCTTCTCACTAAGTCTTGGTATGGGTTGTATGTTGACTTACGGCTCTTACCTTAAGAAGAAAGAGAACCTAGTTCAAACTACGGCTATGGTTACGGCAATGGATACAGGTGTTGCTATCCTAGCTGGTGTTGCAATGTTCCCTGCAATGTTCGCATTCGGTATGGAACCTGCAGCTGGTCCGGGTCTAGTATTCGTGGTTGTTCCTCAGCTATTTGCTGAAATGGGCGGCGTAGTTGGTCTTCTATTTGCTCTTATGTTCTTCGTTGGTCTGAGTGTTGCGGCACTGACTTCTTCAGTATCTCTACTTGAAGTTGTGGTTTCTTACCTAATTGATGAAAAAGGCATGAAGCGTGTAACAGCAGTACTGACTGCAAGTTCAGTGATGGCTATTCTATGTATCTTTGCTTCTTTATCACTTGGTGGCTTCGGTCCAACACTGTTTGATACTGGTGCATTCGATATCTTTGACCTATTGACTGACAAGATCTTCCTGGCAGTTGGCGGTATGTTGGTATGTATCTTTGCTGGTTGGAGACTAAATCGTGCTGACCTAGAGAAAGAAATCACTAACGACGGTGAAGTTTCTTTCCCATTGTTCGGTCTGTGGTACACGCTAGTTAAGTACATCATCCCAGTAGCTATCGCTATCGTAGCGTTTATGGGTATCTCTTCTGGCTTCGACAGCGGTAAAGGGGCAATTATGCTACTAGGTATTGGTATCATTGCTGGCTCTGCGGTAATTTCTAAAAAATTCTAATCGCAAGCTAAAGTCAATGGATAAACGGGAGCTTGAGGCTCCCGTTTTTTTATGCTTACGACTCTATTCGTTAATAACAATAACTAAAGTTACCCTCTTGGTACTTAGTATAAATACCATTAACGATTAGTTGATCAGCATTTTGATTTAGGTAAGTTTAGTGTGAAATTGTTCGTGAGAAAGAAAGTTTATTGAGTTCGTTGGACTTTTTCGTAGCTGGATTCTGGGTTCAGACACGGTATACTCCACGCTCTACAATGGAGCTAGCCTTTACATGTTCGATATTCTTCTGAACCACTCTGATTTTTTACTTATCAATAAGCATCCTGGAGTCAGCGTCCACAAAGACGATGGCGATACCATGTTGCTTCAAGAAGTTGCTAAGGCAATTAATGAGCCTAAGCTGTATCTCGTTCATCGACTAGATAAAATGACCTCGGGCATTCTACTGCTAGCAAAAAATGCGTTGGCGGCGAGCGAGCTTTCACAGCTATTTGCAAAGCGTGAAGTAGAGAAATATTACCTTGCGATTGGTTCTAAGAAGCCAAAGAAAAAGCAGGGTTTGATTTCTGGAGATATGGAGCGATCAAGACGCTCAAGTTGGAAACTTCTGACATCCAAAGAGAATCCGGCGATTACTCAGTTTTTATCAGCAACGGCTGAACCCGGTGAACGTCTGCTTTTATGTAAACCCTATACGGGGCGAACTCATCAGATCCGTGTCGCGATGAAATCGATCGGCTCAGCCATTGTTGGCGACCCTATTTATAATCCGTCGAGTGAGGCTGACAGAGGTTATCTGCATGCCTTCGCGATTCGATTTACCTATCAATCACAGGCCTACGAATATGTTTGCGATCCAAGAAGCCTAAACTCCTTGGGTGAGAAGTGGCATCAGGAAACCGTGTCGAACGGTTTAGACAACTGGCTTGAACCTTGGTCATTAACTTGGCCAAAGCTAAACACTAAGTGAGTGAAATAATGGAAGCATCAGCTTTACCTCTGTTTTTTAGTCATATTGAACAGCAACTTAATGAAGTACCAAACGAACTACGCCGTATTTTCCACGGCCGCGGTAAGTTTTGGCCTGGTCTAGAGCAACTGACATGTGACTGGGTTGATGGACAACTACTGGTTAACGTGTTTAAAGAAGTAGACGATGAATTCTTGTCATCTCTCAAAGCTGGATTGGTTGAACTCACCAACAAAGATATCTGGCAATCAAAGCAGGGCACAAGCATTGTTCTGCAACACCGTTATGCCGATGGCGCGCCTTCAGAGGTTCTATGGGGCGAGTTGAATGATTCTCCGGTTGTGGTTGAGCACGGTCTTAAGTACCAATTAGATATTGGCCGTAATCAGAACTTCGGTTTGTTCCTAGACATGCGCAATGGTCGTCAATGGGTACAAGATCATGCCAAGGATAAGAACGTTCTTAACCTGTTCGCATACACCTGTGGTTTCTCTGTCGCGGCTATCGCTGGTGGCGCTCGTCAGTGCATGAATGTGGATATGTCGCGTGGCTCACTAAACAAAGGCCGCGATAACCACCGTCTGAATGATCACGATATGCGCTCGGTTAACTTCCTTGGCTACGATATCTTTAAGTCGTGGGGAAAAATCAAGAAGGGCGGCCCTTACGAGCTAGTGATCATAGATCCACCTTCGTTCCAAAAAGGCAGCTTTGCTCTAACCAAAGATTACAAAAAGATCTTACGTCGTTTGCCTGAACTTCTAACAGAAGATGGTGAAGTGATCGCGTGTGTTAACTCACCAGCGGTATCACCAAACTTCCTGATTGAGACGATGGCAGAAGAAGCACCAAGCGTTATATTCATTGAGCGTCTGGACAACCCGCCTGAGTTTGTCGATGTCGACCTTGATTCAAGCTTGAAGGTTCTGAGATTTAAAATTAACGCTTCTGCAGATGCCTAATTATAATTAGGTTTAAGTATTAGCTAGAATATAAAAACGCCGCTCATCTGAGCGGCATTTTTGTATCTTGTTTTTGTCGTTAGGTTGCTAACTCTCTTGCTGAGTCTTGAGCGTCTGGAAACCAAAATAGATACGCATGAACGTGGTTAGCCAACATGCTGCACCAAAGGTGTAAGCGATAACTGCAAAGTGTTGAGGCCAGATACAGAAAGCAATGAAACAAGCGATGGTTTCTGTTCCCTCGGTTAACCCCGACATGTAGTACAGAGACTTATGTTTATAGACTGGGTTTTCTATGCCTCGCTTGCCTGCCATAACCGCAAACGCCAAAAAGCTGCTGCCTGTGCCGATAAAAGAGAAGATCAAAAATGCGCCGGCAATGGCGTTGTGCTCTGGGTTGGCAATGACAAATCCAAAAGGTATCAGCGAGTAGAATAGGAAATCTAGGCTGATATCGAGGAACCCGCCTGCATCACTAATGCCTTGGATTCGAGCCAAGGCCCCATCAAGCCCATCACACACTCTGTTGAATACAATGAAGCCTAACGCCCACTCGTATTGCTGAAATGCTAGCGCTGGAAATGCTAAACACCCAACTAGAAATCCGAATAACGTGGTCTGATTGGCCGTGATACCCAATTGGTTCAGTAACTTAGCAGACTGATTTAATGGCCACTTAATGACCTTAATGGAGTACTTATCCAGCATGGTTACTTCTCCATGGCCAAGACAGTACTTCTGCCCCTTGAGGTACATCGGCTTCGTCGTGCGTGACCATTAATGTAGGGATATTCGCTTTGGTCAATTGTTCAAACACCCAATCTCGAAATTGTGCTCTTAACTCTTGGTCCAGTTTGCTGAACGGTTCGTCAAGCAGGGCTAGTTTAGGCTTGGCTAACAACATACGAGTTAAGCTTATTCTTGCGCGTTGACCACCAGATATTTGATCCGGAAAAGACTCTGCCAAGTGAGTTAGCTCTATGTCTTTTAGCGCAGCCATTGCTTGTTGTTGACGACTGGAACCTTTAACAGAGTTCGATAACGAAAATGCCAAGTTCTCCCATACTTTGAGGTGCGGAAACAGCAAGTCATCTTGAAACAGAATACCGACTTCACGCTGATGTGATGGAATCTCGTCTAGCTGAATATCGTTCAACACAACGGTGCCAGAATACGAAAATTCTTCACTTAAGTGACCAGCAATCGCATCCAGTAAGGTCGACTTTCCGCAGCCACTCGGCCCCATCAAAGCCAGTATTTGGCCAGATTCTAATGTTACGTTTAGCGCTGAGAACAGCGAATCTCCATCGGTTTTACGGATGGCGAGGTCGTTGAGGTACAGACTCATTACTTAGGAAACCTTTAAAAGTAAGACGGCGATATCTAAGTTGAAGTCGGCTGACTAATATCGCTAAAGAGAAAAAGAACAGAGGCAATAGGGCCTGCCAAATGGCATAGATTGCTGTCACCCTGCGGTCGAAACCACTGGTAAGGGCAACGGCTTCTGTGGTGATCGTGCTAATACGGCCCGCGCCGAGCATTAATGTTGGAAGGTATTGGGCCAAACTCACGCTGATCCCGACCGCCCAAGCAAAGGCAATAGCAGGAAGCAAAATTGGCAGTTTGATCGAATACCAACTCTGAAATGGCGATTTACCTAGGCTCAGCGAGGCTTTAATCAACCCATCATTGAAGCTTTTCCACGGGCCGTCCAAAGACAGATACACAAACGGGAAAGCAAAGAAAACATGCGCCCAAATCACCCAGAATTCATAGGCACTACTGCCGATGTAGAGGGTCGTGACTTGCATACCAAACAATACCGATAGTTGAGGTATTAACATTGGGATAGCGATAATGAAGCCCGGAACTTGCCACTTGTATTTGATTCTGTATTCGTGAGCAATCAGCGCAAGTAACAGAGCGACTGAAGCGGCAATCAGACCAATCCATAAGCTTTGACCCACAGTACTCATGATGCCATCCCATTCGAACTCCCAGAAACGCATGCTGTAGCGGTTCGGCAGTAAATCAGGGAAGCGCCAACGCTGAGCAACACTCCAAATTACCATTAAAGGAATGATCAGCAATGAAAGGCTAGCAAGCACTGTGAATACGGTTTTCCCCGGCAAGTTAGCCCCTGTTCGTCCTGAATATTGCCAAGTTCGAAAGTACTTCAGAATTGCCCATTCAACTAAACGCGCCAAGGCGATGATCAACGAAGCTAAACCAAACAAAACGATGGCACCTGCAGCAGCTCGCGGAAGTAGGTTAAGATCAGGGTCGTTGAACCATTGCCATACCAAAACGGCAAAGGTCGGCGGGTTGGTTGGGCCAATGATCAGAGCAATATCGACAACCGAGACACTGTAAGCGAGTACCGCCAGCATCGGGAAGCGAAGCTTAGTAAACCATTGCGGGAAAATACATTTCCACCAGATCTGAGCACGGCTATAACCCAGAGATGCACTGACCTTGGTGATACGTTCTACATCAATTTGCTGAAGTATCGAAATGCTCATCAGCAACAAGAAAGGTGCTTCTTTGAGTGCGAGCATAATGATTAAGCCGAACGCGTATGGGTCTTTCACCAATAACGCCAATTCAGAGCTGGTAGCCGATTCGCCGAGCAAGTGATGTACCGCTCTTGCGCCAAGGCCTGTTGGGCTAAACAAAAAAGCAAAGCCGATAGCGAAAGCCACATGCGGAATGGCAAGCATTGGCGATAGCATTAACTCAATCTTTCTCCAAAACTTGTTTCCCCAAGAAGCTTGAAGAATACAAAAGGTCAGGAAGCAGGCGATATAGCTGCTTCCAATTGCTGAACCTAGGCTTAAGCCAATAGAGTGCCAAGCCCCTTCCCATTGAAAGACTTGGCTAAAGCCGTTGAGTGTCGGCTCCTCTAAACCAAGGGGCGGGATGAAACTCAGTGACGAAGCCACGACTCCCGCTACCCCTGGAATGGTTGGGATGATACATACAGCTATAACAACAAAATATAGAGCGCGTAGCATGGAGGTTAGTTACCGTATCGCTTAAGCCACTCTTTCTCGAGCGCGTTTTGCCAACTAGGATGCGGTTCATCAATCGATTTAAATTGCTGAGTATTTTTAGCGCTGCCGGTTAAGTACTTACTGCTCAATACAGAAGGGTCACCCCAAACATTGAGGTCACCTTTGCGAGACTGTGCTTCTGGGCTCAGTAAGAAGTTAATGGTCACTTGAGCACCTGCGGTTGCATTGGCATTCCAAGGAATCGCAAGGAAGTGAATGTTAGATAGTGCGCCGCTTTCTAGAGCATAAGCCTTAGTGGTTTCGGCTAGGCGACCACTGGCTTGTGCTGAATAAACAGAGTTTGGATTGAACGTAATCGCGAGATCGATCTGACCATCATCCAGGAGTTGGATGCTTTCCGATGTGCCTGCTGGGAATTGCTTGCCACCGCGCCAAGCCACTTTATGGAATTTATCTAAGTATGCCCACAGTGGTGCCGTCACTTCTTGGAAGTTGCCTTCTGAAACCGGCTGAGCCAGCGCAGGGTTATTGTTTGTTAGTTCAATCAGTAGAGACTTAATGAAGCTCGTGCCATGAAATTCTGGTGGACGAGGGTAGCTTAAACGGTTCGGGAAAGCCTGAGCGTAGCTCAACATCTCTGAGAATGATTGTGGTGGATTATGCAGCGTCTCTTGGTCGTGAATGAACACCAGTTGTCCCACGCCCCACGGTGCTTCTAAGCCTTCCGTAGGCTCTGAGAAATCGACATCAATCGGCAGAGATTTATCGACATACTGCCAATTTGGAAGTGATTCTGTAAATGGCCCAAACAATAGCGCGTTGTCTTTCATCGAACGGAAGTTCTCGCCATTGATCCAGACGATATCGACGCTGCCTTCACTGTTCTTTCCTGCCGCTTTTTCAGCAAGCAGTCGAGTGGTCGTTTCCGCAATATCAGTTACTTTCACATGCTTTAACGTGACACCGTAGTCACTTTGTAATTTCTTGCCTGCCCATTGTAGGTAACGATTGATCTCTTGGCTTCCGCCCCAAGCGTGAAAGTAGACAGTTTCTCCCTCTGCCTGCTGTTCTATTTGGTTCCACCTGTCGGTGGATGTTGCTTCATCAGCATAAATGGTTGCGCTGTATGCAACGGTTGCCATGATTCCTAACGTACTTACTATCTTGTTCATAAACTTTTCCATTTGGTAGTGAACGGGCAAGAGCATTGTATTTTCAAACTCCCTAGGGCGTATTGACCTTTCGCGGTTAACGAAAGATCAACATGCGCTAATAGTTATTCTATCTGTTTCTGAAATAAATTCTAATTCAACAGTAAATTCAATCAATTACTTGAGAACAAGCAGGGAGTTCGCGGTTGAGTTTTGTTCGATCTGTAATCACCTCGAAAACTCGACAGACTCTAGGCTTTTGCCATCCTAGCAACAGACCGCTGAACCGTTGAATTTATTGCATCTAAATGAGAGATTTTTGAGGTTTATTGGAGGTTGGTACGAAAAGTCGGCGATGAACGTCAATTTTGAAGAAGTAGTGAGGGCTGGCTGACAATAAAAAAGGAGCCATCAGGCTCCTTCAATCAATATTTGGTTTCGATGATGGATTAGTTTACCCAGTCACGAATTGTGTACGTTAGCGTGTGTACATCGTTTTTCAGTACTAGCGTATCGTTTGTTAGGGTTACGTCGCTCCACTCGCTTAGAGTCGCAGAAACCGATTGTTCGATTTCCATCGCAGAACCGTGACACATTTTCATTGTCATGCCCATTTGCTTGATACGGAATTGACCGTCTTTCAGCTCGCCTTGACCGAAGAAGTTGTTACAACCAGCCATGCCATTTGCCGTCATCTTTTCGCCGATCTCTAGACGAGGAGCTGCTTGGTCTTCGTTTTTCACAATGTCCTTGCCATCAATTTGCGCAAGTTCCCAATTATGGTGCTGTAGATCGGTTGGTGTTACTTGCATCGCGTTGTCACCTGTTGTTGTGCATGCTGCTAGCATCATAGGTAAAGCGGCTACTGCTAGTAATTTTTTTGAACTAAACTTCATATTATAAGGCTCCAAAGGAAAGAACGAAGTTACCGAATAAGTGTAACTTGATGGGTTCAAAGTATAGTTTACAAAACACTATATGTGTCAGTATAAGGTCATAGTTTAGTATGAATTTCACGAGCTGGGCGACAAATTAATCGCTTATTTTTTAATTAGTAAGCTCGATTTTGATGTGTAAGGAGGCATGGTGGAGCAGTTAGAGTTTTTCCAGGTTCCAAGCCCTTGCGTTGGGGTTTGCTCAAGCGATGATAAAGGCTATTGCAATGGTTGTATGCGCAAAAGAGAAGAGCGCTTTAATTGGATGTCGATGACTCCGTCAGAACAATTGCACGTGATTAAGCTGTGTCGCCAGCGCTATAGACGAAAAATAATGAAGCAAAAAAACTTGGTTGGTAAGCAGGTCGATGAAGAGGGAAACACAAGTCCCCAAGGAGATCTTTTTGGCTAAAGAGGAAGTATTAAGATTTCATTTAACTCCGAAGTAACTATTACTTTACATAATGGTTGGGGTGTAATATTAAGGTAGGTACCTTTGTACCTGAAGGAGTGGTGTCGGTATGAATAAAAAGAACGTAAAACTCAAAAAAGAGCCAGTCAAAGCACTGGACCGAAAACCGATCGGGGCAAAAGATGACCCTGAAGTTGCTCCGCGTGATTGGCATTCGATGTCAGAAGAAGAACGAATGGAAATCCTTTCTCACCTCTCAGACATGCCTTTCCAGTAACACCACAGGTTTTTCAGAGTCTTTCTTAAAGCTCAGTTTTCGGAAACAAAAATGATATTAAACAAACATGTGATTCGCTTTCGTTACACCACGATGGTACGTGCAAAATGTATCATCGGCCTCGGTGGTTTTACTGTGAATCTTAATGTTCGTGATCACTTCTACAGCCCCTGCATCGTAGCAAGCTTGTTCTGCTTGTTTAATTATATCGAGTAATTGGTTGAGTTCACCTTTCATCGTGGTTTCCATCGCACCGATTTGGAAAGGTACATCGGCAGCTTTCACCACTTCAATGGCTTTATCAACCACTTCGAAGTTGTTACCTTCTTTAACGCGAGGTATCACTTGGAAGGCAACCATTACTTCTTTTTCTCTTTTTAACTCAGACACTTTCTGCTTACTCTAGGATAGGGAATTGTTGCAGATGATAGGTTAATGCGGAGACGAATTCTACAGCGGTTATGCTGGTTGGATTACTCTCGTTGTCCTACTTGTTACCCCAGTGGTCACTTACCCAACCACCTATGTGCTCATCAAAATGACTGCCACTGAACCTCTGGTTGCGTTCAACCGAAGTATCACAATCATCTTTATTATCTATTAGGGTTTGTATGTAGTTTGCCATCGGGTCATTGGAACGTTGACGATCTCGGCGGGTTGCCACTTCCTTAATCAGTTGTAATCGATATGTAGAGCTAGCACGTTTCATTTCAATGACCTCCTGTTGTAGACACTAATAGAAAAATCTAGTTGCCAGATATAGGGGCGTCAACGTGATTTAAGAGTATTTTTTTTGAGCAACCAAGAATCAATACGTTGGCATCATAATTCACAAAAGTGTCATTTAAGTTGGCATCTTTAGGGAGGTGTTTGGGTGTGAATTTATGTTTTGTTGCATATAAAAAAGCCCAGTAAAAACTGGGCTAATCGACTTTCTTTGCTTATTTCGAAGAACTTGGCTTGCCTTTAAATTGCTTAATGCTCTTCTTTTTGGCTGTTCTTCTATTCGCCATTTTATCTTTAGGTGGACGCTTGCGAGCGGTCGCTTCAGATGCAGGTTTGTCGGTAACCGGGAAACCTTCTAATGGTTGCAGCACCAACGGCTTATTGGTTAGGGTGCGAATTGCATTGAGGTAGTCTGTTTCGCTGTGGCTAACCAGAGAGATCGCGCAGCCAGTACTTCCTGCTCTTGCTGTGCGACCAACGCGGTGTACGTAAGTTGCTGAGTGAGAGGGTAATTCGAAGTTAATTACGACAGGTAACTGATCAATATGGATGCCTCGAGCCATCACGTCGGTTGCGATAAGCACACGAGTCTCGCCATTTTTGAAACTTTCTAAAGCTTGCTCTCGTTCTTCTTGGCTCTTATTTCCATGTAACGCACTCACTCTGATTTTGGCTTTATTCAATCGTTTGGTTAATGCATCGGCATTGTCTTTTGCGCCAATAAATACCAATACTTGCGGCCATGTGTGTTGATTGAGTAGGGCGATGAGCGCTTGAGCTTTACTGCCTTTGTTCACTAAATACAGGGTTTCTTCAATAGCCGCGACCACGCTGTTTTCTTGGTGTGTCGTGACTTTAACTGGATTTGAAAGAAGCTCTTCAGCCTGATCTACTAATTCGGGCGGAAGTGTCGCAGAGAACAACAGTGACTGACGTTTGCTCGGTAGTGCTGCAGTAATCGCTTGAATATCTGGCCAAAAGCCCATGTCGATCAGGCGATCGGCTTCATCAAGAACCAATGATGAACACTGGGCTGCATCCAGTTCACCACTTTTAATTAAAGCAAGTAGACGGCCTGGTGTGGCGATGGCTAATTGTGGTTTAGTCGACAATTGTTGCTGTTGATCATCAGTATTCACGCCGCCCGTTAGCGTTACCAATTTGATATTGAGCGTTGTCGCGATCGGCTCTAAAGATTTGGTCACTTGAGATGCAAGTTCACGGGTTGGAACAATGATCAGTGTTTGCAGTTCATGTACATCTTGGTTGATGTTATTCAGTAAAGGTAAGCCGAATGCCAATGTTTTACCGCTGCCCGTTTGAGCCAATGCAAGTAAGTCTTTCCCCGCAATAATTGTAGGAATTACCGCTTGTTGTATCTCTGTTGGCTTATTGAATTGAGATGGGAGCGCGGAGACGGTTTTTGCGTTAAGGGTTAGGCTAGCAAATGACATAAATGAACCAAGTATCAAAAGGGAGGTGGAGTCTAACAGGGCTGCAAATGTTAGAGAATCAGTTTTGTAACCATAATGACAAGCATATCGAAAACAAAGTAAAAAATGTTCTAGGAATATAGTCAACTAACAGTTCAGTATAGATTTTTGTACAGTATTGAGCTCATACTTAGTGCTCGGATCAAATACCTAAAGTATTATATTCTCAGGCCGATATAATAATTAGCTATTAATTGAGTGAATGTGTAATTTAAAACCCAATTGAAGATAAAGTCTATTGCTTGACCGAATAAACAGAGACAGGGAGTCACCAATGCGTGAAGAGTCATTCACCCAGAAACGCAAATATTACCGCTTAAAGTACCCTCAAAAGGCACGTCCGGTGATGCGAATTAAGGATGAGCTTTTTCATGTCAGTGAAGTATCTGAAAAGGGTGTACGCCTGATGATGCGTAACATCATCCCTGTTTATCGAGGTTTCTCTATGGCGGGCAGCTTAAGACTGCATGATAACAATACTATTGATATTAGTGGTGCAGTGCTGAGACAAGAAGGCGATGAAGTGATTGTCCAGTTATCACAAGGACCAAGCTTCAAAGATATGGTGTCTGAACAAAGGCATATTAGGCAAAGATACCCAGTATTTTTTGCAAGCCTGAGAGTGGCTTAAAAGTCACGGACGTTAGATTCCTTAAGGCGCAAATCGCTCATTCTAAACAGAGGTTAAAAAGCCCAGCACTTTCACAAGTGCTGGGCTTTTTCCTATCTATAGCCCAGATTCTTATAAACCAAAGGCGATACAGGTAAAGCTAATGAGCTTAGTTCGCCTTATAACTCGTCTACTGTTGCCCAAACCGCGGCTAGCATGTCGTGACCAAACGCGACACTTCGCTCTGGAGACCAGCCGTAAAGTTCGTCAGCGTGACTGATGTGATCTTTAAATGGCATCTCGACGGTGTAAGCTAAACACTTGAACTGCTCACCGATCCAGTTTGTGCCAACCGTCATATTCGCTTTGCCCGGTTCGTCTTTATCGTAACCAAATTCATCTTGGAACTCTGGTGTGATCGTCAGTAGTGCTTGCTTGAAGTGATTCTCTAGTTTAGCAATACGCTCGTTGTATGAAGGCGTGCCTTCGCTACCCGCGACAAAGTTATATGGAATCGCTTCGTCGCCGTGAATGTCAAGACATAGGTCAACGCCTGTTTCTAGCATACGCTCGCGAACAAGGAATACCTCTGGGCTGCGTTCCATAGAAGGTGATTGCCATTCGCGGTTCAGGTTTACGCCAATAGCGTTAGTACGCAGGTGACCGCGGATGCTGCCATCTGGGTTCATGTTTGGTACAACGCGGAACACAACGCTGTCTAGAAGAGAGCGACCGACTGTATCTGTTTCATCAAGCAGGCGTTGCAGCAGACCTTCGATCAGCCACTCAGCCATCGTCTCGCCCGGGTGTTGGCGACCAATAACCCAGATATTTTTCTTCTCTTCACTTGGCTCACCAATGGTTAGCAAAGTGATGTCATTGTTGTCTAGCGTGTGGCCCAAAGTTTCAAGCTTACAAGCTGGGTGCGTTTGAGCACTGTGCAGAAGATCTTGGTGACGATCGTATGAATACGGTGCGAAGTACGCGAAGTACATTGAATCGTGTTCAGGGATGATATCGAAGCTTAATGTCTCGCCATCGAACTGAGATGGGATACGGAACCACTCTTCACGGTCATACGATGCAACCACATCGTAATCTTTCCAGCCTTCAGGGTAGGCAGATGTTGCCAATTGACCGATTTCAAAGTGGTGAGCTTGTTGAGCTTCACTTTCTAAGCGGAAGTGAAACCACTGAGAGATTTCAGTTTGGTAGTCTGCTGGGATAGTCAGTTGAATGTTTTGTGGTGAATCTGCTGAAACGACGTGAATGTTGCCGCTTTCGAAATTGCTGAAAATTTTCATTGTAGTTTTTATCTCGTAGTTGAGTTGCCGTAAGACTAGCACACTTTTTTTCGAGCAAACCACTAACTAAATCGTAATGAGATGTTATTTCAACTATCTACTTTTTAGTTCTCTATTTTGAGCAGTACTCCTATCTATCGACGCTGACAAGTTGTACACCCACGACAGGCAGAACGTGTGTGGCGATCTAACTTGCTGCGTTGAACCTTACAATAAGCGTTTTTTAGCGCTCTTCGTCCAGAGAACCAATCATCGGGTTTTGACAGGATCAGATAACCATTAAAGTGTTTCACAAGCTCGACTCTATTTTGGTCGATGAACTTGCTATCAAACCCAATTTCGAAGTAATCAAGCGCTTGTTCAATCGAGGTGAAACTCGCCATTTTTTGTTGGAATAATTCTGTTTGGTTCATGGGGATTTGTCTCTGAACTGATGGCAGCTAGTGTACCGAGTCTACGACTTGTTTTATTGACTTTAGTTATGACTTATCTGGATTTTAGTCGTAGTCTTTTTCAACTTAAAATGATCTTTTTAACTCTTTGAAGCTTATAGATAAAACATCAATAAACTGAGTAGGAAAGAATCATGAATCGAATTAACCCAAAGAAACTGCTCCGCAGTAAATGGACTGCTGTTAGCCCATTAAAGAAAGAAAAACACTTTATGGTCACAGAAGTAGAATTTGAAGAAGGGGAGGTCATTCGTTGTTCGATAGAAGCGGTGATGACGAAACGAGAGGAAGACATCAACTGGAGGGATCTAACCGACAAGGAACATTGGCTTGCAGGTTGGAAGTAGGGGCTACCAGTTACTCCAAGCTTGTTTTAGCAGTTTATGGAGAGCCGTGGCCTTGTTTGAGTCTGCCTTTGATTTACCCATTGAACAAAGTGAATCTCTTGTTCTGAAATTTTGATAAATAGTTTGTATCCTAATGATTTGTACACGAACCATTTTATTTGTTATTGGTTCGTTGACTCTATTGTTCACTCAAGTTGTTAAAAAATCACTCAATAATCTGTCAGCAATTGACACAAAATTCCTAAGGTTTATGTTGTTTTTTAATTTGTATAAATATCAATGTTTTATATTGTCTTTAGTTGGTGTTCGGTCGGTTTTTTTATGACTAATTATAGTCTTAGTAGGGTTTTTTACAGTATAGAATCTCTTGATTCTCACTAGGCAATTGCTTAGAGTGCTAATTGTTTTCCGGGTTTAAATAAACTACTTTTAATCTTAAATAGCCGTTTTTAAGCTTAAAAAAACTAAGAAAGGATTAGATTACATGGATCCCATACTGGAAGTTAAGGGACTGTACAAGGTGTTTGGTGAAGACACTGATCGTGCTTTTTCAATGATTGATGAAGGTGCGGATAAAGACAAAGTTTTCGAAGAGACAGGGCTAACGATCGGTGTTAACGATGTTTCTTTGAGTATTCAAGAAGGTGAAATTTTCGTCATAATGGGACTGTCAGGATCTGGCAAATCAACCCTAGTACGCCTTCTTAACCGCTTGATTGAACCTACCAAGGGCAATGTGCTTCTTCGAGGCAAAGATATTGCCCACATCTCAGAAGATAGACTCCGCGAAGTTCGCCGTAATAACATCTCTATGGTTTTCCAAAATTTCGCCTTGATGCCACATATGACGGTGATCGAGAACGCAGCTTTTGGCCTTGAGCTCGCAGGTGTTGAAGCCGATATACGCAAACAGTCTGCATTTACAGCACTAGAACGAGTAGGCCTTGGCCCATATTCAGAATCTTATCCGGATGAATTGTCTGGTGGGATGAAACAGCGCGTTGGTTTGGCTCGTGCTCTCGCCTGTGACCCTGACATTTTATTAATGGACGAAGCGTTTTCTGCACTCGACCCTTTGATTCGTACTGAAATGCAAGACGAGTTAATTCGACTGCAAAATGACGACAAGCGTACGATTGTTTTTATTTCTCATGATCTTGATGAGGCAATGAGAATCGGGGATCGAATTGCGATTATGCAAAATGGTGAGGTGGTTCAAGTTGGTACACCAGATGAGATCTTAAATAGCCCTGCTAATGACTATGTTGAAGCCTTTTTCCGAGGTGTTAATGTGGCGAGTGCATTGACCGTCAAAGATATTGCTCGCAAGAAACCTGCGGCGGTATTTAAGAAGTCAGAACATGACGGCCCAGCCTCCGCATTACAGATATTGATGGATAACGACCGTGAATACGGCATCGTTATTGAGAAGAGCAGTCACTACTCCGGCATTGTTTCTGTTGAATCTCTTCGTAAAGCGCACAAAGAAAATAAGTCATTAGTTAGTGCTCAATTAGATGATGGCTTAACTCTTAACCCGGATTTACCAATCAACGACGTACTTGGCCTTGTTGGCGGTGTTCCTTACTCCGTTCCTGTTGTCGACGATAACGGTACTTACTTTGGCGTGGTAACTAAATCACGACTGCTACAAACATTGGATAAGGGGTAGAGCATGTCGTCAGAACAAATAGATAATGACCCGTGGTCACAATCCACTAAATCAGAACCATCAGCTCAACCTGCAAGTGACCCATGGGGTCAAGCAAGTGATACATCACCATCGGCTGATTGGCTAAGCAGCGAAACAGTAGAGACTGCACCTTTTGATCCACTGAACCCATTCGTGGAAGCAGTGTTGCCAGTTGATAATTGGGTTGAATCTGGATTGAATTGGCTAGTTGAACATGGGCGACCGTTATTTCAGGCAGTACGTATACCTATCGATTTCATTTTAAGTTCATTTGAAACGGCACTTGTGTCTACACCTGCACCATTCATGCTGATCATTTTGTTTTTGGTTGCATGGCAGTTTTCAAACCTCAAGCTTGGTGTTGCGACTGCAGTATCCCTTACTTTTATTGGCTTGATTGGCGCTTGGTCTGAAGCGATGACCACTCTTTCACTGGTGATGACATCGGTATTCTTCTGTTTATTGATCGGCTTACCAATGGGTATATGGTTGGCCCGAAGTAATACTGCCGCTAAATTTGTGCGTCCAATTCTCGATGCGATGCAAACTACTCCGGCCTTTGTTTATTTGGTACCTATCGTAATGTTGTTTGGTATCGGTAACGTTCCGGGTGTGGTGGTTACTATCATATTTGCACTGCCACCAGTGGTACGTTTGACCATCTTGGGTATCCAACAAGTACCGGAAGAATTGATTGAAGCGGGACATTCATTCGGTGCCAATAAAAAGCAAATGCTTTATCGCATTCAACTGCCGCTTGCCTTACCAACCATAATGGCAGGTGTAAACCAAACACTTATGTTGTCTCTGTCTATGGTTGTTATAGCGTCAATGATCGCAGTAGGCGGCTTAGGCCAAATGGTACTGAGAGGTATCGGTCGTTTAGATATGGGGCTTGCTGCTGTCGGTGGCCTAGGCATTGTTATTCTTGCAATCCTACTTGATCGAATTACTCAAGTTTTAGGGGCTAATGCAGGTGATACAAAACTACGCTGGTACCGTATGGGACCTGTTTCCATTTTACTTAATGCTTTAAATCGCGGTAACCAATCAAAACTACAATCAAGGAAAAACACTAATGAATAATTCATGGAAGAGCAAATTCGCTGTTAGCATCGTTTCTACATTAGCCGTATCAACAAATGTGTGGGCAGCAAGCTTACCGGGTGAAGGTGTCTCCGTTCAACCTGTTCAATCGTCTGTAGCGGAAGAAACATTCCAAACTTTGATCGTTAATCGTGCTTTAGAAGAACTTGGCTATGACGTGAAATCGACGCAAGAAGTGGACTACAACGTAGGTTACACCTCGATCGCAAAAGGTGACGCCACATTCCTATCAGTAGGCTGGTTTCCACTTCATGATGATAAATACAAAATGGCAGGTGGCGATGATAAGTTTTATCGTGAAGGTCAATATGTAAGCGGTGCAGCTCAGGGCTACTTGATTGATAAGAAAACGGCAGAGAAGTATAACATTACGAATATTGGTCAACTAACCGATCCAAAAATTGCGAAACTGTTTGATGCAAATGGAGATGGTAAAGCTGATCTAACGGGCTGTAACCCAGGTTGGGGCTGTGAGACGGTTATTGAGCACCAACTTTCAGCATTTAAACTGGATGACACGGTTACTCATAATCAAGGTAACTACGCAGCCATCATTGCTGATACCATTTCGCGCTACCAAAAGGGAGAATCAATTCTATACTACACGTGGACACCGTATTGGGTGAGTGGTGTATTGGTTCCAAATGAAGATGTAGTTTGGCTAGAAGTTCCATTCTCTTCACTTCCTGGTGATCGTTCTGATGTTGATACTACGTTATCTAACGGTAAGAACTATGGCTTCCAAATGAACTCAATGCGTATTATCGCGAATAAAGAGTTTGCTAAAAATAATCCATCTGCGGCTAAGCTTTTCGAAATCATCAAACTTAACATCAATGATGTAAGTGCACAGAACATGATGATGAGCAAGGGTAAAAACAGCTCTGCTGATATCGAAGCGCACGTAAATGGTTGGATTAAAGCGAACCAAAATACATTCGATGCTTGGATTGAAGAAGCGAAGAAAGCAGCACTGTAGATTTATGTTTGTTCAAGAGCGGACTGACACTTTAATTGGAAATGACTAGTGTGTTTAGTGATTGTGTAGAATCACTGAGTCACACTTCAAATGAAGTGAAAGACGATAAGAGTGAGCATTACAAGCCAGTAGTCCAATTTGGATTGCTGGCTTTTTGTTTTCTGTTTTGATTCTTGAATTGTGATCTTCCAACTTTTAACTATAGCCCTAGCGTTCGTTTTGAACTTCGAAGTCGTCGCTTACTAAGCGAGCACAGTCATCTGCTTCAATTGCTCCAGTGCTCACGATGCACAACACCAAACACTTAGTTCAACTAACCGTAAGAATGTAACTGCCTTCTGGGTGCTCTTTCCATTTTACGTCTGTGTAATCAACGTCTTTGAAGCTTTGGTCGATGATGTTTTGCCAAAATGCTTGAATAGCTTCACGATCTTCAAAATCTTAGCTCTTTGCATTTAATTATTTGCGACTTATTATGCGTCTTCCGTTCGAGAAGTGCTGGCAATAAAGCAGATAAACTTGTCGATCAAAAATGGGTTGAATTGTCCCTGTAATCTCTCATCAAATAGAATACGAAGTGCTTTTTTTGCTGGCATTCCTGTTCGATAGGCCCTTGTTGAGGTCATTGCATCCCATGTGTCCGCTATTGCAAGAACTTGCCCAATCAGTGGAATTTCTGAGCCTTTCAGTCGTAATGGGTATCCATTTCCATCCCATCGTTCATGGTGCAACGAACCCAAAATCGAAGCGAATTCTAGCTCGGGAGCTTGCTTGCTCATCATGTAAGTCCCTTCAACATGCTTGTTCATCAGCTGGCGTTCTATCGGTGTTAACTTGCCATTTTTATGAAGCACCGCATCCGGTGTTCCCAGTTTTCCTAAATCGTGAACAAGAGCAGAATCGAAAATCAATTCCAACTGTTCACGACCAAACTTTAGGTACTGCCCAAATGAATATGACAGTAAACAAACTCGTAATGTGTGTTCATAGGTTTCCATTGAATGATGGCGCATAGGCTGTAATAACTTGAGAGCATCCAGTGAATGCTTGTGCTGCAGAGCCAATGTGTACACGTGGTCAATTTTGGTTTGGTTCATAACGTTTGCCGTATCAATGTAAGTGAGTCCGGCAGTATGGAGACGATGAATGGAGGAGTTAACTTAATGTGATTGAATGTTTATTAAACAATCTTTCTCAAATTTAATATCGAGGTTTAGAAAAATTTAGATGTTTGAAGGGGAATGAATTTTTAATTAATAGCTTTAATTTTCAATGGTTTAATTTTTAATAATGAATCATAGCTATTTAATGGAGTCGAAGTGAGACAAAGTCCACAATACAGCTCTACTTCATTAATCAGAGTGCTTTTAATGTATCTATTCAACAGTGATTTGTTGAAACGGAATTCGACACTAAATGTTTTTACTTCAGTCAGTTTAGCGGTATTGCTAGTAGGTTGTGGTGGTGAGTCAAACTCCGGCGGAGAGCAAGATATCGTTGTATCTCCAGTAGGATCAGCCTCTATTAGTGCGCAAGATATTCAAGATAACTCATTAGTAGATAAAAGCTTCACTATTGACCTTACAGAGCATGTTCACACATCGAATAACCAAGATTTTGTTGTCACAAATGTTCGCGCTTTGTCTGATGACACTTGCCAAGTTCAAGGTATTAGTGAAAGTAGCTTTAAGGTCTATTCGTCTGACGTTAACGACTGTTTGTTTGAGTATGAAGTAGCAACTGAAACCGGCACTTCAATGGCAACCTCGTATGCTCGTGTTGCGATGGGGCAGACCTACGCATCGAAAACACTTCCACGCATCACCACATCAACCATCGAATCACAGGTGGTTATTATTGATCTTGAAAATGAACTTGGTTCATCGTTACCCGGTGATGACTTTGTTTTGCAAGATAGTGTTGTTAGCCTTGGTTCAGGTACAGCCCGTGTCTCTGGCGAACATCGAATTGAATTTACGCCAACAGCCAAAGGTCAAACTGAGGTCTATTACAACTACTAAAACGGTGAGTCGATTCAACAAGGTTCGCTGTCAATTGCGACTTCAGAAGAGACCTATAATACAGCACCTGATGTAACAGATTTTGCTCACGATGCTCTCGCGCAAGTGGGTGAGAGTGTTGTCGTGGATGTGAAAGAGCATATATCAGACGTAGACCTAGATGACGTACAACTTGTTGGTGTACAGGACTTCAACTCGACAACATCACTTTACGATCCTGCCGATGTCACCAATACAAAGTTTGAATTTTCGTCTACCCAACCTGGTCCACACGATGTGGCATACACAGTAAGCGATCACATGGGGGGCTATACGACTGGCGTAGCGCGTATAGAAGTCGAACCGGATTTCTCTTTGATTCAGGATTGGGAAGATATTGTCACTCATGATCCTGTTATCAGCTCAGACATTCGTTTTTTCGCTCCAATGACCAAAGTGTATGCCGATTACATTAATGCTTCTTACACAGGCACATATATCGAAAACGGCACACAAGGTTTGGAAGACACAGAAGTCGTCACTCAAACACTTAGCCAAGCTCGGCAGTACTGTAAAGTTCGAGGTGGTCGTTTGCCTCTACAGCGAGAGCTTGAAACGCTCATTACTAACGAAACCAGTGCATTCACCAACCACAATTGGCCAACAAGTAAGAAGTATTGGACTGCGGAAAATGTCAGCGAAACAAACGCTGCCACTATTCATTTGAATGACGGGGCTATCGGCAATCAATCAAAGATCGTTGGTATGTACACAACGTGTGTTGATTTAAGTAATTCGAATGTTAGGGATTTTTCTGCCGATGTTTCAGTGAAAGAGCGAGTATCAAACCGATATGAATATGAAGTTCAAATTCGCGACCCTGATGGTAATGCAGCGCCTTTTGCGGACGTTGAATTGGAGTCTATGAATGAGCGTGGTGTCTTTTTAAATCGCGAGCCGGTTACTGTAGCGACTGTTAATGATGCTGGTTTGTTAGAGGAAGCATATTTTGATATTTCGTTTAGTGACGAAGTGGTTGCGACTAGAGTGAGCTCGCAAGATTACTTACTGCCTTTTGTTCCAGTGGATGATGCTTTGGCAATAGATGTGACAAACCCGTCCCTTTGGAGCAGTGATGAATATTGGAATCGAGAAATATATACCCCCGATGCTGATGGACTTATGTTGATGCCAAATGTCAGTAATAGCAAGCTGTTCCATATACATAAACTGCCTTTTTTAGGAGAAAATTTCACGATAAGGTTCCGTATTCAAAGCGATAGTAGTTCGTCAAAAGGTGAGTTTGCAGTTTTAATTCATCAGCTTGGAATTGATCAGTCTACATGGGAGCAAGATGGGATAATTAAAACTGGCAATACAAGGCCTTACCCTGAAAATGAGCCATCTGCATTTGGCTTGAATGTGAATTTATATGGCTCGATGCCCGTATCCTTATTTGAAGGGGGGGTGGTTTCGAGCTCGCAAAACATGAACTTGCGTGATTCAGATCGTTTCTATTGGTTCGATAAACGGGGACAACGAGTTTATGTTTACACGTCGCTTACAGACCAAAGGCCAGAGAAATCATCTGGCTATTTCGATATCACAAGTGATGTTGATCTTTCTGAACCATATTGGTTGTCGATCGGAGGTAAAAACGCCGATTCGTCTAAGAATTATCGAATAACTGAATTAGATATGGCTGCGTATTAGGAATGACTATGAAAGTATTAAATTTAGGTGTGATAGCCCTAGGTATTTCTGCGCTGACAGCTTGTGGTGGAGGTTCTGGTGATTCTGATGTGAGTTCTCAGACTGTTCAGCCATCCATGCCATCAGAGATATCCATTGAAGCTGTTGTGGTTCAGTCAAAAGCGCTTGTCGATGTTCAATCTCAAGTCATTGTCCAAGCTGATTCTGATGTTGATTTAAGTTTGACTTCAGTGAAAGAAGTCAACAATCAGCCAACTTGCAAGGTAACCTCATTAGAAGGTATGACGTTTTCGATCTTGTCGGAGCAAGTAGGTGAGTGCCAATTTGAATATACAGTCGAGTCCGTTGAACAAAGTCAGTACATTGCGCAAGCTTCATCTTTAGCAAGAGTGTCTGTTTCAGAAACAGCTGAAGACAATACATTGCCGAATTTGTCAGCAACGACCAACATTGAATCGCCAGTGACTATTGATTTGTCCGTAGAGCTAGAAAGTGATTTAGACACCTCGATATATGTGTTGTCGGAAGAGGTTACCTTATTAGGGGCAGGTTCTGTAGAGGTCGATTCGTTCAATAATTCGGTCACATATACTCCGACAAACATTGGCGTAACACGAATTATGTATTCAATGAGTGATGGAGTTTCAACTAAGCTTGGAAACATTGACGTAGCGGTTTCTGATACTGGAAATACGCCCCCGGTCGCAACTGACTATATTCGAGAAGGCAAACTTGCCAAAGATATGTCGGTTGAAATCGATTTAACTGACTATGTATCGGACGTTGAAGACAGCGTGATCTTAGATTCTGTACGTGCTTACAACGCAGAAACGGAAATCACCTCAACAACAGAGCATACTTTTACGTTTCAGTCACCAGAAGCGGGGCCACATGAAGTCGCTTATACGGTAACAGACGGACGCGGTGGCTATGCGGTTGGGCAAGTCTATATCGAAGTAGAGCCTGATTTTAGTCTGGTTCAAGATTGGGAGGATATTACGATCTACGATCCAACGATAGGTACTGATATTACTTTTACGTCGCCTGCAAGTAAGGTGTTAGCTGATTATACAAATACTGCTTACACAACTTACCAAGCGCAAGACGGTCTTACAGGTCCCAAGTACTCAGAAGTTGTCACAATGAATCTTGAACAAGCACAAAACTATTGTGCCTCTAGAAATGGGCGTTTGCCTATTACACGTGAGTGGGAGTTGTTACTGAATAGTTATGGAAACCTTTTTCATTCTCAAAATTGGCCAGCAGGGTCGGAGTATTGGAGTGCCGATATGTTATCAGCTAGCACTGGTAGAGGCTTTCACGCTACTACTGGTTCTATGAATGAATTGGAGAAAGAGTCTCAATCAGCTTTTGTAACGTGCGTGCTTTTAGATAGCGAGGTGATCAACGACTTCAATACAGAACTTACACTCAACGACATAATTGGTGCTAAATCTGACGTTGTAGGTGTGGTGGTCGATCCTGATGGCGATATTGCCCCTTATCAAGATGTTAAGATGATTTCCGAAAATCAATATGGCGTTTTCTCAAACGGAGCAAGTGAAATTGAGCTAATTGCTGATACTTCTGGTGAGGTACAAGATACATACGTCGACAATGCGTTGGTCAATGAAGTTATCTCCGCATATACCAGTTCACACTCGGTTGACAGTGTCGTTTACAAAAGCGCTGAGATAACCGGCATTCGTATAGCAGATAAAACGGTCTTGGAGTCTACAACCAAAATTCCTGGTCACATAGTAGAGCTAAATGTGGTGAGCGTTAATCTAGAGGGAGAAGAGTCTTTCGTTAACAATGATTTTGTTGAATATAGTTCAAGTGATAACAGTATCGCTGAAATAGTGCAAAATACTGTGCATATTTTAGCCGAGGGGGAAGTTACCATTACAGCTTCATTTAAAGGGTATACAGACAGTTATACTCAAATAAGTGTGATTCCTTTAACTGAAATCTCTGGTGGTTGGGTTATGCAAGTTGGCGAAAAGCAAGAGATTAATATTATATATTCCGTAGATAACGGTGTTACATGGAACGTTTTAGATGGCGGAGCTGCTTTTTTGACATCAAACTCATCTGTTATATCTATCGAATATCAAGGAGAACAAGCGGTTGCTACAGGGCAGAATCCCGGAACGTCAATTCTATCATCAGAGCTTGACCTAAATGGGTTTTTATATAGTGCCTTCGTTGAGGGAAGTGTTATTGCCGGTGATTGGTGCTATAAAACGGCAATCTCAAATAGATCAGGTAATACAGTTTGTATCGGGTACGAAGTCGAAGTTGTTAACAGCTCTATCGGTGAGTTAGTTTACACTTATGGGGCTCAATCCAAAAACCCCTATGTTGGGGAGAGTGATTCGAGTTTATTCTGTAATGCGTTCGGCGCAAAATTAGATAATAGTGTAGAAGATGATTACTATATTATTGACGGTACATTCGGTTCGATTGAGCAAGTAACCGCTTGGGTAACTTCATCAGGAATCTATGATAGTACTATGTATGATACTTATCTTACATTAAAACCTAATCAGACCAACGAGCATGGGGTACCTATTTGTGAATTATCTACGATTAATTAAAATAATTTAGTCTAATAGCACTTTGAATAATATCACAAAGTGCTATCAGTTAGTTGAAAGTAATTTCTATTCCATTTATAAATGCTTAAAAATTTTGTAGAGCACTTTAGTTGGCAAATTGTTTTAGTGCAAAAAATAATACTAAGTTAGTGAGCTTATGAACTAAATTAAAATATTTATGGAATATCGTAGTTTTTATCGTTCCGTTGTCTATCTATCAATAATAACTCCGGCTCTTTAGGTTGATAATAAGCAAGCCTAATAGTTGTTTTTAAATTTAAAAGCCACCGTTTATACGGTGGCTTTTTATTAATAGTGGTTACTAAAAATTAACCATATTTACTAATAAAAGAAATAATATGTTTATTGCTAAGTAATTCAATCTTGTCGATAGTTAGTACGCAATAGCGGTAGTTTTTGTTTTTGAAGGTGATGTTCGACTTTTCTTCTGTTGGTTCTGAAAACTTCCATATTTCAAATCCGATGTTCTTCATAAGTTCCAATGCACTTGGGTTCTTTATGATCATGGAATACTTTTTAATCTTAGTATTTCTTGCAAGAAGCTTCATATCGGAAATCAGGTTCGCAATAGATTGTTCACGCTTCTCAGAGTGACTGCTAACCACAATGTAGTTTAAGTTATGATTAGAATCTAAAGAGCAGGCTTGCTTAATATGTAGATGCTTATTTTGGTATTGCTCGAATACCTCTTCGTTGAAGAAAAAACCTAGGCTATGACTAACAATATCGCCATTAACATTGACCATTTTTCTGCCATGCGCCTTTTTTTCACTGCAATAGAGAAACAGATCGATAGTATCAAGTGCAGAAGGATCAACATTGGTATACTGTGAAATTAGCTTTATTCTATCTATTATTGTTTTGTCATTCTGATCTGTCATTAATGGCATGATCTGAAATTTGTTTCCTTTATCTATATCTCCGTTAGTGATAGAAGATATTCGGCTTTGAAATGAAAAGAATCTTTCATGAAGGAAGTCTTCAAGTAATGCTCTGTCTTCGCTATCTTCTGAATCAAAAGACTTCAACGTTGTATACAAATCCAGACCAAGGCAATCCAATAGCTTTAGGGCTCTGTAATTGCTTGGTTTTACTTTGCTATTCTCCCACCGGTTTATTGTTACAGCATCCACAGATCTGAATCCATCATCTAAATGGTTAATGTATGATGCAAAATCCTTCTGCGTTAAGTTTAATTTATTGCGCGATTCGCGCAGTAAATGTGGAAATTTAATTATGGTAGAATATTCATCTTTGAGTAATGACATAACATTTCGATTAGTTAGGTAGTTTATTTTATCAATGGTTAATATGCAGTAACTATAATGTTTATTTTTGAATTTAATATTAGAACTTTTGATAGAGGGTGTTGAAAATTTGAACACTTCAAATCCCAATTCTTTCAAGAATTTTATCATATTAGGATCTTTTACTAAAACAGAATATTTCTTTATGTTTTTACTCTGAGAAAGTAACTTCAACTCTGAAAATATATGTTCAATCACATGATGCTTTGTTTCTGAGTGCGAGCTTACATTAAAATAGTTTATACTTTTGTTTGAATTTAAAGAGCAGGCCATTTTTAGGTCTAATTCTTGATTTTTAAATCGCTCAAATTGATTTTCTTCAAAGAAAAAGCCTACGTTGTGACTCACAATGTCGCCATCTGTATTGATGAGCTTGTGACCATGTGCTTTTTTCTCACAGCAATAGAGATATAAATCAATTTGGTCCAGTGGCGAAATATCGACTTTCGTGAATTTAGAAAGTAGTTTGATTCTGTCGATAACGCCAGTGTCACACGGCTCTGACATTAAAGGCAGTGACTTAAAGTTGCGGTCGCCTTGTTGTTCATTCAGGCTTGATAGAGCTGAAATTCGACTTTGAAATGAGCCATGGAATTCGCTTAAAAACAGCTCGATCAATGTGTCTTTTGGGTCAGACTTAAAGCTTCTTATTAGACTATACAAATCTCCCCCAAGGTACTGCAAAATCTTGAGTGCTTTATAAACACTAGGCTTTACCTTACTGTTTTCCCAGCGGTTTATCGTTACGACATCAACCGCCTTGAACTCATCATCTAGGTGGTTTAAGTAGATCGCGAATTCCGTTTGTGTAAATTGAAATTCCTTTCTTAAGTTACGTAGCAACTGCGAGAATTCACTCATCTTAAAACACTAACCTCTTGATAATAAACTGAATGTAGTCGATTTTAATTTAAACATCAGATTCTCTATTTAACATCTTCAGTAATTTGTTTTTTACGGATGTTAATTGTTCGGATTGTTTGAACTGTATGTTGCGCATGTCCTTAAAAATTGTAATGCCAAATTAGTGGCGTCAAATCTATGGCATCTTGTCTAGAGACTTGTCAATCTACTGTGAAGTACGCGTTAATGTTCAGATACAGCCTTGCCTTTTTCTTATCCATTTTATTGTTTCCATTCGGTTCTTATGCGGGCACTACCGGCCTAGTAATGGATCTCTCTGTTAACAGTTCGTCTTACGACAACGATCAACAGGTGCTCTATACGCTTATTTTAACGAATGAGTCGGACAAAACCATTGTTGACTTGGACGTTAAAGATGAGCTGTTAAATATCTTAACGACAAATGATCAAGGAAATAATGTCAGCGCATTCTCGCAAGTCTCGACTCAGGCGCAATCCTCCTTACTTTCATCTCCAGGTGATTACAGTCGCTTTGGAAACTTAGATGCATCAGGTGTGCGTATTGCGGCTGGTGGGTCAGTGACCTATAACATGGTCGCCACCGTTTCTGCTGACGCAGCTGGTACGATTGATAATGTCGCAAGTGCGAGCACTGGGCTTTTGGATGCTGTTGAATCAAATACAGAATCCATTCAGCGTGGTGTGTACCAACATGATGTTGTTGTTTCGGTCGATAAGACGAACTATCAACTTAATAACAAACTCACCTATAAGATTAAGGTTTCTAACACTGGTGATACGTTTATTCAGACGCTCGACGTTCAAGATGTCCTTTCAGACATAAAGGCACTCAATATTGAAGGGGCTTTGCAACAAGCCTTTACTGGCAACGTTAACTCAGTCAGCAAGATTGAAGGCAGCAAGAGCGATCCAGGTACCTTCGCCGAATCAGGGGACTTAGCAGCAAGTGATGCGTCGATTGATATAGGTGGGTCTGTGACCTACGAAATTCAAGCAACTGTTGCCGACAATTTAGTTGGCGACATTGTTAATGACGACATAACTGCAGAAACACGCGATGACTTGGTCACAGTTGATGAGGTTATCACTCCACCCACTGAGCCTAGTATCACCCTGACACATACCTTGAACCAATCGGATAACTACCTAGTCGACGATGAGTTTTCCTATACGGTCACGGTTGCCAATCAAGCAAACTCCGGTATTGCTTACCATTATTCGGTTCAGCAGTTTCTTGCGGATCTTGAAACCGATCTAGGTAACGATGTCAGCAACGAAAAGAACGCAACTGACACAGTTGGTAATCCTTACGATTTTTGGACCAATGAAGTGACCTCGATCGGTTCTAATAGCCTTTCTGAACTCAATGCATCTGGAAAAGAGTCCAACAAGTCACTAGAAGACAAAGTGTCTATCTATCCCGGTGAGCAGATTGTTTATTCTGTTGTGGTGGACGTTAGCCCTGTGTCTATTGGTCAAATTCCCCAAGTTGTTGCCCGAGTGGTTGATGCTGATGGCCTCGCTAATTCTGGCGATGCTTTGGCTAATATTCTCGATTCGAAAGACGTTCTGACGACGTCATCAAGTCAAATTACACGTAATAAGAACACCAAAGATACTACTTATGTTCCGGGGATAGCCGGTGATAACGAAGTGGTCTATGACATTGTTATTTCTAACAAGGACACAGAGTTTTTCGCCAACGATATCGAAGTTGTCGATAAATTTGCTTGTATCGTGACAGAGCAAGCGGATGGCTCTAACGCTTCAGCATTTTCCGAGTGGAAGCTAGAAGTCGCCGATAGAAGTGGCGATGGATCGAACTATGGTTCATTTAATTACAATACTTGGACTACAAACGACATCAATTTGAAAGTCGACCTCGCACCTGAGGGCTACGTTCATTATAAGCTGACCGCAAAAGTGGCAGACACCAGTGTGGGGCAGATTGTTGATGATGGTACCGATGCGGGTTTGTGCTTAGGGGATAATTTAGGCGAATCGGGCTCTGGCGTTCAAATGCCAAACTCGAAATTAAAAGTCCAAAAGGAAGTGGATTCACGTTACTACTCAGCTGGCGGCACCCTGAACTACGACATCACGGTAGAGAATAACGGTGACGGCTACGCGATTGATGTACCGGTTTATGATGATTTAGTCTCGGTCATGACTCAGTCTATTAACGATACACCGGCGAAAGCGTATTTGAGCTGGGTTATTACTGCGAAATCCTATGCCTCTGACGGCTCAATTTCGACAAACAGTGATCCCGGTTTTACTGGTCAAATTGAAGGTAACCAAAGCAATAAACTTATCTTGGACGAGAAGGCTAAGTTGGCCCCACACGATAGGATCGTTTATAGCATTGCAGCGGTCGTAAACCCCATTGCCGATGATGAAATTCGTAATGAAGTGACGGTAGACAGCGTGCTTTATTCCGACAGAGGCTCATACCCACGAGATTACTACTTAGTATTGGATAAGCGTGTTGATGGTCATAACGAACAAAACGCGTATACCGACGCCACCAATACTGTCACTTATACTATCAGCATTACCAACCCAGAAGGGAACGGTTTCGCCTCTAACATCAATGTCAAAGATGAAATCAGCACCATAGAAGCTGAGTTACTTCACGAGCCGGGTGAAACCAAGCCCGTGTTCTCTTCGTGGACGATCAGTGCAGAAAAAGATGCAGACTCTCCGTGGGTGAAAGCCGTGACTGACCCTGGATCGTTCTCGGATAATAATGATCTGGATGCCACCGCTCAGATCCCGCCAGGTGCGACGATTATTTATACCATTGTTGGGACACTCGATCGCACTGTAGACAGTGAGATTCTTTGGGGAGCATTCACTAATACAGCAACAGTGACGGGACCAGATACTAACTTATCGGATACGGTACGTACCTATCCTAGCGAACCGAATCTTGTTGTAGCTAAGACCGCTCGAAACTCCGACTTTGTTGTAGGTGAGCACGCTACGTTTGATATTTATATCTATAACCGAGGCATCGGCTACGCAAATGACGCAACGGTACAAGATAGCATTTCAGCACTTAATTTCTTTGATAGCTGGACAATTGTAGGTTCGACCAACACCGATAAACCGGGTTCTCGTTACGGTGACATTGCTAACGATACTGATATCGATACCGACGTTGATATTACTCCCGGAGGGTGGGTTCACTATGAGGTGAGCGGCATTGTTAAGTCTGGCTATGAAGAAGAACAAGTATCGAACCGTGTTGATGTTTACGATCCTATTACAGACCGTGACCACAGCTCTTCCGCTCAAATAGATAACTCACACAGTACCTATGACATCAATGTTTCACTAGCCAAAACTACCGATGTTGTTCGTTACACGCCGGGTGCAGATATCATCTATACCATCGTTATTGGCAATAATAGCGACACTGATGAGACCGATCTTATCTTTATGGATCGTCTGAGTGAGATCACCACTACGCTAGCGAATGATAAAGATGGTGAAGTAGAAGATGTTCTTAATCAAAACCCGTTTGACTATTGGTCTGTTGATACTGGCTCTGATTTCGGCCCTCAAACGACTGAAGATGTGGAGTTCCCAGTTTCAATTCCCGCGAAAAGCTTTGTCACGGTGCGTATTAAGGCGCATGTCAAAGACAATGCGGTATCTAACGGTGTCGCTGACAGAGACGGCGGCATAATCCGCAACGAAGCAGTGCTGATTCATGACGATAATACCGGTTGTACTGACGATTGTGAGTATGCCAAACGTGCCGTGGCTGAAAACCATCAGGTACATAACAGTGGCGGCGTTGTTCGTACAACCAATATTAATCGTTACTCCCCTGGCGATGAGTTGACGTATACCATCAAGTACAACTCTCAAGACGGGCACGGTTATCGAAACAACGTTGACGTTAACGAACTGATTAATGACATATCAGTGGAGCTACAAGATGGCAATTCAGGTAACCCATTTTTCGATGATTCGGTAGGTTCAAACAAGTTTACGGTGGCGGTTGCTAAGAGCGACCCTACGAACGCGGGTACAACCGATGGTACCAAAGACGGTGATGTTGCGAACGACACTGACATTGTAACTTCTATTGATATCGATGCTGGCGAAGACGTGACTTACACAGTAACCGGTACAGTAAGACCGGATGCGGTCGGTGATATTCATTATCGAGATACCGTCGTGATTCCCGATGACTACCATTTAGATTTTGATAAAACGACCGATGAAGTAGTGTACGAGCCAGCTCAAACCGTGACCTATCACTTAGTGATTGAGAATGACGGCAAAGGTAACGCTCACGATATTCCAATCATCGATAACCTCGAAGATATTACGGTCAGCTTAGTGGACGGTAATACAGGGCCAGCGTATTCAGATTGGACGATCACATCGATCGCAACCGGAACCAATTCTGAGTATGTGGATGCGGGCGCAGGTGCTGGCAATGTTTACACATCAACCAACAGTAACCTAAATGTTAAAGCCGATATTCCGATGGGCGCTAAGCTTGAGTACCAAGTTGTCGCAACCATCAATGACAAAGCCAATGGCGATGTTGTTAACGTTCTAACCGTTGATGGCGACACGATATCTCATGATATTCGTCAAGAAGCTCGTAAAGTTGATTTTGAAAAGAACATTCTGGCGTATTACGACACGGATGGTAATGAGTTGGTTGGCGCAACCAATTACATGCCAGGTGGCTACGTCGAATATGAAGTCTTAATTGAGAACATTGCTAGCGCCCACGTTGATGATATGAGCTTGCGTGATGACATCGACCAAATTAACACTCAATACTTTGATGGAACGCGTGGCCCTGCATTTGATAGTTGGACGATTGAAACGTATTCAGATAGCTCAGGGATTTCTAACCCAGATGTTGATAATTCGATTCATGATAATAAGCCGATTGATACTCACTTCGATATCTCGGCAGACAACTTTGGCCGAGTTGCATCGTCAGCGTTTGTCCGCTATGTCATAAAAGCCAAGATCAGTCCGAAAGCGGTTGGTTCTTTTACCAACAAAGCTTTCATCGACGAAGACCATGGCAATGAGTTGATCGCGGTATCGCCACCATCAACGATGGCGGCTCCTGAAGTCACGTTCTCTAAAAAAGCGTTTTATGATGCAGGCTTCTCTTCGCAAAAAACTGAATATTCTCAAGCTTCTGGTGAGAGTGAGGTTTATTACCGCGTGGAGATTAAGAATGCGGGTGATGGTATTGAATATGGTTCTCGCCTAGAAGATGCGATTTCGGAAATTCAAACTCGTATTGCAGAAGACAGGACCACTTCAGGTGGTGATCCTGTAGGACAACCGTTCTTGTCTGGCTGGGAAGTTCGCCTAGATAAAACGGCGGCGACAGGCTCTATTACCGACGCGATTGACTTTGTTTCGGGCAATAACATCGATATTGATAACGACATTGTTATCGCGCCTCAAGAAAGCCTAACGTTCACTATTCATGCTCAAATTCGTGAAGATGCATTGGGTAACATTCAAAATAAAGCGACTTACGACGGCAATGCTCGAACAGCGAATTTAATGCCGCTTGAAAATAATACCAGTGTTGAAAAACGTGTGGTGTCGATCAATGGCAACCCGTTCAATGATGGTGATACCTATCTTCCGGGTGACGAAGTTGAGTATGAATTTGTAGTCACAAACCCTGAAAACGGTTGGGCGAATGATATTCAGATCAAAGACACAATCACAGACATTCAAGTCGAAGTGATTGGCGGTAAAACGGAATCCGCTTTTGTTTCTGGCGATATTACCCATGAAGTCAGCAATGGTATTGATGCCAACGCTGATACTTATGTACCAAGCTACAACACCAGCGGCAACCTTGATATTGAAACCGATATTGCCGCGGGAGAAGTGCTGACCTTTAACTTAACAGGTGTCGTTCGTGACGAGGCTTTGGGCACGATTGATGCGAACCAAGTGATCGCAGGAAGTGATTCTGCAACATCGCAAGTGATACCACCTAAAGATGCTGAGATCGATTACTTCAAAACCTTGGTTTACACCGATGGCGAATCGGCGGGCTGTTCAGTTCCTTCAAACGATGGCAGTAGCTGTACTTATGCACCTCGTGGTGATGTTGAGTATCAAGTTACGTTAGACAACATAGGCGATAGCATCGCAAATGACGTGAGCGTTATCGATGCGATTCACACCATCAAAACCGAAGATGGCGATGATGCGTTCTCTAGCTGGACAACGGCTATTGCGGTTGAACCTGCAGGCACTTACGACGTGCAAGGTAACTACAACGGCAGCGTGCCATTGAACGCAACCGTCGATCTTCGTCCTGGTGAGCGTATTGTGTTTGACGTGAAAGGCACCGTGTCGACTTCAGCGACAGGCACTATTACCAACACGGCGCAAGTGAACGGTGATAACACCAACGACATCGTACTTGATCCGGGTCGCTCGAATATCCTAATTGATAAATGGACGGATACGCCTGAGTACGTGCCGGGTGGAACAGTGAACTACTACATCGACATCACCAATGACGATGTGGATTCTGGCTTGTTCTCGATTCGTGACATCATCAGTGGCTTTGAAGTCGAAACCGTCGATGGCTCAATGAAAACGGCATTGACAGAATGGACGGTTGATTACGATGTGCTTTATAACTCGGCGCCGTCAGATTTCAACGCGAATGACTTCTCAGAGATTGATAATCTAGTTGGTCAAAACAGTCCAGACATCGATTTACCTGCCGAATCCATCAAGATGGCAGGGCGTGACGATGCCGGTACGGGGGGCGGTGATAAGTACACAGTTATTCGTATTCACGTTCAAGGCAAGGTGCGTGATGACGCGATTGGGCGCTTTACCAATACGGCTTATCTGCGACATGGTTGGGACGATTCGAAGATTGCTCGCTTACGAGAAGGCTTTATCACTCCGAAGTCAGGTCAATTGGTGCTAACCAAAGAAACGACGCCAATTGCAGAACCTGATGCCAAATACCAACCGGGTCAACCAATCTCATACAAGATCACTGTGGCTAACACGGGTGAAGGTTACCTTGTCGATCAAGTCCTAACCGATCGTATCGACACCATCATGACAGAGGTGGCTAACAGCCCAGATCAAGAACAAGCGTTGACAGGCAATTGGGTCATTAGTGACGAACAGCTTGATGGCAGTGGCGATCCAGCCCTGAACGCTCGCAAAGATGTGGTTAATAACACGCAGGGTTATAGTGCTACTTACAGCATTCACCCGGGTGACAGTTATTCATTTGTCGTGACCAACACTGTTAATGATAAAGCCAAAGGCGAGATCACTAACGTCGTTGAAGTTGATAGCGACGACGGTGAGCACTCTGCCGACGCAACCTACATTCCAGAAGACGCGCAAGTCGAGATCATTAAAGATGTTGATAAAACAGAGTACCTTCCGGGAGAGGCGCTTCAGTACACGGTAACCGTTAAGAATAACGGTTTAGGTTGGGCAGAAGACGTTGTTATTCAAGATGCATTGAAATCGGTTGAAACCACGATTGCAGGCGGTACGACTGAGCAAGCTTTTGACCCTGCTTCAATCCAAATATCTGCGGTATCGACAACGGGTGAAACCCCAGTACCGGATGCAACCCGTGGTGAAGACCTTAATGAGACGCTCGATATTGCGCCTCAAGACAGCATTGTTTTCACTATTCAAGTGACGACTAATCCGTTGACTACAGGCGATATTACTAACATCGCATCAGCGACATTTGACGGCACAACATTTGATGACAGTGCTACCAGTACACCAGTGTTGGCGACGGTTTCGGTAAAGAAGACGGTTGATACGCCATCGTATGAAGTGACCAAGCTGATTAACTACGACATCACCGTAACTAACAGCTCTGATGCGTTTGCATCTGGTGTTCAACTTCAAGACATCATCAGTGACATTCAAGTCGACACGACCGCGGATAAACAAGAGTCGGCATTCCTGCTTTGGGAAGTGAGCTTTGACGTCTCGGATGATCGCTCCGTTGTCACTCCAAAGACGTTCGACTTGAGTGAAGACATCAATGTGAGTATGGATGTTGCGCCACAGAGCACAGTGACTTTCCATGTTAAGGCGTTGATTCGTACTACGGCGATTGGTGACATCAGCAATACGGCAACCATCACTTATAACGGCACACCACAAGACTCAACGGTAGTCATGACGCCGAAAGATTCTGAGTTTGTTGCGACGAAAACCAACGTGCAAACCGAATATGAGCCGGGTGGTGAGCTTGAGTTCCTGATCACCATTGAAAACACCTCGAACAACTACATCAGTGACTTAAGTGTTGTTGATGATATGGAGTCGATTGAGGTCGCATACTACAACGGATCGACGGGGCCTGCTTTTGTGGCTGGTTCCACTTCTTTGGTGGTCGATTCAACCACAATAGGCACCACTACCGAGCAAGTTAGTCCGACAGAGTACAACGTAGATATCGCGCCGCACGGCACAGTTGTGTTCCGCTCAAAAGGCACCGTAGTCGATACCGCGACCGGACACATCATTAATACTGCGCAAGTAGACGGTGGCGATGTTATCAGCCCTCCAGTTCACACCGTCGCGGCTGTGGTTCAAGCTGAGCTCTTCACCGACGCCCCTTATTACGTTCCAGGTGAGCAAGTTGAGTATCACTTAGTGGTGCAAAACATAGGCCGAGGTATAGCCAAAGATGTAGCGCTTTACACCCAGTTCTCTGAATCCATGGGTGATCATATTGATGGTGATTTTAGTAATGCGTTTGATAAATGGACACTAACGGCAACATCAGAAGGGGCTGAAACGCAGCCGGGCACCTTTGATAATGACAAAGATCTGTTCACCTTGGTCGACATCGCGCCGGGCGGCAAGATTGATTACACGTTCACATTGACGGTCAATGAAGACATGCTGACTAACATCGATGTGCTTGGTTACTACCTCGACTTAACTGGTAGCCCAGCGATGCGCGCTCGATCTAAAGGCATGTTGGCATCAGAAACCTCGATGCAGGCAGTGGCAGACCAAGTATCCGCTTTGGATTTACCGCCAGTAGGTGCTGATCTGGTTGTTGAAAAACGTTCTGATAAACCTGAATACACCGAAGACGACAACAGTGTCACTTATTACTTAGCCGTGACCAACAACGGTCAAGGTAACGCGGCTAATGTTCGTCTAACCGATGAGATCAGTGAACTACAAAACAGCACAGGTAATAAAGTCTTTACCGATTGGACAATTGAAGGTGTCGAAGTCGATGATTCGGGCGTGGTAATTCAGCGTCATACTTTCCCGTCGAGCACAGACTTAGACACCACAGTTAACCTGAAATCCAACAAACGAAATGCTTACGCGTTTGAGGTGGTGGGCACGCTAGGTAAGGGCTTGGATGACGACATTACCAATACCTTTACGGCGACCGAATCTGACGGTACTGAAACCAGCGACAGCGTAACTACTCACATCAAGAAGATTCCAGATAACTCTGGGGAGCTGGAGCTAACCAAGTCTGCGTTGCAAGATACCGCACAAGTGGGTGATGCGGTTGAGTACGAGATCATCGTTGAGAACAACAATGAATCTTACTTTAAGAACGTGACTGTGGAAGACCGTTACCCAGGTGGTCTGAAATACATCGTGGACACATCAGAAATTGTGCTGAGCGGCATTGATGGTGAGTTTGGTACTGAAGACGATCAGGTTATCTCTCAAGAACCATCAGACACGGGTAAGTTAATGTTCACATCGTTGAACTTTGATCCGGGTGAGAAGCTGTGTATTCGTTACTTATTGCGTGTATCAGTAGGTGCCACCTTTGGCGATTACATCAATACAGCAGTAGCGAAGGTTGATGGCACGGCTGTTTCTAATGAAGACACCGCCAAAGTGACCATAGAGCCGGACAAGGTATTTGATACCTCATCGATCATCGGCAAAGTCTTCGAAGATCACAACAAAGATGGATTCCAAGCCGATGCAACGGCTTTTGATGTTGAGTTAACCGCGAACCTAGCAACGCAAGGCTACATCGCTGATTCGACGCACATCATCCGTGATGGTCAGGATGTCGCAATTCAAGATGGTGCGATAACCACTGCACTTGAGCAAGGCTTGGCTCTTGGTGACCTTTGGGGTCATTCCGTAAACCGAACACTGCCAGAAACCAGCAAAGTGGTGGTTCAATTTAAAACTCGCACGCAGCAAAGCTTTGATTTCTACGTCACGACCGATGCTGGCTCTCGTATCGAGTTCGACGCACAGGGTCAGATTCAGTTTAAACATGAATCGGACAAGAAAAAGGGACTGAGCGCGGAAAATCTTAACGTAACCAGAAACCTATATCGCGATGGCGAGGATTACTTGTGGGAAATCGTTATCGAGAACAAAGGTATTTACGAAGATGGTATTCCGGGCGTTAAGTTGATGACGGTTGAGGGAATCGTTATTTACACAGACCAGTACGGTCGTTACCACGTGCCCGACCAATGGGTACTCAATAAGAAAGGTAAGAACTTCCTAGTGAAGTTGGACACTGATTCGCTCTCCACCTCCATGGAAGTGGTAAGCGAAAACCCGAAAGTGTTGCGAATTACCCCGAACAAGCTCACCAAGTTCAACTTTAGCGTTCATCGCAAAGACCAACAAAGTGAACAGAAGTAAGCCATTGGAACCGTATCTGGAAATTGTATGAAAGTATTTAGTAAGTCTCGTTTAGCGACGTGTGTGTTAACGGCCATTCCTGTGATGGCGGTAGCGAAAGACACAGGTAAGCTTGAAAAACTCGGTTCTGAGACGACTGGCATTGAAATCATTAAGCCGAACCAAGACCAAGACAGTTCGCGTATTTACCTAGAACAAGGTGCGATTTGGGCAAGCCGCGACATCACTCGCTTTGACCCAGTATTAGATGTCAGTGTCAGCGATGAATTAGAAGTCGAACAAGGCACACTGCGTGACAGCGTCGGTTTCACCATTACCACCAACTACGGTTACTACATCAAAAAATACCAGTTGGAAGTGTACCGAGTGGGTGACTTTGGCTTGTCTGAGCCAATCGCTGTACTTGATGGCGACAAACTGGCGAACGACTCTGACATCAATTGGGATGGTCAAACCGATGTTGACTACCAATTTGAGGTCGGCGAGCAGTTGATGTTCCGTCTAAAAGCGTGGGACAAAGATGGCAACATGGACGTGACCACGGTTGGTGTGACGGATTTGGTGAAGCCTGATTCTGAAGTCGATATCGACCGAAACGATAACGACGATGAGGAGAGCAAAGATAAAAGCTACGGCCAAGCTAAGTTGATGCGTCACAACATCCCGACCAATGCGGGCTTAGCGAAATTCATCGGTACTGGCTTAAAGGGCGTTGATAAAGTCATCATCGGTGAAGATGAATTTGATGTCGAAGATGGCAACTTATACGCCGAGCAATACCTACCAACAGACTCCTACATTTTCCCAACCAAGGTTGTGTTTGATAACGGTGATGAACGTCGTTACAAGCTGTACGTTCGTATTCCAGATACTTACTACGCACAAACCGGCTTGGCTGATCTTTATGTTGGTAAGAACAATGTGTCTGGTAATAGCGATGCATTAAGTGTCGATGACCAGTACCAAGATGACATCTATAACCAAGGTCGTTTAGCGTACTTTGGTCAGGGTAAATTTGGCGACAAACTTCGTGTAACGACTCACTTTGATACGCGAGAAAGTGAAATCAAAGACATGTTCAAACATCCGTTCGCTTCGGACGATTCGGATGTGTTCGATATCCTCGAAGACGACGATGAGCTGTATTACGGCAACTATGGCGATAGCTCAAACATCGAAAAAGTGGTCAATACCAAGGGCAAGGTTTACCTCAATGTGGAATACGATAAGTCTCAATACTTGTGGGGTAACTACAACACGGGTTTAACAGGCACCGAGAACAACGATTACAACCGTAGCCTCTATGGCTTCAAAGCGGATTATCGTACTCGCGATACGACACAATACGGTGAAGATCGTCTGAACGTGGTCGGTTTTACCGCAGAAGCAGATTCGTTGTATGCACACGATGAGTTCTTGGGCACAGGCGGTTCTCTGTACTTCCTTCGTCATGGTGAAGCGGTACCAGGAAGCGACAAGGTTTATGTAAAAGTAAAAGATGAATCTGGCCTAGTGCAGAATGAAATCCCACTTGAGCCGGGCGTCGACTATGACTTTGACCCGTACCAAGGTCGAATCATTCTGACTAAGCCGCTCGACAACATCCTATCCGATAGCTTTGGTAGCGTGATTGAAAACGGAGACGACTACGAAAACTTTCTGGTTGTCGACTATGAGTACGTCCCACAAGGTTCAGACTCATTGGACGCGATGTCTTACGGTGGTCGTGCCAAAGGTTGGATCAACGACTACATTGGCGTAGGCGTGACGTACGCGACCCAAGAGAAAGACAATCAAGATTACGAGTCTTATGGCACGGACTTAACGCTACGTGCCACTGAAGGGACCTACATTAAGGCTGAGTTTGCGCATAGTGAAGGTAGGCAAACCGAGTCGAATTTCGTCTCTACCGATGGTGGTTTAACCTTTACGCCAATCAGCGACACGTTGGAAGACCGCGAGGGTGATAGTGTCCAAATCACCGCAGTGACCAGCCTTTATGACCTTGCGCCAACCATCTTTGGTGCCGTTGGTAATGACCTGAAACTTTGGTACCGAGACAAAGACGCAGGATACAGCTACGCGAGCAGCAGCGATGATTTAGAGCAAGAGGCATACGGTGCTGAACTTCGTTTACAAGCCACTGATCGCTTGGCGGTTCTGTCTCGCTTCTCGACCAATGAAGAGCGCGATGTCGATGGTAATCTAGAAACAGATACTGAAACCATTGAGATTGAGACTCAAGTTAAAATCACCGAGCACATTAAGGTTTCGGCGGCAGGGCAACAAACTGAAGAGCTTAACCAAAACGACGAGCACAGCGATGCGACCTTAGCGGGTGTGCGTTTGGAATACATGTGGGACAGCGAGAACAGCGTTTATGTCAAAGGGCAAAAGACCGTCGATCAGTCGGATGACTATGACGAAAACGACAGCGCATCGATTGGTGCTGAATTCCAAGTGTTGGAAGACTTGTCTCTTGGCGGCGAATACACCGATGGCGACCGAGGCCAAGTCGCTGAAGCCACCGTGACTTACGATGTATCCGATGACCACTCAACCTACGTAACTTATGTAGATGATAACTACGAAGGCCAAAACAACGTGATTGTTGGTCAGCGTGCAGACCTCACCAGCAGTGTCGATTTTTACCAAGAGAACCAGTTTGTTGATGAAAATGATGGCCACGGCCGTATCGACTCGTACGGCTTTGGCTACGATGTGACGGAAGATGTCGAGATGGGGATTGGTTATCAGCTTGGTGAAATTGAAGATGACCAGAACATCACCACGGAGCGTGAGTCCATAAGCTTCAATGCTTCAATTGACCTACATGACATCACCCTAAGCCACAAATTTGAATATCGAGTGGATAAGAGTGAAGACGACCCAGACATTGCTCAGCGAGAACTTCAACAAATCGTGACGACCAACCGTTACACGCACCACTTAACGGAAGAGTACACGCTATTTGGCAAGTACAACTACTCCATTACCGAAAGCGAGACTACGGGCGAAACCATGGCGCAATTTACTGAAGCCACCGGTGGCTTAGCTTATCGCCCGATCTACAACGACCGACTCAATTTACTGAGTCGCTACACGTATATTGCAGATTTCGATCAACTGGATCGCGATGTGGATTATCAAGACGAAACCAGTCAGATCATTGAAGTTGAAGCGATCTATTCGATCGACCAACACTGGGACGTCGGTACTAAGTACGCGCATAAAGACAAACAGCAAGCTTTTGAACGAGCATCTGGTTCGAATGAGCTGGTTAAAAGCGATATCGACTTATATGGACTTAGCGCTTCTTACCGCGTGATGAAAGAGTGGGATGTGACGGGTGAATACCACTGGAAAACAGACACTCTCAACGATGAGCTAGAACACGGTGCGTTAGTTTCGGTGAACAAGCACATTGGCGAGAACTTTAAAATGGGGATTGGTTATAACTTCTCTGCGTTTGATAGTGACTTAACCAATGATGACGATTACGACGCATCCGGTGTGTTCATTAACTTAGTCGGTAAGATTTAAGCTAGCCCAAAAGTGGCTTGAAAGTTAAGAGTTGAAAGTTGAGAACTAAAAGTAAGATGAAAACAATTATTTTCCTAGTTAGCGCAGTGATGAGTACTTTGCTGCTGTCCGGCTGTGCAACTGATACGTACGTGAGTCAGGAGAACCGAGACAAGTTTGCTGGCATAGACGTGTCTAAGTTTTTAATCAGCGAGTGTTTGGCGCCAGAGCGTGAGGTGCACATCGCCATCGCAGAACATTTTGCGTTTGATAAATATCAATTACGCGACCTCGACAAGATCAACTTGGATACCTTTGTTAAAGAGATCAGAGGCCTCAAAGGGCGTATCACGATTGTCGGCCATACTGATTACAAAGGTTCTCTGGAATACAACGAACGTCTTTCACAACGCCGTGCTAAATCGGTCGCAGATTATTTGAAAGGGCAACTAGACCCAACGCAATATGACTGGGAAGTGAAACACCTTGGTGAGACTCAACCCCTTCTGCTTGGTAAGACAGATAAAGACCGAGCGGAGAATCGCCGTGCATTTATTGTGTTTGAAGAAGCTCAGAAGTACGAAGAGATGCCTTTCTGTGAGCCACCAAAACCAGAACGTAAGGTGTACATGGCAATGACGCCACACTTCGATTTCGATAAGTCAGTACTCAAGCAAGAAGATCTCACTCAGTTAGATGACTTCACAACGAAGTTGAGCGGCCTGCAAGGTAGTATTATGGTGGCAGGGCACACCGACCAAGCGGGTTCACTTTCTTACAATGAAAAGCTGGCTGAGCGCCGCGCAGAAACGGTGGTTGAATACCTCAAAACCAAACTTGACCCTAAGCAGTTCATCTGGGAAGTGAAGTCATTTGGTAAGTTGCAGCCTGCGATTAATGAACGCTCTGAAAAAGCCGATGCATTAAACCGCCGCGCGTTCATTGTGTTTAAAGAGTCTGATATTACCGCAGAACAGCAGGCTCTTGCCGCAGTGAAAAAGAGGCGGTGAGCAGCGAGAGCGAGTAGAGTTCACCGAAGAATAACGAATAGTTGCCTTTACAATAAAACGCAAAAAGCCCATACGTTGGGGCTTTTTGTTGCATGAGCTCAATGTGAAACAATCAATGTATCTTTGGGTAACTGCCTTTTATTTTAGCTGTTTGAGTCTGTACTCCCTCGACTTTTAGCTCTTCATCGTAGGTGACCTGAACTGTATTATTTGTTAGATACCTTAACCTCGCATCAAAAAAATGATTATTTACGTTAATAAAGTCGCGGCGTAGGTCTGGAGTTAGGTGTTCGCCTACATGAAGGTATATCGATTCCAAGGTGAGAAAATAGAAAGAATTATTGGTGAAGCCTACTATTCCTGAGCTCTTCCGCGTTGTCCCGTCCGAAAGTGTCGTTACGAAGGTAAACAACCCGTTATTGACATATAAAATAAGAGATCGTTTTGGGTTTGATAATTGACTTTCCATTGTAAATTCGGAACCGAATAAACGAACCCACGGGCTAAAAATAATCATAAAACAAATGATGGAAGAGAATTGCCATACTGAAAATTTACCAGAAACCCAGCTTGCCTTTAAATTGAATATTTTCGATCTTTTCATGGTCTAAACGTTTCCGCATATAAATAGTGTGTTGGTCTGAACTAAATTGAGCGATATTGATACGGGACAAGTGTTGTATAGAATCGGCTTTTAACACTTCGCTGTCGTCAATATCTTTATTAAGAAACTTGTAGCTTTTATGCAAAGACAGCATAAAAACGGTGTCGTTGAACACTCCGTAGATACCATATCCATTCCTAACTACTTCATTTGGCAAAAACTGTACAGAAAAGTAAAATCCATGAGTGAATTGCAAGTGTGTTTCTATATTTTTCTCATAGGTATGGGCATAAATAGAAAATTGACCACCTGTAGCATTGAGGTATGGTATTGCTAACATAGTCACGACAATGATGATGAGTCGTTTAAAGTTCATGTATATCTCATTCAGTGATAAATAGAGTGGTAAAGTGCAAAGGTATAAACCCAAATCAAAATACTTAAAATGACGTCTCCCCAACGTATCGAAACGTTTTGAACTTTTACTTTAGTTTCATTTAACTTCTCTGTGTTCCTTTTATTCAACGTTCTCTTTGTATTTGAACCAGGTAAAATGGCAGAACGATTTGCAAGATTAATCTCATCAATCTTTTTATCGGGCACTAAACTAATATGATCTGGCACATATAACTTATATCCATGAGAAGGCACTACCTTTATTTCTGAATCATCAATGAGAGAATTCAGCTTTTTTCTCAGATGCATGATGCAGACATTGAGGGAGTTTGGTCCAACCTCCCGACCTGGCCATCCCGCTTGCTTTAACTGTTGGCGAGTGCACGACTCGAAATTATTTTCGTAAAGAACACGGAGAACATTAAATTCAATGTTACTGAGGGACACTGAATGCTGGAGAACCAATGGTTCTCCAGCATAAAGCTCTAGCGCGTCTCGTTTAGAGTTTAGATACAACAGCATGGCTTATTCACAACGTTTGTTTGGAATCAACACAACATCACCGGCATAGATCAAGTTGATGTCTTTGAGGTCAGCAAATTTGCGATTTAGTTGCTCTAGTCCCTTGAAACTAATTTGATGACTGTGAGCAATTTTGATTAGCCAATCATCTTGTTTTACGATGTAGCGAATTGGCTGACAGGTCTGTAGTTCTGCTTTGGGCTCGTATACCGCCATTTCAGAGGTTGACGAGACTGAAATATCGTCGTAGACCAATGGCTCCGCTTCAGTAACGTTTTGCGCCGGGAAGTGATAGCGCACGCCCAAGGTGAGAATTTGTAGATCTTTTTCAGAGTCAGCGCTAAAAATGAATTTATAGCCAAATTTCATAGTAAGTTGATCGTTGAACTCATACTCCACGCCAAGTTGACTGATGGGAGACCATGTATCGCTTTCCCATAGTGAGCCCATACCAGCATAAAGGTTGTAGTGGCGAGATAGTGGGATCGTGCCGAGTAACGAAATATCAATGCTGTTGAATCTTTGTTCCTCAACTTCTGAATAAGGGAGATCCGGTTCTTTCATGGTTTTGATGTGCCCGTAATAACCAGTACTGGCCTCGACTGACCATGTTTTTGTTAGGTCGTAACCTAAAAGAATTTGACCACCAAATGCAGCATCAGACACTTCAGAGTTAGTTTTCCCTGCGTTGGTCACATCAATGCCAATATAAAATGGTGATGCATCAGCTAAACATAAGCTCGGCAGTACTAATGCACCCGCAATAAAGCTTTTGGCCATTAGCGTATGATTAAACAATATTTTCATTAGTACAGTTCCTCAAACATGACGGTGAAACTTCCTGAATAAGTACCAGTCTCCACATCTGTCGAAGGAATATTTTGGTAATTCACATTGAGATCGAAATTGATCACTGAGCTTGGTGATTGAATCACATAGCTGGTCTGGTTATTGTCGAGTTGATTGACGCCATTCTTAACCCAGTCTTTATCTTCACAATTCGCTTCATTGCACTGAATAGAGTAGGGGATGGATGTGTTGCCTGACGCCGAAGTAAGTTCAAACTCATTGGTTAATAATGTCATCGACAAGCCAGTACTGAACTGGCCAATTGCCGTGATATTGAATGTGGTTTGAGCTGAAACAGTGTGATTGGTTGTGTCATATACTGGGCTCATTACACCATCACCGCTAACGTCAATACTCTCTAAGCTATTAGGTGTGTAATCGATATTCACAGTAAAAACGTCGGGTAGAATACGGTAAGTTAACGCCCCTCCTGCCGAACGATAGTAATATTTGATGTCAGCTGGAATTGTTGCCGTATACACACCTTTTGCCTGACCTTGAAGCGAGTTCAATAGCGACGTTGTATCTATGTTGAACGTCGGGCGATAAAAATAAAACGGTGTGACTGATTGCGAATACTCAAGTGAAAAATTGGCACTGCAGTTTTGGGTATCGCTGTCACCGAGCGTTACAATATTCCCCGATAACTGAGACTGGCTACATGTAGGCGTTACAAATTTATTATCACCGCGTGTGTATGGGTTAGATGCTGTGTTGTATTGCAATCCATTAACCGCAATCGCCGCTTCCACACTTTGACCTGCGTTGCTGGTTAATGTCATGGTGTCTGGCTTGTCTGTAACAAATGCACTAGGCAAAAACTGACTCGTTGTGGTGAGGCCATTTACGATAGACCAATCACTCAGGGTGTATTGGTCCGCACCGAGAATGATGGCGTTTTCAAAACGCACTTGTTGCCCCTTAATATTGATATTGAGAGTGGCAGCGTAGTTAGGCATAGCCGCGAATAATAGCGACAATAAAACGAGTCGTTTCATTACTTACTCTCACTCAGAGTGACATCTTGACGGTAACTTTCATCGTGATTAACGACCGTAACTTTTAAGTTCGAGGGATTAATGTTTTCCGGCAAAGGGTAGCTACGCTCACGGCCAGCAAGTGACATGATCGTCGCTTCGCAATCTTCTGTTACTTCATCGGTACACTGATCAACATAGGCGCGCACGAAGCTGTTGCCCGTATTGTTGATGTACAGTTCGCCTTTGTCTAAAGACATTGAGTAATCAATATCTTGAGTTTGTGCCGGAATCACGAATAAAGGACGGTAGCCAAAGTTAATGGTTACTGCCGATTTAAGCTTGCCTTCTGGATCGTATGGAGAGGGCTCGAAGCTCACGAGATAGTACTGGTCTTCGGTGAAATCGCATTTGTTGCCACATAAAGATCGAACACCGATTTGTTTTTGGCGATTCGGTTCTAAAATTGTTTTGTTGTGAGTAAGTGTTACGTGCCAATCTTCAAAATTGCTTTCAGAGTAAGGTATGCGTGTGATTTTACCGTCTTCGACAATTAGTTGAGTAATATTGGAATTAATAAATTCCGTGATTTCTTTGCGATTGGTTAGGGTAAATACGCCGTTTCCGTATTCGTCCCCAACCAATAACATGGTATCGACGTTCATTGCATTCGCATTAACAGAGGTTGCAAGAACTGTCGTCAGTAAAATAGGAAGCTTTTTCATAATCAGTTACCTTCAGGTCGGTTAAGTACAAAGTTGTGCTCTCGTAGCGATTCCGAATTGGCGTAGCGAGCAACATTTTCTAAGTGTTGACGTTGTTGATGACTGAGTTGAAGTTCCTTATTTACAGTCAGGTAGACAAAAGAAGTATGACCTAGACGAGTGGTAATAAACTCCAGCCCGCTGTCAGTCAGTGCATGCAATTGTTCGTTCAGTGTGTTGATGTCATCGAATTCACCGATGTACATCACGTTAATTTCTTCGTTGTTACTCACCAGCATCATTGATTCCATTGGATTCAAGTTTGGTTGGCAGAAGTTAGTCCCAAAGTTCAGTTGTTTCGCATCATCGACAGACGGCAAGTAACATTGTTGGCCGTTACTGGTTAGAGCGAACTGTTGTCCTTCTTGAACATCGATTTTGTGAATGCCAGTCGTAATGCTTGATACGTTCAAACATGCCGGGCCTTCACATTCAATGTTGTGTACATCGTTGCCGAAAATGTCCTTGAATTTACTAACAAAGCTGATCACACGGCTCACGTTTGAGTTCAACTCAATGACCGAGCCAGGGTGTGTGTATCCCGTCACTGATTGTTCGCCAGTGTTGTGTAAAGCGACACTTTCTACATCAAGCTCTATCGTTGCAGCTTGGTAGTCGTCTAGCGTAATGACCGCTCGGTCGTTGTAGATGTACTGTTTGTTCATCACCTGATCATCGGCACGTACAACCACTAAGCCTTTTGTCTTTTTCTCGTCGGTATCAAAACGGATGTTATTTTTGGTATCGACCACCACATAAGCATCACTTTGTGCGGTAGTGAAACTCATGCTCTCACCGCCAATAATTTGGGTGCTACGTAATGTAGCGTTTAACGCTTTTTCGCCGTTGTTCGCGGCGTAGACAAAACCATCGGCTTGGTAGTATTCATCACGTTTTGCCGCGTACGCTGTCAAATTGGTCACCGCTGCATTCGCTGAATTAACGTAATAGCTATTACTAGCCGTCAGTCGTAAGTCTGTATCTTGGTCTTTAATCAAATCGTGCGTTTCTAAGCTGTTGGTATATTGGCTGAAACCATTCTCTGTGATCGTGACACCTGTGTTTCCTGTCAGTTTTGAAGACAGAGGTACCGACCAATTCAGAGATATTGATAACTCACCGTCTTCCCAATTTGATGTCAGTTGCTCATTATTAAGAGTGACATTCAGATCAAGCGTTGAATCGACAATAAACGGCGCACTCAAGCCTGATGAAAACGACCAATTACGGAGTGAACTGTTGTACAAGTTGCTCTGTTCGATGTAATTCACTGAGCTATACCCACGAACCGTGTCACCAATGGTGTAGCTGGTGGAAATACCGAGTTGTTCTTTGTTACTCGTGCCATATAAGTGTTCAGCAAATTGGTTTTGGTCTGGGTTATTCAGGCGCTCATAGGTAAAGCCCAAGCTGCCAAGGTTCCAATATCCAGATACATACCAAGCTTCATTGTCGATGTTAGAAAGGAATATTTCATAGCGGCTATCGAAGGGTAGGTAGCCTTTAAAACCTAACTGACCCATCGCATGTTTGTTGGTTAATGTGCTGCCAATCGCCACCGTTTGTGTATCAGACCATTTGTATGCCAATCCACCTTGAAGGAATGCCACGCCTTCGAATTCATTAGTTAAAGACACTCCTGATGGTTGGTCTTCGTCACTCTGAACAGTGTCGTTGTCTTGGAATTGGCCCGCGGCAACCGAGTAATCGAATTCACCAGTATTCAATGTGTCTGTATTGGCGTTGTAAATTCGTACCGATTCAGAAGAAACCACTTGCGTACCCGCAGATATCTCAACAGTTACGTCATACACGCCATCTGGGAGTTCTGAGTAGCTGATGCTTCCTTGACCTTCTTGTACAGACTGCTGCACGATGATTTGGTCATCGCGAAATATTTTTAATACACCTTGGGTCTGTGCGTAGAAGTACAGTGACTGCTCTTCATTTTTAGCGGTACGGCTTAAGTTTTTGCTCGAAGACAAGTTGATGTTTACATCATGGTATTGAGTACTGTTGAGCAAGAAAGAGGTACTGTTAAGCGCCAAACGATCTTGATGATAGCCTGTTGTTAAACGCAGGTTTTGGTATTCAAGGTTGTAATAGCCGTAATTAAGCTCAGACGCATCTTCTTGGTTGCTCAGGTAGGTATCTACGTGAACCGAGCCATAAGGCAATCCTAAAATAAATTGGTCACTTAAGTTCACATTCAAGTCGTCGGTAAAGTCGCTTGATGTGTATAAGCTCGCGTTGTTGATCAAGCCTGGGTTTGCGTTGTAAGTCGACGCGTAATGCTTCTTGAGTGCTTTCGGTTTGTTCTCCTCAAGCAGCTCTTTGTTTACGTATAGGTAGAGCTTGTTTGAGTGATAATCATAAAAAGTGTCATACGTTTTAGGAGTAAGGCTGCATAAGTTCAGGTCGCCCTGGCAGTCAACAGTATTCGACTGACCGCGAGTAAACCCAGCAACTATTTGCTTTGCTGAGCGCTCATTTAGTCCTGATGACATCAGTTTCTTTGCAACTGCAGTTGCATCTTCAGGATTACTGAATTGCACTGAATCGTAAGTTACAGACATAGGAATCGTCATGTAACGACCATCAATGTTTTTTAACTCGACATCGCGCTCCTGTTGCGAGTAAAAATCTTCAAATCCAGCTGGGATTGAAGTGTCTCCATTCGCAGAAACCAGATGTGACAAGGTCCATGAACTTAAGATCGCTGTTGTAATCAACGTGCTATTTTTCATAATGTAAGCTCCGCTAAAACAGATAACTGGCCTTGGCACAGGTTTGAGCCTGTCGGTAAAGCCCCAAAGGATAATATGACGTCGTATTCGCCACTCTTTAGGTCGTTTGATGTGGTGTTGAAATCCATCAGAACAGGGGTTAATGAGGTTAAGGGCTGTTCAGCGACAGTGACATCAACAAGATCTTCAGGCGTTGTTAGTGCCTGTTTATGAATATCGAAACATTGAGCTGTATTGCCGGTCATGAACAACTGGAACCGAGTCGACTGATCAGAACTTGGAATATCGGTCTCGACCAATAACTGTGTTGTAGCATCACGAAAAGTGTCGGTTTTTGGATCGACCCTTAGCGATAGAGAAGAAGGGGAAAACGCGACTTCTGTAATTTGATAAGAGAAAAAGTGCTTCTTATCGATTTCGCTCGTTAACTGGAACGTATGAGTTTCTGCATTGGCATAAAGACTCATCGCGCCTGCAGTTAACAAAGCGAGAAGTGTGTGAGTTAAGTAATTCACAGTTTTCCCCAAGCTCCTTAAAGCGCTGCTACGTAGCTAGCAGCCATTTGTACGATAACTTGAGCTTCACCTTCTACAGGCACGTCTGATACTTCTGAAGAGTTTCTAACGCTCAGTTGCACATAACCGCCAGTTACTGAGCCGATTTCGCCTTGAATTAGTTGTGTCTGGTCGTTGTAAAGCTCAACGGATGCGTCTTGAGTTACTTGGTTGCCGACCAGTACTTGAGAAGTTACGTAAGTCCAAGTTGCTAATGGCTGACGGTCACCGATAGTTTGGTCTGCTGGTGTATAGTCACGAGCTTCCAGAATCACTTTAGAAGAAGTGAAAGTACCATCAGTGTTTACGTACAAACTGCCTCGTTGAATGTCACCACCAGCCTCACCTGTAATGATAAGGTTCGAGCTAGGTACCGAGCCGCCAATCACACCACTCCAAATTGCATCGGCTAGCGCTTCATCGGCTGCATATACCGAACCAGAAGTCATTGCCAATGCTGTTGCGCCCATCACGAAAAAGTTATTAAGTTTCATATTTCTTGCCTATTATTTAAAAATGTATGTATAAAAATAAAAGGTGTATTGGAATCGATATTTCCCGCACACTTTCTAGGTGATTGATTTGACTTCAACGGCGTATGAATTGGAAATAAAAGCCCGTTAATAGTGCTTTACATCCAGTTAATAACGTTTAATTTTTTAGATTATCTACATGTAAATGTCTGATGATTATTGTTTTATATATTTTTAGGCTACTTTTATTAGGTAGTGTGAATGCAGGGAAAAGAATGTTTAAAAAACTTTCTATAGACACAGTAAGAAGAACCATAACTTTGATAAACAGCGACTCGGGGCAAGAAAATCAGCCCTTAGAGTTGAATCGAAGTGAATATAATTTGCTGTTGGCTTTTGGTGAGTCACACGGAGAAGTGATTGATAAGCAGGTTCTGATTGAGAAAGGTTGGCCAGGAAGAGTCGTTGGTGAGAACTCTTTGGCCGTCGCCATTATGAAGTTACGAAAAAAGCTAGACAGCTTGGATCTAGGGTTTGAAGTGAACAACTTGCCCGGAGAAGGGTATGTATTCATCAATGCGATGAACATCGAGATTGTTCAAGATGAGTCTGTCGGCAATAATGACAATGTCGCTAAGGCTAACGAGTTAGATTATGAAAAAGAATTGACTCAAGCGTCGACTGTACAAGCTGATGAAAACTATACCGGTACGTCTCTTAATTCTATTCCAGAAGAACCGTCTGCAACATCTAACGTATTTCGTCGTTGGAGTAAGAAGCCTGTAGTATGGGAGATCACCATCGCATTGTTTGTTGGATTGATCACTTTCTACTTTGTCTATCGTGAAGCTTTCGAATGCTTTGAATGTTTTGGGGGAGGTGCTGGTGGTTAGCCTTAAATCCCTCACTCTACGAATTGGGCTTTTTATTGTGGTGTTGTTTTTGGTGCCATGGTTTTTGTCTTTAGGTACATACTTTTCTGGCTACGCCAAATTTGAAAACGATGAGCATGAAATTTTGCTGAATGCGAAGTCTGGTTTATACAAAACCATTCACAGTTATGAAGGCGAGGTGTATCGGGTACATCGGGGAATTTATGCGTCACTGGGGGATTCATTATATTTCTTCTCTTTAACCGGAGACTATGTATCCGGCCTGGATCCTGAATTTGCCAAGAAAGTTATTGCTTCTGATCTCGATAATTATTTTAGAGGTATGACTCATGTTACTGTTCAGCAAAAAGGTGATGTCATGATTGGTAGATTGCAAAAAGATACAAATCACAGAAAATTTGACCGTGTTATTGTTCAAGGGCGGTTGAAAGTATGGGACTAATTCAAATAAATAAAAAGCTAGTGATTGTATTGATTCTGACACTCCCTCTTGCTTTGCCATGGGCTAATGCTTTGTTCAGTGACTTTATTTTGGCTTCTGAGTTCTCAGATCGCAAAGTAAAAATGATAGGCTCTCATGGTCGTTTTAAGCTTCAAGCCAAATATCTTGATGGTACTCATGTTGTAAGTACGGGCTATTACGGAGGGTTGTTCGATACGCTGTATTTGTTTAACGTACGGCAAAATAAGGTTGTTGAAGGAGATGTGAACAATCTGAGTGTATTTCTTAAGTCTCACCAGTCGCTCATTGTTCTGAAAATATCGAGAGATTCCGAAAACAACTACATATTGAAAAAGCTTGAAGAGGATCCAAGGCTAGGGATGGTTGAGACTATTATAAATGCAGAAGGATATTTTGGTCCTCTGTCTTCAATTCCTTCAACGATCGACTCTACTCAGTAATTGAAAAGTGTGTCGAACAGAGATAAAAATCACTTTATCTTTTTTCGATGCACATTCTTATCTTTTATTATTTGTGAAACGTTGTGCTTTATTCAGATAGCAAAAATTTTAATTCTATAAGAAATTTAATAGTGACGGTTGCCAAAGACGCTAAAGTGACTCGAATGCTGGCAATTCAATCATTTTAGCGACCTGTGTGTTCTTGTTAGTTGTTTAGAATCGAAATCGATTCAACGTTTGACGACGCATCAAAACGAATATTGACCAACACACTCTCTCGTTCGAAAGTCACATCATCAAAGTCAGTAGAAGCTATCTTAAATCCATTTCTTGCGAATAAACTCGTCACAGTTGTTCGTTGTTTCTGTTCCATAGCGCATGTCAGTAGTTCGTTCATTGTGATCTCCATTGGGTAACCGTGTGCATATTGTGAGCGTACAGGTTTTATGTTATGAAATCAATTGCTCAATAGGTGGATGGTGGTGTTACTCGTGTCATTATTCACCACAAGAGCATGCAATGGAGTACGTGTTTTTTTTCTTACTGACTTTGGCTGATGTACTTTGGGAGCGGAAGAAGAAGTAGACACATGTTGTTCGTTTAGAAAGTGAGCCAGGCGGTCCGGCGGTCCAGTTCATCATGCTTAAGCGTAGGATTCGGATTTAGTATTGAACCTACGCGGTGCGTTTTGATGATGCTCTTAATGCTGTTACCAATAGATTCGGCTTTAATTAGCTTCTTCGATATATCTTTAGGTATAGAAGTTCGACCGATTAGAGCGTCATTTGCATCACCAAGCTCCCTGTGTAAGTAAAACGCGACATCTTGCTCTACTTTTGCGCCAGCTTTCTGTTGAAGACTGTTGTTGATTTTTGAATCTCTATCCTTGTTAATCATTCTTTACTCCTGCTTTTTTATAAAAACAGTTCACAATGCAGTTTGGTTCATATTGATGGGTATGTGTGTCTTTGATGCATATGTTATTTTTGCGAACGTTGTTATTGATGAAAATTGTGAAATATCTCTTTTCGAAAGCAAGAAGTAGAGAGTAGTAAGTCCGCAGCCTACTATTTAATTGTGTGTTTGTGAGGTATCTAGTTATTGAATATATTGGGAGTTGTAAGCGTCACGAAAGCTGTCATTGGTAATGGTGACGCAACAATAAGAGGTAATACGCAGCCATTGCTGCAGAGTAAAACACAAACATAAATTGTTATTGAGTTTTGAGAATGACGAGAGGCTTCAGCCCCAAGAGCAAGTGCCCTGTTTCGTGATTACAAAGTCATTTCAGAATTCCATTTATCGTTATTTTACGAATATTCTAGATAGTGGACTAACAACACCATTAGCTCCTCTATCAATGATGTGAGTATAGATTTGCGTTGTCTTCAAATCGGTGTGCCCAAGTTGTTCTTGAACGGTTCTGATATCCGCCCCGCTTTGAAGAAGGTGCGTAGCGAATGAGTGTCTTAAAGTATGGCATGAGATATTTTTCTCAATGCTGGCTTTTTGGCTAGCTACTTTAATGTGCTTTTGCAGCGCTGTTGGGTGAATATGATGTCTACGTACCTCGCCTGTTTGTAAATCTGACGACAAACGGTTAGAAGGAAAGAGAAATTGCCAGTTTAAACTCGTTTCTGCATTTGGATATTTTCTAGCTAAAGCCTCAGGAAGGTATACACCAGAAAAAGCTTCGTCATTCACATCTTGTTGATAATAACTCGTAGATATCTGTTGTTGATGTTTGATTGCGGGGAAAAGCTCTGGTGCTATTGTAACTATGCGGTTTTTGCCTCCTTTCCCTTGCCATACACGTACGGATTTATATTCATAGTCGATATCTTGTATGCGTAAACGCACGCATTCCATTAAACGTAAGCCTGACCCATACATTAATTGGTAAGCCAATTTGTAGTTAGGTGAGCAGTGACTGAATAACCTTCCAATTTCTTCCGGAGTCATAATCGTGGGCAATTTTCTGGACTTATCTGAACGTCGAAACTGCATATCAAGATCTATGGGTTTTTGAATGATTTCTTTGTATAAAAATACTAGTGAATTGAGGGCCAGACTTTGTGTTTTCTTTGCTGATTTTTTGTCAACAACCAGATGTGTTAGGAAATCCTCTACATGCCGGGAAGTCAAACGCTTTGGGTGCTTTTTGTCATGATAAAGAATGTATTGGTGAATCCAATAAATGTATGCTTCCGTTGTACGAAGGGCATAGTGCCGCCCAAGCATATATTCTTGTATATATGATAGAAATGGTGATTTTTTCATTAAACTTTAACTGGTTATACATACATGTTCTCCAGTTTGGCACATCAATTCATGCTATATAGAAAAAATCTGTACTTTGGGATGTAGGTAGAGAGCTGTAGTGATTAAGTTACTGTTAGTTTTCATAAAAACGGGGTATCGTTTACATCATTAAGATGCTAGACAGAATAATTCTGTATTTAAGTGCCGAATTTTTCTGTCTAATAGCTGTTATATGCTTATTGATAATAATTAACATTGGTGAAGAAATTGATAGAGCTTGATTATTTTTATTCAACTTTGCATACAAAGGCTGCAAGCTTAGATTATTACCGTAAACGAGTCATGTTAATAGTGTTAGCTTGCTTGAGTGCATCACTATACTTTTCAAAAGAGATACTTTATTGGTTAAGCGCAATCGCTTTGCTTTTTCACATCGGTTCATTGTTCATGGACTGGACGATAAAGAAAACTCGTGCGCTGGCTAGTGAAATTCAGAGGATTTCGATGCTTTCTAAAACCTTTGGGCAAGATAACATCGATTTTCATGAAATTTCTAGATTAAAAGTAGCAGCAGGAACTGGTGTAAATTCTAAAGTTCAAACAAGAATTGATAATAACGAGCAGGACGAAAGCACAGCGTTTACTAATGATGAAACAGAGTCCAATCAAAAGCTATTAAAGATGATTCAAGAAAATGCATTTTGGAATGGGCATTTATATGACTTTGCATATAAAGATGCAAAGAATAAGATAATATTCATGGTGGCGGTAATTTCAATCTTAGCACTAGTTTTAATACCCAGTATTGAACTTGACCAAGATTACACGTTGATTAGACTTATTTTTACAGTGTTATCTTTTGGTGTTGTTTACGAGTTTGTTGAAACTATGTTTAAATTCAAGACGTCATCAAAACAAATGACTGAGCTTGACCACAAAATATCTCGTCTAAACACAATAGATGAAAAGGAATTGCTAAATATATTTTCAAGCTACCACAATGTTATCTCGACAACATCACCAATACCTAGTGATATTTATGAGTCTAATAAAAATATGCTTAATGCCACTTGGCGAGAGCGCATATAACAAAGCATTTAAGAGTGATTCTCAACGCTTGGCATTTTTCATTCCATCGTTAAGTTCAGTGTTTACGGTGGTAAGGTTAAGTTCTGTGGTCGCGTTGTTCACACCTTAATGCGGCGTTAGTTTGCAAAGGGCAGAAAAGCGTTTGTAGTCTAAAAGCTTTGTTCTACGTTCTAGCTATACACCTGTTATTTCCCAAAGATTTGTCATCGAAATAGGCATCTCGCGTAGTCCGTTTTTCGGTTAATTGGCTTTCGTGTTACTCATTTCTTTCGTGTTAGTAAGGTTCACTTCTCAATGTTCTTGCGCGCTGCTTCTTTGGTTTTGAAAGTTAAGTGTGAGCATTGAACATTGCATTTGTGGATGTCGGCATCTATGAAAGTCTTCTTAGCCAAGTGCGTTTTGTTAGTTGGGTTTAAATTCTGAGCTTGCCGTTTTACTTTTGCGTTCAAAGCCATTAGTTTTATAGCTAATTCAGCACCTTGGCGCTAAGACTTTGGCTTCATCGTGGTGGCAAACTAACAAAGCGCTTAAGACAGATTCGCAACGCGTGGCATTTTTAGTATGCGTTGATTTTAGTGTTTAAGGTGTTATGCGTTGGCTTCGTATTGCGTTGTTCACTACTTAGCTTAGCGTTATACGAATTGGGAGTAAGTATGGGGAACCATGCACAAAAATTAGCGGAAAGAATCTTAACGAAAGGGCCTAAACATGGGTACTGCGCTATATGTCGTGAGCATGGGAAACTCACTCGAGAACATGTTCCACCTGCGGGTTGCGGTAATGTTAGCAATGTAGTTCTAAAGTCTTTGAGTAAAACTGGGTCTAAAGATAAACGTCACTCTGTAGTTTCTCAAGGAGGTCTTACATTTGGCTCTACTTGCCACAAATGTAACAATGACCGTTTAGGTATTAGCTACGATCCTGAGTTAATCAAGCTATACCGAGAAATAAAAGATCTATCTAATTCTATTCAATCCAATCAATTAGCCTTACCTAGTTACAAGACGTTTTTTGTTAAACCACAAAAAATAGCTCGTTCGGTTATTGGTCATATTATCGCGGCGAATTCAATTTCAACATTATCAGAGCCAACAGCGCATAGTGGAATATACAGTGACTTAGTCGAATATTTTAAGGACGGAGATGCGCCACTCCCAGATAATGTAGAAATCTATTATTGGTTCTACCCATCTAGAGACATTAAAGTCTTAAAATCTTTTGGTCGTAGTTTTAAATGGGGTGTAAATCCAGTCGTCGGTGATGTTTTGAAATTTTTCCCTTTAGCATTTTGGGTTGTTTGGAATGTACCAGAAGAGATCAATATTTCACTGCCTAAATTGCTACCAAACAAAAAGGTAGGAAGGGACGAACTAACTCAGATCACAGTAGACTTTGTGTCTCATCCTCGGTTAGATTTTCCAGAAATTCCAGACGATAACGGGGCTTCTTTATATGCATCACAAATAAACTCTGTAGGTGTCCAAAAATTCGTATAACAAGCAATTTAAGAGAGATTCACAACGTTTGGCATTTTTGCTTCTACTTCAAGTTTAGTGTTTATGGCACAATGCCTTAGGTTTGGGCGGAGGCGTTGTTCACCCCTTAATTGGGCGTTATGTGCTGTTTGTGTAGCTTTTGGCTTTAATGAAAATTGTAGCTTCAAAATAATTAATAGGGTTATAGATGCGTATTATATTTATATCGGTTGTTTTAAGTGTATTAGTGGGGTGTGGTACAACTCGTATGGCTTACACGCCAAATGATATTGATATAGAGAAAGCTCCGATGCTAATTGATAGAATGATAATGACTCAGCATCGTGCGTGGAAACCAGACTATTTTGTCATTACTGAACATTATTTTGGTTGGGATTTTGGATATAAATCTACTACAAGTGGAGTCGGTAGTGTAGTGGGTGATAGTGGTATTGTTTTTTCTAGCTCTTCCAGCACAACTCATAGAGTTTCAGAGCGGGTTTACTATGATGAAGTGGCTGAAGTAAAATTATTAGACTGGACGAGAAAATTTAAACAGTGGTACGTAGTTACGCTTTATCGAGAGGATGGAACTCAGATTATGCATATATTACGTACACGCAATTTAAAAGATGCCCAACTAATGGTTGATGCGGTTAATACTTTTCTAAAAAATCGCACATAACAAGCAATTTAAGAGGGATTCTCAACGCTTGGCATTTTTGCTTCTACTTCAAATTTAGCGTTTATGGCACAATGCTTTAGGTTTGGGTGGTAGCGTTGTTCACCCCTTAATTGGGCGTTAGTTTGCAAGGAGCAGAAAAGCGTTTGTGGTCTAAAAGCTTTGTTCTACGTTCTAGCTATTCACCTG
>NZ_JBGOOM010000020.1:0-89579 GCF_041439575.1 Vibrio sp. 5S239 | reverse complement strand
AGAGCCAGAGCCAGAGCCAGAGCCAGAGCCAGAGCCAGAGCCAGAGCCAGAGCCACAACTTTCGAGCCATCATTCAAGCTATGCAGAAATACGCGCGGCTGAGTTTGAGGTTCCGAATCTTGAGGATGTTCAAAAACTCCTGAGTCGTTTAGAGGCAACTAATGTAGTAGAAGATCTGAATCTAGATGAATTGATGGATCAAAATACTCAGAAAATCGCCCAGCAAGAAGACATGCAGGTGTTTGACGTCGCGGTGGCATCTGCTCAATTGTTTGAAGAACCAGAAATTCAAGATTGGAACCTTCCAGAACCTGAATTATCCATTGCTGTCGAACCTCAAGTTGTATCACAGCAAATTGAACAGCAACAAGTTGAAGCTGAACAACCAGCAATTAAGCCTGAAGAGACTGAGCTTGAATCTCCTAAAATTGAGACGGTTGTTGAACTCGAAACTCAAGCTGGAGGTATTGACAAGTTTACTTCGTGGGAAAGCACGGCTCGAACGGAAGATTTCCAAGCCTTGTATTTTGAAGTTAATGGTGTGACCTTCGCTGTGCCGCTTGATGAGCTAGGTGGTATCCATCGCCTTGAAGAGTTAAGTCACATTATTGGTAAGCCAGCCTGGTATCTAGGGTTGCAAACCAACCGTGAAAATCAGCTAGATGTGGTCGATACCGCAAAATGGGTGATGCCTGAGAAACTATCGGGTGACGAATATAAAGAAAACTATCAATATATAGTGATGCTTGGAGATAGCTTATGGGGACTTGCGAGTACCGAGCTTAAAGGCACAGAGCTGTTGAACGCAGATAAAGTACGTTGGCGAGAAATGGCAGGAAAACGTCCATGGCTCGCCGGTATGGTTAAAGAAAAAATGTGTGCTTTGATCCATGTCGAAGCATTAGTCGCCATGTTAAACGCAGGGCTAGATGTAAAAGCATTGAGCTAGTACTACGATTGGTACAATAAACGCATCAAGTTAATAATAGTGGTCGGTAACGACGACAAGAGGATTATCTATGTCTCATATGAGTGAAGTTGAAGTAAGAAAAGATCCAACCAATGATGAAGTACTTCAATGGGTAACATTCCAGCTGGAAGAAGAAACTTACGGCATTAATGTAATGCAGGTTCGTGAAGTACTACGCTATAGCGAAATTGCCCCAGTACCAGGTGCTCCAGACTATGTTTTAGGTATTATCAACCTACGTGGCAATGTTGTTACCGTGATCGACACTCGTTCTCGCTTTGGTTTGATGCAAGGTGAAATCACAGATAACACTCGTATTATCGTTATTGAATCTGAGCGTCAAGTGATTGGTATTCTAGTGGATAGCGTTGCTGAAGTGGTTTACTTACGTTCTTCTGAGATCGATACGACACCAAGTGTTGGTACCGATGAAAGTGCTAAGTTTATCCAAGGTGTAAGCAACCGTGATGGCAAGCTGCTTATCTTAGTAGATCTTAATAAGCTACTAAGCGAAGACGAATGGGATGAGATGGCTCACCTGTAATGTTTGAAGCGCTTTCTTTAACCCCTGTTGCTCTTCTCTCTGGAGTTGGGGTTTTTACGTTATTTGTCATGCTTTTGATTAGCAAAGTAAAACGTGCGATTCAAAAACAACTCGAGCAATCACGTCTGCAAGTTCGTAACTTGGACAAGGAGCTTCAAAAATCGAGTAAGCAGTTACTTGAAGTTCGCTCTGTTGTGGTTGGCTTGGGCCAGAAAGTGACAGAACAGCAAGACCTGATAAAGCACTTGAATGAACGTATTGTTGAGTTGGAACATGCGGACAACGACGGACGTTTGTACACACGTGCAACGAAAATGGTTCAGCTTGGCGCTGGGATCAACGAACTTATTGAAGAGTGCGAATTACCAAAAGCTGAAGCTGAGCTGATGATGTCTCTGCAAAATAAGCTTGCAGGTAAAGAAAAAATTCCTTCTTTAAGAAGCGATCCTACATTGTTTGATGAAAAACCAGCAGACTCTCGCGATCGTAGAGATAGCCCCCGACGTCGTTAAATTGAGCGCTCATTGCGTATTTAACTGTTGATGTTTACCACGCACTCCTCTTAAAAAGAAGCTTCGGCTTCTTTTTTTATACCTAGTATTTATTTATAGAACGATGTTTATAAGTACTTGTATCTAAGAGGGTATCCGCCTGGTAAATAAAAATGTGTAAATTGTGATGCAGCGGTAACAGTTTCTTACGGAGTTTGTTCTATCGAAAACGCCTAGTCCTATTTTGTCACCATATTGGTGTGCTACTATAGCCCTCTCTTTACTCGACTAAATTTACCTATGCTAGAAGTCTCAAATTTAACTGCTATTCGTGACGACAGGGTTCTGTTTGAATCGTTGTCTTTTCAATTGAAACCAGGTGAACTGGTTCAAGTTGAAGGTCGTAACGGTACCGGGAAAACGACGCTCCTTAGGATTATTACTGGCTTAGGTGATCGTGATGAAGGCACCATCTCTTGGGATGGTGAGTCTATCGAAACGAGTCGAGATGCTTACCACCAAAATTTGCTTTTTCTTGGACACCAAACTGGCGTGAAGCGTGAGCTTAGTGCCTATGAGAACCTTAGTTTTTATCAAACGATTCACAGCGGTGGAATGAATAAGGAAGAGCTTTACCATGCGCTGACTCAAGTTGGCCTTGCTGGTAGGGAAGATGTCCCAGCAGGGCAACTGTCGGCTGGTCAACAGCGCCGCGTTGCATTGGCTCGTCTTTGGCTGAGTAAGCAAATGCTGTGGATTCTCGATGAGCCTCTAACTGCTATTGATAAGCAGGGCGTAAAAGTTCTGGAGTCTCTATTTTCTCAGCATGCAGACAACGGTGGCATTGTGCTGTTAACCACACACCAAGATATGTTTGCTGATAGCCCGAAACTAAGAAAAATAAAGTTGGGTGAATAATATGATCTCTTCAATGACCACGATTATCCGACGTGAACTGCTTATCGCATTCCGACGTCAAGCGGATATCTTCAACCCTCTGTGGTTCTTCATCATTGTTATAACTCTTTTCCCTTTGAGTATTGGTCCTGAGCCAAACCTACTTGCACGTATCGCGGCGGGGATTGTTTGGGTAGCTGCTTTACTCTCTGCATTGCTCTCTTTAGAGCGCCTTTTTCGGGATGATTTTCAAGATGGTGCCCTTGAGCAGATGATGCTGATGCCCATCCCGTTGCAGTTGGTAGTATTGTCCAAGGTCATAGCACACTGGTTATTGACCGGGTTACCATTAATTTTGATCAGTCCGTTATTGGCAGTGCTGCTGTCTTTGGATTTCGATACTTGGTTGTCGGTTGTTTTAACGTTATTGGTTGGTACTCCTGTATTGAGTTTTATTGGTGCGATTGGGGTCGCTTTAACAGTAGGGCTTCAAAAGGGGGGCGTACTTTTAAGTTTGCTTATTTTGCCGTTGTATATCCCAATTCTAATCTTTGCTACATCAGCGATTGATGCGGCAGCGCTGGGCATTGCGTATAACGGACAATTAGCAGTACTAGGGGCAATGCTAATGGGGGCAATGACGCTTACTCCTTTTGCTATTAGTGCCGCACTGAGAGTAAGTGTTAACTAAAGACCACTACCACTTTGTATATTCAAGGTGAACGATTTCAAACTTTCAAACTCAAAGAGTGACTGGAAGAAGCTCCAAACCAAATAAATTATAATAATTATAGCTGTGATAGCTGTAAGCAATATGAAGTAAGAGTGAGATTACAACATGTGGAAATGGCTCCATCCCTATGCCAAAGCAGAAACCTCATATCAGCTTGCTGGTAAACTTCTGCCATGGTTCTCTATCCTAGCGTTATTGTGTCTATCCGCCGGTACGGTATGGGGGCTAGCATTTGCGCCTTCCGACTACCAACAAGGTGATAGCTTCCGAATTATTTATATCCATGTTCCGTCAGCAATTTGGTCTATGGGCGCTTATATGTCTATGGCAATTGCGGCCTTTATTGGCTTGGTATGGCAAGTAAGGTTATCTGACATGGCGGCGTTGGCAATGGCACCTATTGGTGCTGTGTTTACTTTTATCGCTCTTTTGACTGGTGCGGTTTGGGGGAAACCAATGTGGGGTGCTTGGTGGGTTTGGGACGCACGTTTAACCTCGGAGCTTATTTTACTGTTCCTATATTTAGGTGTGATTGCATTGCACCACGCTTTTGATGATCAGAAAACAGCGGCAAAAGCGGCGGGTATTCTGGCTATCGTGGGTGTGGTTAACCTACCGATTATTCACTTCTCTGTTGAATGGTGGAATACACTTCACCAAGGTGCCACGATCACCAAGTTCGACAAGCCTTCTATTTCAAGTGACATGCTATGGCCGCTTCTTCTTAACACTTTCGGCTTCGCCTTTTTCTTTGGTGCTGTGACCATGATTCGTTTCCGAAACGAAATAATCAGCAAAGAAAGTCACCGTCCATGGGTTCGCAAGCTTGCGGCCGAAAAAGCGTAGTAGGGTAGGTAATTATGTATTTTGAATCTTTGAGTGATTTCCTTGCCATGGGTGGCTACGCCTCATATGTATGGAGTGCATTTGGAATCACATTCCTCGCGATGACCATTTTACTCGTAACAAGTATTCGTCGTGGTAAGCAATTACTAAATGAAGTACAAGCTAAGATTGATCGTCAAGCTCGTATCGATGCAGCAAAAAATATGGAGAACACTCTATGAACCCTAGACGCAAAAAGAGACTGGGCATTGTTTTAGCGATCTTTTTTGGTATCAGTGCGACTGTTGGATTGATGGTTTACGCACTCAACCAGAACATGGATCTGTTCTACACACCAACTGAGTTGGTCAACGGCAAAGACGGCAAAAAACCTGAAGTTGGTCAACGTCTACGTATTGGAGGCATGGTCGTAGTCGGCTCTGTAAGCCGTGATAATGAATCATTACGTGTAAGCTTCGATTTAGCTGATGTAGGCCCTAAAGTAACAATTCTATACGATGGTATCCTCCCTGATCTTTTTAGAGAAGGTCAAGGGATTGTTGCTCAGGGTGTTCTAAAAGATGCTACGACTATTGAAGCGTTCGAGGTGTTGGCAAAGCACGATGAAGAGTATATGCCTTCAGAGGTTGCCGAAGCCATGAAGAAAACCCATGAGCCTTTGCAATACACAACTGAACAAAAAGAAGGAAGTGTTCAATGATAGCCGAAATCGGCCATTTTGCCATGATCCTGTCTTTGGGGCTGGCATTGCTATTGAGTGTGCTCCCATTGTACGGAGCCTCTCGAAATAACACGTTATTGATGAATAGTGCACGACCGTTGTCGTGGGGCATGTTCGGATTCCTAGCTATTTCATTCGTTATTTTGTGCTACGCGTTCTACACCAATGATTTTACGATTCAATACGTCGCAAGTAACTCGAACAGCCAGCTGCCTTGGTACTACCGAATTACGGCGGTTTGGGGCGCTCACGAAGGTTCATTACTGCTTTGGGTTCTTATCCAAGCGGGCTGGACAGTTGCAGTAGCGACGTTTAGCCGTGGTATGCCTCAAGAGTCTGTGGCTCGCGTACTGGCTATCATGGGTTTGATTACTGTCGGCTTCTTGCTGTTCATTATCGTAACGTCTAACCCTTTCCTACGTACATTACCTTTCTTCCCTGTAGATGGCCGTGACTTGAACCCACTACTGCAAGACCCGGGTTTGATTATTCACCCGCCAATGCTTTACATGGGTTATGTAGGTTTCTCTGTTGCGTTCTCTTTCGCAATCGCTTCTCTAATGAGTGGTCGTCTTGATACGGCATGGGCTCGTTGGTCGCGTCCTTGGACAATCGCAGCTTGGTTATTCCTAACGGTAGGTATCGCACTAGGTTCATGGTGGGCTTACTACGAACTTGGCTGGGGTGGCTGGTGGTTCTGGGATCCAGTAGAAAACGCTTCATTCATGCCTTGGTTGGCTGGGACTGCTCTAATGCACTCACTAGCGGTAACCGAAAAGCGTGGCACATTCAAAGCTTGGACAGTATTGCTGGCTATCTCTGCATTCTCACTAAGCTTACTAGGTACATTCTTAGTTCGTTCGGGCATCTTGGTATCGGTTCACGCATTCGCGTCGGATCCTGCTCGTGGTATGTTTATTCTAGGTTTCCTAGTCTTTGTTATCGGTGGTTCACTGCTGTTATTCGCGGTTAAAGGCGCATCGGTTCGTGTTCGCGGCAACTTCGATCTGGTTTCTCGTGAAAACGCACTGCTTGGTAACAACATCTTATTGATTGCAGCGCTTGTGGTTGTGCTAGTCGGTACGCTACTGCCATTAGTTCACAAACAGTTAGGCTTGGGCTCGGTATCTATCGGTGCACCATTCTTTGATATGTTGTTCTTCTGGTTAATGATCCCGTTCTCGTTCTTGCTTGGTATCGGTCCTCTGATCCGCTGGAAACGCGACAATCTATCCAAGCTTGTTAAACCAATGCTGATTTCAGGTGCATTCTCACTAGGTTTGAGTGTACTAATGGTTACTCTATTGGCTGACCGCTTCAGTGGTACTGCGTTTGCTGGTTGGGTCATGGCGTTCTGGATCATCTTCATGCATGGTTTTGAGCTGCATGAGCGTGCGACTCACCGTCATACGTTTATGAAAGGTTTGACTAAGCTACCTCGTAGCCACTGGGCGATGATGTGTGGTCACATCGGTTTAGCCGTGACAGTGATTGGTATCGCGATGGTGCAAAACTACAGTATCGAACGCGATGTACGCTTAGCACCCGGCGAAAGCTATCAACTTGAAGAGTATAGCTTCCTGTTTACCGGCGTTCGTGACAAAGATGGTCCTAACTACGATGGTTACATTGCTGACTTTGAAATCACTAAAGAAGGCAAATACATCAACACGCTTCATGCGGAAAAACGTTTCTACACCACAGCTAAATCTATGATGACAGAAGCTGCGATCGACCGTGGTGTAACACGCGACCTATACATCGCAATGGGTGAGCGTTTGGACGACAATAAATCTTGGGCTGTTCGTATCTACTACAAACCGTTTGTACGTTGGATCTGGGCGGGTTCTTTGATCATGTCTCTTGGTGGTGTTATCGCTATCAGTGACCGTCGTTACCGTTTTCGTAAGCCAGTGAAAAAGTCGGCTAAAGAGCAGGAGGCTTAGTTCGAATGAACAAGAAGATTTTATTCATTCCATTGATTGCGTTCATGGTGCTAGCTGGAGTCTTTGCAACGCAATTGATGCGCAACCAGTCGGGCGATGATCCGACTAAACTGGAATCCGTATTGATTGGCAAAACGGTTCCTGAGTTTCGTCTAGAAGACTTAGAGCAACCGGGCAAGCTTCACGACCAAGTGATCTTTAAGGGCGAGCCATTACTTCTTAACGTGTGGGCAACGTGGTGTCCTACCTGTTATGCAGAGCACTCTTACCTGAACAAGCTTGCGGATCAAGGCGTTAAGATCATTGGTCTTAACTACAAAGATGACCGTAACAAGGCTGTCGGTTGGTTAAACGAGCTGGGTAACCCGTACTTGATCAGTCTATTTGATGGTAACGGTATGCTAGGTCTAGACCTAGGTGTGTATGGTGCGCCTGAGACCTTCTTGATTGATGCTAACGGCGTCGTTCGTTACCGCCATGTTGGTGATGTGAATCCAACTAACTGGGCGTCGACGCTTGAGCCGATGTATCAAGATTTGTTGGAGGAAGCGAAATGATTAAAAAGACATTGATTACTCTATTCGCGACGTTTGCAATTTCGGCAACGGCTTTTGCGGCACCTATCGAATTTCATGAGTTTGATAATGTAGACCAAGAGCAGCAATTCAAAGAGTTGAGTAACACGCTACGTTGTCCTAAATGTCAGAACAACACCATTGGTGATTCGAATGCTGAGTTAGCGGTCGATTTACGCCAAAAAGTGTACGAGATGACAAAAGACGGTAAGTCGAAGCAAGACATCATTGATTACATGATTGCTCGCTATGGTAACTTTGTTACTTACAATCCACCTCTGACACTAGCAACTTCAATCCTTTGGGTTGGTCCGTTTGCAGTGGTTGTTGTTGGATTTGGTTTGATCATTTTACGCAGCAGAAAGTCAAAATCGAAAGCGGCAGTAGAGTCAGATAAAGACTGGGATGCAGACAAAGAAGCACGTTTAAAAGCGTTACTCGACGAAGAGAACGACGGAGATAAACAGTAATGACTCTATTTTGGATTTCTACCATTATCCTTTCGCTAGCGGCAATTCTCTTAATTGTTCTACCCTTCATTAACAAGAAGGCGAACAACGACGAAATGCTTCGCGACGAGTTGAACAAAGCATTCTATAAAGACCGCCTCGTTGAGTTAGAGGTAGAAGCAGAAGAAGGCCTTGTTGATAACCAGCAGGAATTGATCGCTGATTTGAAACAGTCTCTGCTTGATGATGTTCCTGCACAAGAAGAGATGAAGAAGACTCAAATCTCTACGCTTGGCGTTGTTGTACCGTCGATAATTCTGGTTGTAGTTGTGACGTATGGTATGTACTTTAAGTTTGGTGCGCTAGACAAAGTTCAACACTGGCAAGAAGTGAGTTCGAACCTTCCTGAGTTGTCTAAAAAGTTGATGTCATCAGAAGGTGGCGCGTTAACGGATGATGAACTCGAAGATTTGACGCTAGCGCTTCGTACTCGTCTTCACTATCAACCTAAAGACTCAACGGGTTGGTTGCTTCTTGGTCGTATTGCACTGGCTAACCGCGATGCTGAAACAGCAAAAGATTCTATGGAACGAGCGTATAAGCTTGAGCCTAAGAATGAAGATGTTCAGTTAGGTTTCGCACAAGCACTGATGCTTTCGCCTGATGAAGCCGATCAGAACCAAGCTCGCTTGATTTTGAGCCGTTTGATTCAAAACGATTACGTTGATCTTCGTGTGTTCTCATTGCTAGCGTTCGATGCATTTGAGCGTCAAGATTACCCAGGTGCTGTGAAGTACTGGAGTATCATGCAGCAGATGATTGGTCCTCAAGACAGTCGCTACGAAATGTTGTCACGCAGTATTGAAAGTGCTCAGAAGAAAATGGGCAATGCCATGGGCGTTGACCAAGGTAAGAGTGTAGCGGTAACGCTTGAGATATCTGGTGAAGTGAATGCTGATCCTAATTCAGTGTTGGTAGTATCAATACACAGAGCGGATGGCTCGCCAATGCCGGTTGCTGCGGCTCGTTACCCACTGGGGACTTTCCCTCGTACTGTTGTGCTTGATGATGGTAACAGCATGTTGGAAGGCCAAAAATTGTCTAGCCTTGAAACTCTGATGGTTAGAGCTAGGCTTGATACCGATGGTAATGTTTCAACTCGCGATGGTGATTGGTACGGTGAGAGTGAAGTGGTTGAACTGGGTGCTCCAGTGACCATTGATATCAACAAACAATATTAATCATCACTTTGCATAGGTGTTAGCTATTCCGATTTGTTGATAAACGGTATAGACTTACGCAACAATTGAGGCCAGCGATTGCTGGCCTTTTTATTATTATATGAATTCCTTATGGAAAAGGTGATATGTCTAGCAGTGTTTTAAGACTCTCGAGTTTACTTTTTATCGCTAGCTTAACGGTGGGTTGTTCTAGCGCGCCAGATGAAAGCGCTTACGATAATAACCTTGAAACTTCTGAATACGTCGTAGAATCCCACCCTAATGATCCTTTTGAAGGGTTCAACAGAGCGATGTGGGATCTCAACTACGAGTATCTAGACCCTTACTTGGTTCGTCCTGTTTCTCTTGCCTATGTTGATTATACTCCTGTGCCCATTCGCTCTGGTATTTCCAATTTTCTAGCCAACTTAGACGAACCATCAAGCATGGTGAACAACCTCATTATGGGCCATGGTGAAAAAGCACTCGACCATTTCAATCGTTTTTGGATTAACTCAACGATTGGTTTGTTAGGCTTGATCGATATTGCCAGCGAAGCAGGGATCACTAAGTTTGATGACAAATCATTTTCTGATGCGATTGGTCATCATGGAGTAGGAAATGGCCCTTATTTTATGGTGCCAGGTTACGGCCCATTGACGACTCGTGAAGTAACGGACACCGTCGATGGTTTGTATGTGCCTCTCTCTTTCTTGAACTTCTGGGCGAGCTTGGGCAAGTGGGCATTTGAAGGTATGGAGACTCGGGCTCAATTAGTTTCTCAAGAAGCCCAATTGGATGACTCTCCGGATCCATACGCATTAACACGTGACGTCTACATTCAACGCCGTGACTTCAAAGCCGAAATCGAACCGGAAGAAGTCGATCTTGAAGAAGAAGACTTCATCGATGGTTATCTAGAAGATTACTAGAAACATGATTTAGAAAATCGATAAAAGAAAGGCTCGATGTTGAAAACAACATCGAGCCTTTTTAATGCTTATGACTTTAGATTAAGTCAAACAGATTAGAAGCGGTAGTTGGCTTGGATACCCACTAGCCAAACATTACCAGTTGTTGTACCAACAAATTGACCACCAACGGCTTCAGCAGTATCGTCAGATGCATAGCCACGTGATTCCGTGATTGGAGCATCCTTAGCAATAATGTATGTAAAGCCAGCATCAAATGACAATTGCTCAGACCATTGGTAACCAGCACCAACACTTAACCAAGTGCGGTCTGTTTCTGGGATAGTAATAGTACGGTTTTTGTCACTTACTGCTGAGGTATCGTAAGCAATACCGGTACGTAGCGCTAGCTTAGGATCAATTTGGTAAGTTGCACCTAAAGCAAAGCGGTAGTTATCCTCCCAATTTTCGACTTTAACTGTATGGCTGCCAGATGTGCCTAGCTCTGCTTGCAGTTTCTCGAATGAACTCCAATCCGTCCAGTTGAAACTAGCGTGAAGTGCTAAGGCTTTAGTCAGTTGATGGAAACTTGCGAGTTCTGCTGTTGCAGGAAGTGCTAACATCATATGGCCGTTGGCACGTTGACCTTGTGCCATCTTAAAGCCTATCCCCTCAGCGTGACCTTCCAATTTCAGTTCAACCTCAGATTTGTAGGCAAAACCTATACGGTGGTCTTCGTTGATCTGCCACGCTGTACCTACTTGCCAACCCCAAGCCGTGTCATCACCTTCCATATATTTTAGTGTTGTACCTGCAGGAACGGAGATTGGCATTTTATTTGAGTCTAGTGCGACTGCGTTTTTTGCTGGTGCAGTCGCACCGAAGCTACCTTCACCCATAACGTAACGAATGCCACCACCAATGCTAACTTGCTCAACAAGTTGATAAGCAAAGTTTAGGTTAGCTTCTTTAGTGATTACGCTTGCTTCGTTGCCGAAGTGAGAGGCGTTAAAGTCATCACCTAAATTAGTTTCCATGCCATAGTTCGTGCCAAATGCAAGACCAATAGCAAACTTTTCGTTGTAACGGTGAGAAATGTAAAGGTTAGGGATAATGGCATCATCTGCGAAATCGTTTGAAGATGCTTGGCTTGTACCTATCGCAGGGTGAGCGTGGTTTACTTCACCTTTAACATCAATGTTAGGGTTAACGTAGATAGCACCAACAGAAACTTGTGTACCTTCTAGGTAAGTCAACATTGCAGGGTTGCGCCATTGTGCGTCCGCACCGTCTGCGATTGCAGCTTCCCCCGCGTATGCACGGCCAAGGCCTGTAGCTGAGTATTCTGCTAATTGAAAACCTGCCGCTTGAGTCACGGTAGAAGTCGAAAGTAGTCCAACTGCCACTGCAGCAGATAGAAGAGTCTTATTCATTTTCATTGTGATGTTCGCTGAATCATAAGTATTTAGTGACATGATTCTACGTTTAGAGTTATTACTTTAAAAACGAAATTCGAATAAAACAGTGTTTTAGGGATTTAATTGTCAAATGTGCCGAATTATTAGGTAAATAGCCTGAATGTTTCGGCTGTGTTGCGAAATTTGAGCGTACAGGTGTAGGCATATTTTGCCTCTGCAGCCTACACCTGTAAGCCTAAATCGATGCCAGTCAGTGGTTTAAGTAACAAAAAAGGGTCGCGTGATGCGACCCTTTGGATATTTATAACCTAGCTTATATTAGAAGCTGCGGCTGTATTGTAGACCTAGTAGGATTGCATCAGCGTGTGTTGTCGCGTTGACACCAGTTGAAAGCCCTGTTCCTAACTGTGTGTTTTCTGATACATTTACATCATCACCCATTAAGTATGTGAAACCGAAGTCAACATTAGAAACTGTATCAATGTGGTATGTGAAACCTGCAGAGAACCACTGACGATCAGAGTCTGGTACAGAGATAGAAGTTAGATCGTCTTGTGCGCTCGTGTCATACATATAACCAGTACGTAGTGTCCAAGTATCGTTTAGGTAGTAAGTACCACCAATTGCGTAGTGCCAACCGTCTTGCCATTGGTATTGTTTTGCATACGTTGAACCAAGTGGTGAACCTTGTAGGTTGTCAAAGTCAATCTGATCGAATGCACCCCAACCAATCCACTGTACAGAATAGTGAACTGCGAATTTAGTATCTTCGATTTTGTGGTAACCAGAGAATTCAGCAATGTCGGGTAGAGGTAGAGTAATTTCCTGCCCTTTGTCATCTTTAGCTGTAATTTCAGGGCTGTAACGGTACGATAGACCAAAACGGTTGTTTTCATCTAGTTCATACACAGTACCCACGTTAAAGCCTACTGCCCAACCATCAGCTTCATCAACATCAACTAACGTTGTTCCAGCTGGGACTAAGCCACCACTAGCGACTCCTAGAGCCGCACTTGTTTCTCTTTTCATCGTGCCTTGGCCGTAAATCAGGTCTAAACCTGCACCGAAACTCCATTGTTCACTTAGGCGATATGACCCAGCAAGACCAAAGTTAATGCTCTTAACATCAGTTAGGCCGCCGTATTCAGCTGCAGTGTAGCTGTCATCAAACTCAGTCTTTGTAGCAAAATTTGAATATGCATTCACACCCCAAGCAAATTTATCATTTACTGGGACGATAAGGTGGATATTGGGTGCAATAGAAGTGTCACCGACATCATCAGTATTGGCAACTGGGATTGGGCTGCCGTTAATATTGTATTCAGCATCTTTGACTTCAATCATTGAAGTAATACTTTCAAAACCAAGAGAAAGCTCAGTTTTATCAAACAGTGCCATTGCTGCAGGGTTACGTGCCATTACTGACGCGTTATCTGCGATTACTGCATCACCAGCGAAAGCACGGCCGATGCCGGTTGCTGATTGTGCGTTGATTTGGAAACCTGCTGCCATCGCTTGCGAAGACGCCAGTGTAATTGTTACTGCTAAAAGAGACTTTTTAAACAGACGCGTGTTGTTGGTAGTCATTTATTTATTCCTTTATATATCCGCCTCTACAGGGCGATTAATTTGAGCAATTGCTCAATGGTGGCTGATCCTATTCGCAAGTATACGATATACAAATCCGACCATTGAAAAATTTGAGTGGAAAATTATGGAAATGACGCCTATCTGGCACGAAAATGGTGAGAAATGCTTATTTTTAGAGTTTTAACTCTAGTGGTATTGGCTCTGTGAATGGTTTTAGGGTTTGTTATAAATAAAGCCCAGCAATATCAAGAGTATAGTTGCTGGGCCTTTTATTACGGGGCTTTGAGAGCGAATTAGCTCATAGGTTTGATCATTTTGGTAAGCTTTTCGGCGATCTTAGAAATGTCCTCACCATTCTCACCTACAAGGATCAAACTGCTGCCATCCACGGGGGTTACCGAACCGGACATGCCTTTTTCATCAAAGTCGATAGGTTTGTCTGTCGGAATACCGGTTAAAAACAACGTTACTTTGCCTTTTGCGCCTTGGAAGACCATATGTACCGCGTTGGATTTACCAAAGCCACAGTGGTTTAGGTAATAGACGTGGTAAGGGAAAGCATCATCAAACTGAAAAGAAAATGGATTCATTTTTGCGTTGATCTGCTGCGATGTGACCTGTTCATCGATGCCACTAACAAAACTCTTTTCATCAACAACGTGCTTCATTGCTGTATCAGCCAAACTTGCTTGTGCGGGTGAAATGAATGCATTGCCCCAGTTAACTTGGCCAACTAATAAACCAGCAATGAATGCCACTGAAGCAGCCATCGCCATTGCTCGTCGAGCAAAAGTTGGCCTTACTACTTTACTTTCTTCGCTTGAGGTCTGATTGAACAGAATACGGTCAGCAAGATCGTCTGGCACATCTACGTTCATTGCAGCGTGGATCTGTTTATCAAGCGATAGTACATCGTCTAAGAAGTTACTATTGGCTTCGCTATTCGCGGCTGCATCAACAATATCTTGTGTACGCTGTTTAGGTTCCGACAATACACGACGACGAAATTCCAAATCATCCATTATGTTGCCCCCTTTCTGCCTCTTCTGTATCCAGCATCTCTTTCAATTGATTTCGAGCTCTGAATAAACGTGTCATTACCGTGTTTTTGTTGAGATCGAGAATGTCCGCTATCTCATCACCACTAAACCCACCAATGACTTGTAAGAAGAGCGGTTCACGGTAGTCAATTTCAAGTTTCATGATCTGAGCTTGCAACCACAGATGTTGATGGTGCGGGTCATCACTGACACTAGCATCGTTACCATGATCATCGATATCAACCAGATCAAATTGTTTACGTTCAAAACGTCGAGCGTTCTCGCGTCTCAAGATAGTAATCAGCCAAGATTTAGCAGCTTTTTCATCTTGTAGGCTATCGAGTGACTTCCATGCACGAAGGCAAGTCTCTTGCACTAAATCCTCGGCAATGCTTTTGTCTTTACATAACCAATAGGCGTAGCGAAAGAGGTCACGATGATAGGCACGCACGAGTGCTTCGTATTTTCTTTGTTTGTCCATATCAGAGTTGACCGGACGCTTGGCTGTTTTCTTTCCAAACATTTTTATTATTGACACACGAGCCTCCATAATTGCTCTGCGTATAGCTGTCTCTATACGTTGTGCTTCGTTTTTATATTCTGTTTCGTTTTCAGAGCGAACGATCGGCAGGAATTCGTAAAATCACATTAAAATTGATCTACTTCAAAATCTAAGGCCTCGAACAAGTTATAGTACACCTTGTCGTCTAGTTAGTCATTCGTGGCTAGCATGTTGAGCAAGACGACACTTCCTTTTGAAGGCTGACTTTACTTTCTCCTAATCAGGAAACTGATTATTTCAATTGGCGTCAAGTTAATTGCTTTATACACATTCCAACCACACAGCTTTGTGTGGTTTTTTTTTGCCTCAAGAAAACTATTCCCTACAAAGCGATAACAGTATTTGCTCACAATAGTTTAGTCTCTAACGACAACCTTCCTCCAAAAAAGATTCGCCTGAATGTGCTGTCATATTTTCAAGCAGTGAGATACTCGTATCACGTTTATTTAAACGCTCGTTTGATTTAATTAACAACTTCTTTACAATGATTCAGGTCAGACCTCTTAACTTTAAGGAGAAACCATGGGCAAACAGGAAGTCAAAACGCGTTCTGGAGAACGTGTTGCCGTTGTCGCTGGGTTACGAACCCCATTCGCTCGTCAGAGCACAGAATTTAGTCAAGTGCCTGCGGTCGACTTAGGCAAAATGGTTGTGAGCGAAATGCTTGCAAGAACTGATGTCGATCCTGCGCTTATCGAACAAGTTGTGTTCGGCCAAGTTGTTCAGATGCCGGAAGCGCCGAACATTGCGCGTGAAATCGTGTTGGGTACCGGCATGGACATCAATACTGATGCCTACAGTGTCACACGAGCATGTGCGACCAGCTTCCAAGCGGCAGTCAACGTGACCGAAAGCATTATGGCTGGCGCAATTGATGTCGGTATTGCGGGCGGTGCGGACTCTTCTTCTGTATTGCCTATCGGTGTTTCGAAAAAGTTAGCGGCAAATCTATTAGCGCTGAGTAAAACGAAAACTATGGGTCAAAAGCTGAAAATTCTTAAAACGCTTTCCGTAAAAGATTTGATGCCAGTACCACCTGCAGTTGCAGAGTACTCGACCGGTTTATCCATGGGACAAACGGCTGAGCAAATGGCTAAGACGCATGGTATTACTCGCGAAGCTCAAGACGCCCTTGCTCACCGTTCTCACTCTTTGGCTTCTCAGGCATGGAAAGAAGGCAAGATTAAAGGCGAAGTGATGACGGCCTTCCCGGCGCCTTACAAAAAGTATCTAGCGGAAGACAACAACATTCGCCACGACTCAACGGTTGAAGGTTACGCCAAGCTGCGCCCTGCATTTGATAGAAAGTACGGCAGTGTAACCGCTGCTAATGCAACGCCGCTGACTGATGGCGGTGCTGCAGTGATGTTGATGCGCGAAGGTAAAGCGAAGGAGCTAGGCCTAGAAGTACTTGGCTATATTCGTGGTTATGCGTTCTCAGCGATTGGTGTTGAAACAGATATGCTGATGGGCCCGACGTATGCGACCTCACAAGTATTGAAGAATACAGGTTTAGATTTGTCAGACTTAACACTGATCGAGATGCACGAAGCATTCGCTGCCCAAGTTTTGGCTAACGTTAAAATGTTTGCGAGCGATGAGTTTGCACAGAAGAATCTTGGCCGCGATAAAGCGATCGGTGAGATTGATATGGAGAAGTTCAACGTGCTGGGTAGCTCGATTGCTTACGGACACCCGTTTGCGGCGACTGGCGCGCGCATGATGACTCAAACACTACGTGAACTGAAACGTCGCGGTGGCGGCTTGGCACTGAACACAGCTTGCGCGGCTGGTGGTTTAGGTGCAGCAATGATCTTGGAGGTAGAATAATGTCTACGACTCTTGATGCAACAACAGAAAAAGAAACAGTCGCTCAACCAGATTCAACGTCTGCGACTGAATCAACCAAAAAGAAAGCGACAGCATTTACTCTTAATATCGATGAGCAAGATATTGCTTGGTTAGCGATTGATGTACCAAACGAGAAAATGAACACGCTGCAAGCGGCTTTTGCTGAAGAAATGAAAGCCATCTTCGAGCAGCTAAAAGAAAAGCAGAGCCGAGTTAAGGGCCTAATCGTTCATTCCCTTAAGCCAGATAACTTTATCGCTGGTGCCGATGTAAGAATGCTTGATGCGTGTAAAACGGCTGACGAAGCACAGTCTCTGGCTCGCCAAGGGCAGGAGATGTTTCAAACTCTGTCTGAACTGCCGTACCCAGTAGTCGCAGCGATTCACGGCCCATGTTTAGGCGGTGGTTTAGAGCTCGCACTGGCGTGTGATTACCGCGTATGTACCGATTCAGATAAGACTCGCCTTGGTCTGCCAGAAGTACAGTTAGGTCTGTTACCAGGCTCGGGCGGTACACAGCGTCTGCCTCGCCTTATCGGTTTGCTGCCATCTCTCGACCTAATCCTAACGGGCAAGCAACTGCGCGCTAAAAAAGCGAAATCGCTTGGTGTTGTGGATGCTTGTGTCCCAGATACGATTTTACTTGAAGTGGCGAAAAGCTTTGTTGAAAAGAATACGGGCAGCAAAAAAGGTAAGCGTCTTGCGTCTAAAAGCCAAGCTTCGACCAAAGAAAAGCTGATTTCACGTAACGGCCTTGGTCGCAAAGTAATTTTTGAACAAGCTTCTAAGAAGACCAATCAGAAAACACGCGGCAATTACCCAGCAGCAGATGCGATTCTAGACGTGATTCGTTATGGCCTTGAGAATGGCTTTGACAAAGGTCTTCAGTATGAAGCGAAGCGTTTCTCAGAACTGGTTATGACTTCAGAATCTAAAGCTCTTCGTTCGATTTTCTTTGCGACTACGGAAATGAAAAAAGAACACGGCGCAGACGCAGAACCAAAAGCGGTTAAGCGTGTTGGTGTGCTTGGCGGCGGTCTTATGGGGGCAGGCATCAGCCATGTCAGCGTTGCTAAAGCGAAAGTACCTGTGCGCATTAAAGACGTATCAAATGAAGGTGTGCTGAACGCGCTTAACTATAACTTCAAGTTGTTCGATAAGCAGCGTAAGCGTCGCATACTGAGCCGAGCGGGCCTCGAAAGTAAGATGCTTCAGCTTTCTGGTGGTATCGACTTTACCAGTTTTAATCACACTGATGTGGTGATTGAAGCGGTATTTGAAGACCTCGACCTTAAGCAGTCAATGGTTGCGGACATCGAAGCCAATGCCAAGCCAGAGACTATTTTCGCAACGAATACGTCTTCACTGCCAATCCATAAGATTGCAGAGAAGGCGCAGCGACCAGAAAACGTGGTCGGTCTTCACTACTTCAGCCCTGCAGAAAAAATGCCGCTGGTAGAAGTTATTCCACATGAAACAACCTCTGAAGAGACGATCTCGACGGTGGTTGCATTAGCGAAGAAGCAAGGTAAAACGCCGATTGTTGTGAAAGATACGGCTGGTTTTTATGTGAACCGTATTCTTGCTCCGTACATGAACGAAGCAGCGCACTTGCTACTAGCGAACGAGCCGATTGAAAAGCTCGACAGCACGTTACTGGACTTCGGTTTCCCGGTTGGCCCTATCACCTTACTAGATGAGGTGGGTGTTGATATCGGTGCGAAGATCATTCCGATTTTAGTGAATGAGCTTGGCGACCGTTTCCAAGGCCCTGATGTGTTCGATATTCTGTTGAATGACAACCGTAAAGGCCGTAAGAGTGGTAAAGGTTTCTACACTTACAAAGGGAAGAAGAAGGAAGTTGATAAGTCAGTTTACAAGCTGCTTAAGCTGCAACCAGATCCTAAGTTGAGCGATAACGATATCGCGATGCGCTGTGTGTTACCTATGCTTAACGAAGCGGTTCGTTGTTTGGACTATGGCATTATCCGCAGTCCTCGTGATGGCGATATTGGCGCTATTTTCGGTATCGGTTTCCCTCCATTCCTAGGTGGTCCGTTCCGTTATATGGATCAAATCGGCATTAAGTCACTGGTTGAGATGATGAATGACTTCGCTAAGAAGTACGGTGATCGTTTTGCGCCATGTGATGGCCTACTGACACGCGCTGGTTTGGATGAGTCTTTCTACAAGTAACTCTCTATAAAAGTAACTTTCAAGCACATTGATTATCAAGCCCGTATCAAGCAATTGATACGGGCTTTTTTAGTTTATTCTGGTTTGTATTCCAGTCTTATTAACCAAGCTGGCAGTCTTTAGGTCGTAACTGAAACTCATCAATCGAACCTATTTCCACACCCGCTGACAGCTTCTCTTCGTCCTGATGAGCATTACCGTGAGCGTGCATAATTAGACGATTGGCCGTGCGTGGCTTCAGTTGGCTAACCACAAAACGCATCATGTCCGAGCGAGTCAACTCTTTAAGCTCTTCCAATACACGCTCTCTTTGGTTGAACTCAATATCTTTATTACCTATAGCAACCCATAAGCGCTGAGCACGACCGCGCAAAGTCGTATCAGGCGTTGAAATCTGATTCCAAAGGCCACGTTTACTGCTGTGCCATTGGTAGTCATTCAGCTCCAACAGCACCATGTAAAAGGCATTGAGGAACTCATCTATTGAGGCTAACAAGTCTGCCGGAGCGGCATTTGGTGATTGCACGTACAACACAATACCTGGATGTCGGTTGAGCGGCATATTGCCAGTGCCGACCATATAGCCTAGCTGCTGCTTGGTACGAATCTCATGGAAGAAGGTGGCTGACATCAAATGGTTGGCCAATGAATACAGCGCAATATTTTTAGGTGAAATATCAGCACATTGGTAGTAAACCACGATGGCAGAATCATCCTGATTACACATGACTTCACGCTGGAAGCTACCATTTTCACCCAGCATGATTAGCGGTCGCAGTGACTCTTCATAAGCTTGATCTTGGACACGTAATGTATCTTTTAACGTTTCAGCCATCTTGAGAGCATCCGCTTGCCTCCAATCGCCATACACAAACATCTCAACATGAAGTTCGGCTAATATCGATTGAACAAATGAGGACAACTCATCGACTTCAATAGTATCTAGCGCTTCAATTAGAACCGAATAAGGAGGGTTATTTGGTTGCAGTATCCCAGTCATGGCATTAAACAGTTGTGAAAGAGGGCGATCTTGCGACGCATTGCTCCAACCCCTAAGCAGTTGGTGCTTAATGGTTTCGAAGCGGGCTGGACTAAATTCACGAGCTTGAAAGCGTTCAAGGATCATATTTAGCAATTGCGGTTGCTTTTCGCTAAATCCAGAAAGAGTCAGGGTTACCCCTCCTTGATGGGTATACATATTGTAACCCATACCCGCGATTTCAGCTTGATAGGTATCTTTCTCTAGAGAATCCAAAAACATCTCTACACATAAGCGTGTTTTGACGATGTTTCTAGGACTGGCTACTGAATGTGGGCTATCGATAGCGATATAAACGACACCTTTTGGTACTCGAAATTGATGGTCTTGCAGGTGCCACAGTTTAAATCCATCCAACTTTTCTAATAGTAGAGGATACTTAGCGTCACCTTCGAGCTCTGCCGGATCCAAGTCGTAGCAAATAAATGGGTTTTTGCTTGGAAGCTCAAACTGCCAACCAGGATTAATGCACATAAAGCTTTGAGTTTGCTCTGGGCTAAAAGGTGTCACTGAGTAGGGCGTGTAGTACCATTTTGCTTTTCTATCATACTCGAAGCCTTGAGCCACAATGGTCGCGCGCATGTTGTCGGCGGTTAAGTAGGGGAGTAAAGAACGCTGTAATTCGTCATCGAAATGTGACATTTTATAGTCGCCATACACCACATCTTGTTTTTGATAGTGTTGCATGTTGAGCACCAAATGGCTGACTAAATCAAGTGGCCTTGCTGGCTCTTGAAAGCGGAACGCTGATTCTAACACAGCGCGTTTTTCTAGATAACGCCACTCTTCAATGCCCTGCTGTTTAATCAACTTGATGTATTGAAACACTGCTTGGATGATGTTATCGGTTTTGGTTAAACCTTCGATGGTCAACGAGCAACTGACGGTGAAATCACGATAGTTACTGCCACTTGCGCCACCACCGGCTGAGAGAGAAGTGATCCAACCTTTCTCTTTCAACTGCATCATTAAACTGCCTTCACCTTCGTAACCTAAAAGGTGAGCAAAGAACGACAAGGGCTTAACGCCGTAGTGTTCGTCCATGCTTGGCATAGGAAAGGTGAGTATGAGTTTGCGTACTTCTTTTATTGGTTCGACGTGTACTTGAACGCCTGTGCTTAACTCGCCAATAATTGGTTCTTGAACTTTTTTACCTTGCAGGTTGTGATTGGTAATTGAGCTAAAGCGTTCCTCAACCCAGCCTTGCATTTTATCTAATGATTGATCGCCAGACAGTGTCAGCGTCATTAGGTCTGCAGAATATTGTTGCTGGTGGAACGATAAGATCTCTTGGCGAATCGTCTCACCGTCTCTGTCTCCTAACGTATCGATATTACCGACAGAAAACTTCGAGAATGGATGATTGTGATTCACCAGCTCTTTGGTCACTTGGTACAAGCGTCGTGAATCGTCGTTGAGTTTCATTTTATATTCTGAATCAACCGCTTGACGTTCTTTATCTAATGCTTCTTCATTGAACAGGGGAGCAGTAAAAAATTGGCTGAAGCGATCGAGTGCGGTTTCAAATGCATTCAATTCAACATCAAAAAAGAAGCAGGTGTGCTCTGTGCCCGTCCATGCATTGTTGCTACCGCCATGTTGGCTGATAAAGCTTTGGAACTCTCCGACCTTTGGGTACTTTTCAGTTCCCAAAAATAGCATATGCTCTAAGTAGTGAGCTAAACCCTCTCGGTCTGTAGGGTCATCAAAGTGCCCCACATTAACGGCGAGTGCGGCTGCGGCTTTTTGAGCATTTGGGTCCTGAACTAACAGTACGCGTAACCCGTTATTTAAGGTTATGTAACGGTATTGATGTTCATCATTGGGGCTTAAGTGCACAGGAGCATCTCCAGAGAAGGTGGTTTTTAAATTATGTACCCGATGATTCGGCGTGCAAACGTTGTGATCATTTTTTGGGATATGAAGAGATTTTTAGCGGCTTAAAAATCATCTTTTATCGATTTTTATCAGTAATTTATTTTCTTTTAATAAGATTGTTAAGAAAGTCGAACTCTTTAGCAAGTGACTTGATATAATTATTTATATAGACTGCGTTTTCTCTGGACTGAGAGCCAAACGCTAAGTAGCGTATCGTTGATATAGGATATATCAACTCTCGAAATGTTACGTAGACAGGATTGAGCATGAAAGTATTCATAATGCGTCACGGTGAAGCAGAACATTTTGCAAACTCTGATGCAGAACGAGCGTTAACTCAGCGCGGTAAAATGGCGTCTCTTGCGGTTGCTCAAGCGGCAAATGAGCAAGGCATAAGTCAATTTGATAAAGTACTTGTAAGCCCCTACTTAAGAGCACAAGAAACGTGGTTAGAGATCTCTCAGGTGTTTTCTGCAAAGAAAGTTGAAACCTGTGATGATATTACTCCTTATGGAATGTCCAACGACGTGTTTGATTTTACCTTAGCGATGGCGGAGGTGGAAAAGCTAGAGACCATTTTATTTGTGTCTCATTTACCTTTAGTGGGCTACTTAACTGCGGAGTTCGCAACGGGTATGGCGCCACCTATGTTTCCGACTTCAGGTTTGGCCTGTATCGATTTTGAGCTAGAGACACAAAGAGGCGAGTTACTTTGGAATATTAATCCATAGGCGAGGCTTTAGAGAAGCTGCATGCTGAAAGGTAACAAAGAAAAGGGTATCCCAATTATTTGAGATACCCTTTGCTGTATTTGACGTTGGAATTCTTAACAGGCCAACAGATCATTTCTCAGGGATCGAAATTAAAACCAACAGTGCACCATGGCCACCAAACTCTAATGGCGCTTGATGAAAAGCCATTATGTCCGGGTGCTGCGCTAACCACAAAGGCACCTTTTGTTTAAGGATGTGTTTACCAATACCATGTTGAACGCAGGCACACGCCACGCTCTCTTTTACGCAGTGGGCAATCATTGCACCTAATTCGCGTTTCGCTTCTTGTTGAGTCATACCGTGCATATCGAGATACACATCTGGTACGTAGACACCACGACGCAGGCGCTTCACCTCATATTTAGAGACATCATCACGCGCATAACGTGTTGGGCCGTCTTCGCTAAGGTGCGGAATAAATTCATCCGAGAAATAAAACTCGCTGTCACTGGCTTGTCTCGCCGTTCGCGTAATTTCTTTTTGCTTGGCATTTCTTTTTGGCTGCTGGACTATGGTATCCTGTCGCAACTTTTTAACGCCCTTTACTGCATCATTGAATAGGGCGAAATCGTCATCGAAGTCGGTGTCTTTTTTGCTCATCAGGTTATGAATTCTAATTAGAAACGTAATTAGCGGTATTGTAGCGCTTTTCGGAGACAATTTTGGATAAGATTTTTGTAGAAGAAGCGGTATCAGAACTACACACGCTTCAAGATGTGATTCGTTGGACTGTTAGCCGCTTTAATGCAGCGGGCCTATTTTATGGTCACGGCACTGATAACGCGTGGGATGAGGCGGTACAACTTATTTTACCTACTCTTTATCTGCCGATTGATGTTCCTTCGCATGTGATGAACTCTCGTTTAACAAGCAGCGAACGTCTGCGTATTGTTGAGCGCGTGATCAAGCGTATCAATGATCGTACACCAACGGCTTACCTAACCAACAAAGCTTGGTTCTGTGGCCTTGAGTTCTTTGTTGACGAGCGTGTTCTTGTGCCTCGTTCTCCAATTGGTGAGCTGATCGAAGCTCAATTTCAACCTTGGTTAACTGAAGAACCTGTTCGTATCATGGATATGTGTACGGGTAGTGGCTGTATTGCGATTGCATGTGCTCATGCTTTCCCTGATGCAGAAGTGGATGCGATTGATATCTCTACTGACGCACTTCAAGTTGCAGAGCAGAACGTTCAAGATCACGGCATGGAGCAACAAGTGTTCCCAATCCGTTCAGATCTTTTCCGTGATTTGCCAAAAGAAAAATACAACCTGATCGTATCGAATCCACCTTACGTGGACGAAGAAGATATGAACAGCCTGCCAGATGAGTTCACACACGAACCAGAACTTGGCCTAGCTGCAGGTACAGACGGACTTAAATTGGTTCGCCGCATCTTAGCAAACGCACCAGACTACCTAACTGATGATGGTATTCTGATCTGTGAAGTTGGCAACTCAATGGTTCATATGATGGATCAGTACCCGGAGCTTCCATTCACTTGGATTGAATTCTCAAACGGTGGTCACGGTGTATTCATGATCACTCGCGAGCAGTTAGTGGCTTGCGCAGATGAGTTCTCTATCTACAAAGACTAAGCTTTGTATCGAAAAAGCTTTTTTGATTAGATTCGGGTTACCTTCGTTATTAGAGAAACCCGCTCTGTATTAATTTAAACGCCATGCAGCAATGCATGGCGTTTTTTATTGCCTACATTTTGGATATCGGGGCTTAGCGTTGAGGATTCGTTGCATATTATTTAGTTGCTTAATATGAATAACTATCACATATTAACGGTCAATGTTTAGTCGTTTTAGTGAGTTAAGGAGAATTCGCGATGAGCTTTGATACATGGATTTATTATTTATTAGCGGTGCTGATCTTAACGGCTTCGCCCGGGCCAAGCTCTTTATTATGCATGACCAAAGGTGTGCAATCTGGCTTTAAATTATCGATATTTACCGCGCTGGGTAGCTTAACTGCGATTACTGGAATTCTAACCTTATCGTTTACCGGGCTAGGGGTGATTATTGCTTCGTCTGAAATGGTATTTAATGTCATAAAATGGACTGGTGCGGCTTATCTTATTTATCTCGGTTGGAAGTCGCTACGGTCAAGTCAGCAAGATTATGACAACCTGTCGACTCAACAATCCGATTCTAATTCTGTTAAAGAAAGTGCTGCGCAGCATTACTTAAGTGGTTTCATTGTTGGTGCGAGCAATCCCAAAGCTATCCTATTTTTTACCGCACTTTTCCCTCAATTTATTGACCCATCGATAGCGCTATTTCCTCAATTTGTGGTGTTCGCTTTGACCTTCGTTGTCATGGAATTGTCTTGGTTATTGGTCTACGCCTACCTAGGTGCAAAATCATCAACTTGGTTATTTGCCAAGGGTCGAGCCAAGGTATTTAACCGTGTTACAGGGGGCGTGTTTATTGGTGCAGGAGCGCTACTTTCGACGACAAGCCGAGCATAACTTTTCGATTTATCAAAGGGCTGAATAGTTACAGAAAATTCTTAATGCTGTCATAAAAGGTTAATATTAATATGCTTGCTGATTTTATCGAAAAGCCGATATATTGTAGTTACACCATCACGTTCTCAAGGAGAGACATATGCAGCATCAAGAAATGATTCAACACAGTAACTTTGGCGTTATCAGCCGCACTTGGCTTTTCTCTACCCTGTCTCTAGTGGGTATTCTTGCTCTAATGTAGTCAGCTTTATGGCTCTATATTTTTAGTTTTTATTATGGACACACTTGTTAAAAAGTCTTCAAAGTTAGAACTCTTCCTCTCTTAAATGTGGCTCTTCTCATCAGGCTAGCCACTTAACCTTTTCTTAGCTGTATCTTTCTCTCAGTAACCTTTTTCTCTGAATAATCTCTTTGTCTGATTAACCCCTTACCTGAAAAGACTCACTGCATAACCTGATCTGAAGTTGTTATTAAACTGTGATAATCTTAAGTTATCTTTTATCTACAGTGTATCTCTCATGTCTGTCTGGGATTCTATTTCATTTAACAATCGATTTACTGCATTACCTCGACTGTTCTATACCCCAATTCAACCTACACCGCTCAGCAATGTCCAATGGCTCGCATGGAACCATAACCTTGCGGATGAACTCGGCTTTCCGTCATTTGATGTTGCTTCAGAGGAATTGCTTGAGACATTGTCGGGCAAGGTTGAACCTGAGCAGTTTTCGCCTGTAGCAATGAAATACGCAGGTCACCAGTTTGGTTCTTATAACCCGGACTTAGGTGATGGAAGAGGGCTGTTATTAGCTCAAGTTGTCGCTAAAAGTGGCGAAACGTTCGATTTACACCTCAAAGGGGCAGGTAAAACGCCTTATTCTCGTATGGGGGATGGACGCGCTGTTATTCGATCAACGGTTCGCGAGTACTTATGTAGCGAAGCAATGGCGGGGCTTAATATCCCAACCACACGTGCATTAGCCATGATGACCAGTGACACGCCAGTTTATCGTGAGAAGCAAGAGTGGGGCGCATTGTTGGTGCGTGCTGCTGAGTCACATATCCGTTTCGGTCACTTTGAACACCTGTTTTATACCAATCAGTTGGCAGAACATAAATTATTGGCCGATAAAGTCATCGAATGGCACTTTCCAGAATGCCTCGATGAAGAGAAGCCCTACGCTGCCATGTTTAATGAGATTGTTGATCGCACTGCGGAAATGGTCGCGTTGTGGCAAGCGAATGGTTTTGCTCATGGCGTGATGAACACCGATAACATGTCGATTATCGGGCAAACATTCGATTACGGGCCATTCGCCTTCCTTGACGAATACGACCCTCGCTTGATCTGTAATCACTCGGATTACCAAGGGCGCTATGCCTTTAATCAGCAACCAAGAATAGGGCTTTGGAACCTGTCGGCACTGGCTCACTCACTTTCTCCGCTGGTTGATAAGGCCGACTTAGAGGCGGCTTTAGAGCAGTACGAACCGCAAATGAACGGTTATTTCAGCCAGATGATGCGTCGTAAATTGGGGCTGCTTTCGAAACAAGAAGGCGACAGTCGTTTGTTCGAATCTATGTTCGAGCTGATGTCACAAAATAAAGCCGACTACCCAAGGTTCTTTAGAACGCTGTCTAACCTAGACACCTTGTCGCCACAAGAAGTGATTGATTTGGTTATCGACCGAGAGGCCGCAAAACTGTGGGTAGATAACTACTTACAACGCTGCGAACTGGAAGAGGGTTCAGTCGCCGAGCGCTGCGAAAAGATGAGGCAAGTAAACCCTAAATTCATCCTTAGAAACTACCTAGCTCAGCTAGCTATCGACAAAGCAGAGCGCGGTGATAGCAGCGACATTGACGCTTTGATGGTGGTACTGGCAGATCCTTATGCGGAACACCCTGACTACGAACATCTTGCCGCGTTACCACCAGAGTGGGGCAAAGCGATGGAGATAAGCTGCTCGTCATAATCAGCTACTCATGACAATCGACTGCTCTTGATAGCCAACTGTACGTGATAACTAACTAGCAGCGGGTTAAGTCGTTAAGATTCAGATAGAGGTCATCAAGTTGTGATCTCTATCTGTTCGTTCTTCTAACTTTACAAACATGTCAATAATCAAACAATCGGCCAGCCTATACACTATGTGAATAAGTTGTAAATTTAATAGGTTTGGGCGATGCCAACAAATACTCGAATTCTCGTGGTGGATGATGATCAAGAAATCCGCGAGCTGCTGGAAGAGTACCTCACAAAATCTGGTTTCGATGTTTCTTCTGTGGGAGACGGTGTTGAACTAGAAGCTCATCTGCAAAACCAAGGTTATCCAGACCTGATTCTGCTTGATGTGATGCTACCCGGTGACGACGGTTTTACCTTGTGTAAACGCGTCCGTAAGCAATCGAATGTGCCCATCATCATGCTGACTGCGGTATCGGATGAAACCGACCAGATTATCGGATTAGAAATTGGTGCAGATGATTATATTGCAAAACCGTTTAGCCCTCGCCAGTTAATGGCACGTATCAAAGCGTTATTGCGCCGCGTTCAAGTGGTGGATGACAAGCCAAGTGATGCACTGCCAAAGCAGATTGTTTTTGGTGATTGGACGCTTGATACATTAGCGCATCGAATTTCCCACAATGAAAACTCGGAAGAGATGGATTTGTCGGGCAGTGATTTTTCTCTGTTGATGTTGTTCTTAACTCGCCCTAACGAAGTTCTCGACCGCGACACCATCTCTTTCGCCACCAGAGGCCGGGAAGCGTTGCCTTTTGAACGTGGCATTGATGTGCAGCTTAGTCGCCTGAGAAGCCGATTGGGCGACAGTGGTAAATACCCTCACTACATCAAAACCATGCGCGGCAATGGCTATATCCTCGCTGTGCCTGTTCAGTATGAACACTGATAATCAAGCGCTGTTAATGAACACCTTGCCAATGAAGTATTTTCTATGAACTGGATGAGTCGATTAAAACCAAACTCCTTGGTTGCAAGAACATTGCTACTGACCTTGTTAGCCGTGGTGATTGCTCAGGGGATCGCAACGTCTATTTGGTATAGCGAATCCAAACACAAAGAGTTGGAAGGGATTCGTTCTGCCTCCGAGAGCATGGCTAATATGTTCGCCTCGACAGTGACTTTCTTTCAGTCTCTACCCGTCAAATATCGTCATATCGTATTAGATCAGATCCGCAATATGGGCGGTACGCGCTTCTTCGTCTCTTTCAATAAAGAGGCTTTGATTGTCGAACCGATCCCTGATACCCGTTTAAAAACCGCCTCGATTGAAGCGATAGAGAGTGTTTTGAGTAGCAAGCTCAATAAAGTGGAATCAGTTCGGGTTGATTTCTCTCGCCCTGAACATCTTCGTTTGCTTAAAAATGACATCTACTTGAGCGATCTCCCGCGATCGTGGGCACATCACACACTAACCTTAGAGCCTCTTAATCCGCCGATTTTGGTTGTTCAGATAGAATTAGCCAGTCATGAATGGGTGTATATAGCCGCGTTGTTACCGGCGCCTTACGTCAAACTCGACGATACGATTCTCGGTCGTGAACAGGTGATTTTCTTAGTTTCTTCAACGCTTATTCTGCTGGTTCTAACTTACTTGATGATTCGTCGCCAAGTGCGTCCTCTTAAAAAGTTAGCAAGAGCCGCCAATGAGATGAGTATGGATATTCAGCAGCCGCCACTTAATGAAGAAGGGGCAACGGAACTGGTCACCGCGACTCGGGCCTTTAATCGTATGCAGCAACGTATTCGCCGCTATGTTGCTGACCGAGAACACCTTTTTTCAGCTATCTCCCATGACTTAAAGACTCCGATAACCCGTCTTAGGTTACGTGCTGAGTTATTGGAGAGTGAAGTAAAGAAAGATAAGTTCAACAAAGATCTGGATGAGCTTGAGATGATGGTGAAGGGCGCTTTGCAGGCGGTAAGAGACACCGACTTGCACGAAAATAATGCCGTTATTGATCTCAACGAGATGGTGCTTTCAGTGATTGAATCGCATAACCAGTATCAGACAACGGTTGAGTTTGAGCATGCTTCTGTAGAGCCATTGGTCGCGAAACCACTGGCGATAAAGCGTGTACTGACCAACTTAATCGACAACGCGGTTAAGTATGGCTCATCAGCAGTTGTTGAAATCAGCGGCGATGATCTTTGGGTGGTCGTGACCATTCAAGACCGTGGTCTCGGTATTCCAGAAGATAAGTTAGAGCTAGTCTTTGAGCCTTACTTTAGGTTAGCAACGGATGATCAAGGACACGGTCTTGGCCTCGGGATCTGCCGAAATATCCTGCATGGACACGGCGGAGATCTCATTATTCGCAACTCCTCTCAAGGTGGCTTAGAAGCCAAAGTCTATATCCCGACAGGCTTAGAAGTGTAATGTAACAATTGTGTTACATAAGGCTTACCTTTTGTTTCAATCCTAAAAATCAAAATAAGTAGACTCTTTATTGAACCGGACGTCGAGTCCGCTAAACATGGAAGATTATAATGAAAATCAATAAAACCCTACTTACTCTATCTCTTCTTGCTGCCTCAACATTTTCTCAAGCTGGTGAAGTGGAAGTGCTTCACTGGTGGACTGCCGGTGGCGAAGCGAAATCCGCAGCGGTACTGAAAGAGATGATTGAAGAACAAGGCCATACTTGGAAAGATTTCGCTGTTGCTGGTGGCGGTGGTGAAAGTGCGATGACTGTTTTGAAAACTCGAGCAGTGTCGGGCAACCCGCCATCTGCCGCGCAGATCAAAGGTCATGATATTCAAGAGTGGGGTGGTTTAGGTTTTCTAACGTCTCTCGATGCAACTGCGAAACAAGAAAAATGGGATGAGCTACTGCCAGAAGTTGTCACTAAAGTGATGAAGTGGGATGGCGAATATGTGGCGGTTCCTGTCAACGTTCACCGTGTTAACTGGCTATGGGCGAACCCTGTTGTTTTAGAAAAATCAGGAGTGACGGTTCCAACTACGTTAGATGAGTTCTTTGTTGCCGCAGACAAGATTAAAGCGGCTGGCTTCATTCCACTGGCTCACGGTGGTCAACCTTGGCAAGACGCGACCGTATTCGAAGCGGTGGCTCTTGATGTTCTAGGCAGTGAAGATTACAACAAAGCGTTCGTTGATCTGGATATGGACGTGTTATCTGGCGACAAAATGGTGGAAGTGTTCACCAAGTTCAAAAAGATGCGTGACTACATCGACAGCAACTCTCCAGGTCGTGATTGGAACGTAGCAACTTCAATGGTTATCAATGGCGAAGCCGCGATGCAGATCATGGGTGACTGGGCGAAAGGCGAATTTACTGCGGCAGGCAAAGTACCGGGTAAAGACTACATCTGTGCTCCGGCTCCAGGTACTGATGGTCAATTCACTTTCAACATCGATAGCTTTGCGTTCTTTGAGCTGAATGACAAAGAGAACCAAGAAGCGCAGCAAGATTTAGCGAAAACCATTCTTACTAAAGATTTCCAAGAAGTCTTCAACCTTAACAAGGGTTCTATCCCTGTACGTCTAGATATGGACATGTCTAAGTTTGACCAATGTGCGTTGGATTCAATGGCAACCTTCAAAGCGAGTGCGGAGTCTGGCGATCTTGTTCCGAGTATGGCTCACGGCCTAGCGACAACAAGCTACGCTCAAGGCGCGATTTACGACGTGGTAACCAACTTCTTCAACGAGAAAGATGCCGATCCAAAAGAAGCGGCGGCTAAGTTAGCGAAAGCTGTGAAAGCGGCTATCTAATCTAACTTGATAAGCGACACACAACGCACGTCAGTGACGGGTTGTGTTGCTTTACCAAACCCCCAGGGTGGGTAGGCTCGTAGGGAGCCTATCTACTCTTCACTCCCAATTCTGATATGCGTGATGCTGATGTGGTGCCGAAAGGTAAGCCATCGGCTCGATTGTGCAACAAGGATAAGTTATGGAGCATGTTTTGACTGAGTCGACTCCAAAACCCACAAGGAGCCAGCCTGCACCGAAACCGAGTTTTGCTGACAGGTTGCAACATTGGTTACCTAAAATAGTACTGGCGCCGACCGCGTTAGTGACCGTGGTGTGTATCTACGGCTATATATTTTGGACGGCAGCGCTGTCGTTCACTAACTCTCGATTTCTGCCAAGTTTTAACTTCGTTGGTTTAACCCAATATGAAAAGCTGATGGATAACGATCGCTGGATCACCTCAATCACCAACCTCGGTGTGTTTGGTTTTCTATTTATGGCGATTGCCATCTTACTTGGTGTTGGTTTAGCGGTATTGCTTGACCAGAACATCCGCCAAGAAGGGGCGATTCGTACTATCTATCTCTACCCAATGGCGTTGTCATTCATTGTGACAGGTACGGCGTGGAAATGGATTCTTAATCCAGGTCTTGGTATTGAAAAGCTGATGCAAGATTGGGGATTCACTGACTTCAAATTTGATTGGCTAGTCGACTCTGAAATGTCGGTCTATACCTTGGTTATCGCGGCACTGTGGCAGTCTTCAGGCTTCGTGATGGCGATGTTCTTAGCGGGTCTTCGCGGCATCGATTCATCAATCATCAAAGCGGCACAAATTGATGGAGCAAGCTTACCCACTATCTATCTCAAAATCATTCTGCCTTGCTTGCGCCCTGTGGTTTTCAGCGCGGTGATCATCACGTCACACATTGCGATTAAGAGCTTCGACCTTGTGACCGCAATGACGGCGGGTGGCCCGGGCTATTCATCGGATCTACCTGCACTATTCATGTACGCCCACTCTTTTACTCGTGGTCAAATCGGCCTTGGTGCTGCCAGTGCCATGATGATGCTTGCTGGTATTTTAGCGATTCTCGTGCCTTATCTTTACTCTGAACTTAGGGAGAAAAAGTCATGATGAATAACGTCAACTTTGCTCGAATCTTTATCTATTCAGCACTGCTTTTCTTCTGTTTAGTGTATCTAATGCCATTGTTCGTGATGGTGCTGACCTCATTCAAAACTCTGCCAGATATCAAGGCAGGTAACTTGATGAGTTTGCCAAAAGAGTGGGTGTTCGACGCTTGGTATAAAGCGTGGGACACCGCTTGTACGGGCGTGAAATGTGAAGGTATCAAAGGCTACTTCTGGAACTCGTTCCAAATGGTGATTCCTGCGGTTGCGATTTCAACATTGCTCGGCGCATTCAATGGTTATGTGGTGACGAAGTGGCAATTTAGAGGTTCAAACCTGTTCTTTAGTTTGTTGCTTTTTGGCTGCTTCATTCCATTCCAAGTGGTGCTACTACCAATGGCAACTATGCTCGGCAAGATGGGGCTAGCGAACACAACCATCGGCTTGGTGATTGTGCACGTTATCTACGGTATGGCATTTACCACGCTGTTTTTCCGTAACTTCTATATCTCGATTCCTGATGAATTGATCAAGGCGGCAAAGCTCGATGGTGCTGGCTTCTTTACCATCTTCTTCAAGATCTTATTACCGATCTCAACGCCGATCATCATGGTGACGGTGATCTGGCAGTTCACCGCCATCTGGAACGACTTCTTGTTCGGGGTGGTGTACTCAGGTTCAGAAACTCAGCCAATCACCGTGGCATTAAACAACTTAGTCAACACCAGTACGGGCGTTAAAGAATACAACGTCGATATGGCTGCCGCGATCATCGCCGCCTTGCCAACGCTGTTGGTGTACGTCTTCGCAGGAAAATATTTTGTTCGTGGCCTAACGGCAGGATCAGTAAAAGGATAATTACCCATGGCAACATTAGATTTAAAACAGATCCGTAAAACCTATCGCAACGCGGACAACGAAACGTTAAAGGGCATCGACATTAGTATCGATTCGGGGGAATTTTTGATACTTGTCGGCCCTTCGGGGTGTGGAAAATCCACCCTAATGAACACCATCGCTGGGCTCGAAAATATTAGCTCGGGTGAGATTGTGATTGATGGTGTAGATGTAGCGCAGGTTGAACCTAAAGATCGCGATATCGCGATGGTATTTCAGTCTTACGCGCTTTATCCAAACATGACGGTACGCGGTAATATCGCTTTCGGTTTGAAGATTCGTAAGATGCCTCAGGATGAGATCGATGCAGAAGTGAATCGTGTCGCTGAAATGCTGCAAATAGAACAGTTGCTTGATCGTAAACCGTCGCAACTTTCTGGTGGTCAGCGTCAACGTGTCGCGATGGGACGCGCTCTGGCTCGTCGTCCTAAGCTGTACCTATTTGATGAGCCGCTTTCTAACTTGGATGCCAAGCTACGTGTTGAGATGCGTCATCAGATAAAACGTCTGCACCAGAAGCTGAATACCACGATTGTTTATGTAACCCATGATCAGATTGAGGCAATGACACTGGCGGATCGCATCGCAGTAATGAAAGATGGTGAGCTGCAGCAGCTCGGCACGCCACAAGAGATCTACACCAAACCCAACAATATGTTCGTGGCTGGCTTTATGGGTTCACCGTCAATGAACTTCATTAAAACCATGGTGGACTTGGATGAGGAACAGAATCCGATTATTAAAGTGGTTGGTACCGCAGATCAAGAACACCATATTCGTTTGCCACAAAGTATGCGTGACCAAGATGGCAAAGAGTTGGTGATTGGGCTGCGTCCAGAGCACATTACCGAACAGGAAGGTGATGATGTTTCTGCCTCCACAAAGCTAGACTTACAGCTGGAGGTATTGGAACCGACAGGGCCAGATACCATCGCGATGGTCAAAGTGAATGACCAAGAAGTCGCGTGTCGATTATCGCCGGAATTTGAGGTGTCGGTTGGGCAAATGGCCCCACTGCATTTTGACCTATCCAAAGCCGTATTCTTCGATGCTCAGACGGAAGCGAGAATCGATTTCTAGTCATTGAGTCGGCTTCTGGCTAAACGACAGCTTAAAAATGAAAGGCAGTATCACCAATTAGTCATAACTAACGTGATGCTGCCTTTTTTGTTGTTTTAGCTGCTTTTTATTCCTCACAAAAACAGAGGGATAACCAAGTTAAATGCTTTAACGGCAATAATATCGCGATTTAGTATCTCTTAGCTCTATAAAGCTGACGTAGAACAGCGTAGGATCGACTCAACTTTAGACCAAATACTAGGTTGCACTTTGGTGCATAAACAGAAGAATACATGAAACTAACAGCAAAACCCTCAGCTAGTAACGCTTTACTTATTTCTATAACGACACCGGACTTCAAAGGTGACGAAGCAAAAGAGTCTCTTGCCGAACTTGCTCGCTTAGTAACAACCCTAGGGTTTAAAGTGGTTGGTACTCAATCGCAGCACCACAGTTCAGCTCAACGACAAAACGTGTTGGGTGCTGGTAAGCTTGCGGAAATCGCTCATCTAACTGGTTACCAAGGTTCGATTGAAGAAGCAGAAGATGAAGACTTCCTTGATGAATCAGGTCTATTTGATTCAGAAATCGACGAGCTAGATTTTGATGATCTTCCAACGGGCAATTTCCAATACGGCGCCGCTGATGTTGTGGTCTTTGACTGTGATTTAAGCCCATCTCAACTGCGCACTGTTGAGGCGAGTTTGGGTGTGGAAGTATTTGACCGTACTGGCATCATCATCGAAATCTTCAGCCGTCACGCTCGTACTCGTACTGCTCGTCTGCAAGTTGATATCGCTCGTCTAAACTACTTAGTGCCGCGACTTCGTGAAACGGCTGAGGGTGATAAAGAGCGTCAAATGGGTCAGGGCGCCGGTGAAACTTCACTAGAGCTAGACCGTCGTAACGTACGTGACCAAATTGCTGCGCTTAAGCGTGAGCTAGTAAGCGTACAAGATGAAATGAAGACCCGACGCACAAGGCGCGCGGAGCTTTTCACTGTTGCTTTAGTTGGCTACACCAATGCTGGTAAATCTTCGATGATGCGTGCAATGACCGCAACCGAAGTGGTGGGTGAAGATAAACTGTTCGCAACGCTAGACACCACGGTTCGTGCGCTTCAGCCAATCACTCAACCGCGTATCCTTGTTTCAGATACAGTGGGTTTCATCAAGAAACTGCCACATGATCTGGTTGCATCATTCCACTCAACGCTAGCAGAAGCGCATGATGCTTCACTGCTTTTGTATGTGGTTGATGCTTCTGATGTTTCATTCCGCGCACAACTTGATGTGGTACACGACGTATTAGCACAAGTGGGCGTTGAAGGAAGTGAAAAGCTATTAGTGCTGAATAAGTGCGATAGATTGACTGAAGAACAGCAATTAGAGCTGATCGAAGAATTCCCAGATGCGATGCTAACGTCGACTCGTGATCCGCTAGATATTACGAAGCTGCACAAGTACATCGTTGGTGTTGCTGAAGAAGGCATGATCGAAGAAGAGATCACGATCCCTTATTCTGGCCAAGGCATCATCGGTGAGATTCGCTCAAACATGAGTGTGGTTAAAGAAGAGTACGACTATGAGTGTATTAAGTTGACCGTTCGCTCTAGTGAAATTGACTTAGCTCGACTGAAAAAGCGTATGCAGAAATCTTGATCGTCTATCTAATTTAGATAAGAACGTCCAAAGAAAAAGCGACCTAAGTGGTCGCTTTTTTATTGGTTGAGCTTAATTAACGCTGTATTGAAATGCCTATGCCATTCTTTGAGTTGGCTTCCAACGTGCTAGTTCTGGGTCAAGCTTGATACCTTGAGAGGTCAGCAGGTTAACACGTGCTAAGTAAGCCGCACCGTGCATCAAGTGCTTAGCAAGGTCGACTGCATTACGCTGTTGGTAATCGTCTAGGTAGCTGTCTTTCGCCCATGCGTTGAATGCGCCAAGTGCTGGGCCTGCCCATACTTGGTAATCCATCTCACGACCTTGTTCACCTGTGTTTGACCAACGGCTCGAAAGACCCAAGTACCAGCGGAAGATCAACGCCATTTTACGTTTTGGATTGCCTTCTGCACGTTCGATCTGTTTAGGGTCGCGCTCGTTAAAGTGCGCCACAGTACCAGCCCAAATATCATCCAGTGTTGAACGGAATACTTGCTTCTCTAGCTTTTGACGTTCTTCTACTGGAATCGCTTCAATCGAGTCGTAACGTGTGTAGATCTCGTACAGCTTGTTCGCACGCATTGGGAACAAGGTGCCACGTTTAACCACTTGCAGTTTCACGCCCATTTCGAACATGTCTGCCGCCGGAGCCATAGTCACATCAGCCATTTCGGTTGTCGAAAGCAGCTTACGTGTGTGCTCGCTCGCGCCAGCCTCAACACACGCTTGGTTGATAGAACCGGTAACAATGTATGCCGCACCCATGTTAAACGTTGCTAGAGCAGCGTCAGGCGTACCTACGCCACCACCACAACCGACACGTAGCGGTGTTTTGAATTGGTACTGAGCTTGGATTTGTTCTTTTAGTGCCAGAATCGTTGGCAGTAAGGTAACCAGCGGACGGTTATCGGTGTGACCACCAGAATCGGCTTCTGCAGTAATGTCGTCCGCCATAGGAACAAGCTGTGCTAGCTCCATCTGTTCTGCTGTGATTCTGCCTTCATCAACCAAAGCTTGCAGCATTTTCACAGGAGCAGGCTGCATGAACTTACTTGCGACTTCAGTACGGCTTACCTTAGCAATAACCTTGTTGCCAATCTGAATCTCACCTTGTGCATCGCGGCTAAGGCCCGCAGCACGGTAGTGAACGATTTGCGGTGTTAAACCTAAGAATGCTGAAGCTTCAACTGTTTTCACTTTGTGCTTCAAAAACAGCTCAACACTGCCGCGCTCTAGTGCGGGTTCGCTTGGGCTGTGAATCAGGTTAAACGCGTAAGGACCGTTTGGCAGTGCTGCTTGAATACGGTTAATCGCTTGCTCAACACGAGACGGGATTAAGCCCGCCGCGCCAAATGAACAAAGAATGCCAGCTTGGCCAAGCGCAATCACCAACTCTTCAGATGAAATGCCATTTGCCATTGCGCCAGCGTAGTAAGCGTATTTCACGCCGTGGCAGCGACGAAAATCTTCGTCGCCTAGGCTTTGTGTACCAAGAGCGGGAGCAAAGGCGCTAACAGGTTGGCTGTTAGCCGAGCTTGCTGAATCGCCTGATGCAATCTCAGCTTGTTGGCTTACGCCTAAGCCTTTTTCTGGGTGGTTCACTACGTAACAAGCAAGGCTTAAATCTTTCAAAATTGTCGACATTGCTGCGTTATCGAAATGTGTAGTGTTCTCTTCGATCTGCCAAGGCCACGGAGATAGCTTTTCGTTATTAATTGTAGTTTGAGTTGTCATAATTAATTCTTTCCTAGTTCTCTGTCACTAATGGCGGCTTATGCTTTATCGATAGAAGGAGCTTCTTCTATACAAATCGCAATGTCTTTCACTTCGTAAATACGCAGACCATCTTTGCTCAGGTTTGCGTCGCCAACGATGATGCGTTTGCCGTCTTCGTCTTTAATCGCAGTGATATGTACATCCAGAGACATCTGTTTGTTCAGAGGGTTAATCTGACCACGATATTTCCATTTCACTTCAGATTGGATTTGACCAAACTTAGGATTACGGAAGCCAGCGCCAAGGTCTTTGTTTAGCGCGTAGGTTTGCATCAGTTCGATGATCGCTTCGACACCGAGAGAACCTGGCATTACTGGGTCTTGATGGAAGTGGAACTGGAAGAACCAATCACTTGGGTCAATCGTACGCTCAGCGTATAGGTAACCTAGGCCATCTTTACCACCATCGCTGGTGATCTGCACGGTATCGATAAAGTTCAAGCGACCGCCAGCCAGTTGGTAGTGCTCTTGCACTTCACCAGTAGCAGAAACGGGTGCATTGAAGTAACGCGTCGTTTTGTCTAGTAGGTTGATGTTTACATCCGGCGTGCGGTTGTTATCAACGTGCCAAGGGTGAGTTACTTTACCGTTGTCCAAACCAAGCTGATCTTTCAGTGCTGCGCCCTTGAAGTAACCAAATACCGCTGTACCTTGGTAGAAAGGCACGCCGTCAGTGCTCAGTTCGAAGCTGAAGCTCTGTACGATGTTGGTGCCCATCATAACGGTTGAAAGCAGACGAGAATCGTTGGTGATCGTTTTGCCACGCAAGTCGACGTTACGCAGCATTTTGCCGCTGCCGTCTAGGTTACGGAAAAACAGTTCTTCACCTGGGAAGCCCAATGTTGTTCCCATGTAGCCAGAGATAAAGCCGTTTGGCTGCAGTGAAATCTCCATCAATACCGAGTAAGGCATTAGGGTCTGGTGGCTGTTTTCATCAAAGTACCATGCGTTTTCTGGCACTTCGTACTCTGCGATACACGATGAAGGCTTCTTGAAGTCTCCACGCTTACCGTCGATCTCAACGACACGAGTGGTTAGCTGCAAGTCGCCACACGGAGTACGTGGTGGAATCATGCCACGGTAGATAGAGAAATCAGGACCGAAACATTTCTCGATATCGCCGGTTGCGAATTCGAACATGTGATATGGCGTGAATGGAACTGTATCGGGTGTGCGGTTCGGGTAATCTGGAGTCACCGGTGCTTCAACGTGTTGAAGAGGAATCACGCCTTTGTTTGGAGCTGTTTCTAGGTCTTCAATTTGTGCCATCAACGGCGCATTTGCTGAAGCCTGTTGACTAACGGCTGGTGTATGGCCCAATTTTTCGATAACAGGGGTCGCAACAGCTGTTTCTAAAGAAGGCAGGTAACGAGTACATTCGTCATCTTCTTTGATCATCACACCTAAGTTCTGGAAATCAACAATCACTTTACCGTCCAGCAAAATATCGATGTTGGCTTTCGCGTATGGGCGAGGGCTTAGACCAATCTCGGTCACTTCCATGCGGTACGTCAGTTCTGCCGATTGCGGGAGAACTTGGCCACGACAACGTACTTGTTGAGGGGCATTTTCAAGCGGTTGGAAACGACCATTTTGAACAAGTGTGTGCATGCCAAGGTGCATCATGAAGAATTGCAGCAGTTGACCACAACCTTCTGCCATCAAAGAGCCAGCCATTACTGAGTCATCTTTGAAGTGACACGGGAAGTACCAGTGCTCAGGCTCTAACTGCTTGTGACCTTCAATCAGACCAAGTCCCCATGTGCCGCCTTGCGGTTCAACACGGCTAACCTTTTCGATCATCATGAACTTCTCTGAGCTGAAGCATAGAGAAGACTGGTGGCTATTGGATTGGTGAGTTGGGCCAAAACACTCTGTAATGTTAGCAGTCAGTAGATGACGTAATTCTTGGTGGTTAAACTGCGTTTTAGGGCAGTGCAGCATAGGGTCGAAGCGGTGCTTAGTTGCAAGTTTACGAGCCTTGATTTCATCTTCAGTGTGAATCACACCTTTGCCGTCTGCTAGCTCTTCATCAGTGAAGAAGCCCGCACAGCCGTTATCCATTTTCAGGATCATCTTGTCGCCAACGAAACACTCGTACGAGAAGAAGAACAGCAGCGTGTCGCCATTGCGAGCAAAGTTATTGATTGAGATATCGTAACGCAGCGTATCGCCACCACGAGGCAAGTCGCCAAGGAAGGTCAGCGTACAGTCAAGCAAGCGGTAAACACGCTCGCCTTTGTTTTCGAAATCAATGCCTAGGTAGCTGATCAGCATTAGATCGCATTGACCAGATTCTACCGCCACTGCCCAAGGGATCTGACCATCAACAAGATACGGCGCATCAACTGGGATGTCGTATTCAGTGGTCATTGTGCTTGGCTTGTATTCGTTCACTGTCGCGTTGAGCTTGGTTACACGAGATACCAATAGGTAGTCTGTGGTTGGTAGGCGAACGCGGCGCGAGTAGCTATCGATGATCGCGTAGTCAGGGCCAAATACATTGGCGATGTCGCCTTCAGCGTATTCAACCAAATCATCGTAATCCCAGATACATGGTTTACGGATAGGTTTTACTGGTGCAGGTGTCGCAAGTACGTTGACTGGCGCTGACTGAACCGGAGCCGGTTGAGCTTGAACAGGCTGAGCTAATGTTTGCTGACCGGTTGTTTGTTGGCTAGTCGTTTGTTGAATCAGGGCATTGCTATCTAAACCAGACGTCACTGCGTTTAACTGTGCTTTTAATAGTGCATCAGCCATTTGCATGCCTTGGGCACGAGTGTGTAAGAATGTTTTGTGTACTTGCTGAGCCGCTTGCTGATTTTGAGCAAAAGCTTGGTTGTATGGTGTTACAGACGGCTGTGATGCTGCGTCCGTATTAGCGTCGATATTCGATACGCCATTTTTAGCGGATAGGACATGAGTCATATTGCTGTGGTTACCTGTTAGCTGACTGTGGCGAGTTGGCGCCAGAGTCGGGGATACTGATGTAGGAGTTTCGATGACTGGCTCTACCGCGTTCTGCGCTAATGCTTTCTTCTCTAACTCTTTTTGAGCAAGGGCTGCTTGAATGCTTGCTGTCGTTGGAATCGATGCCACTCTTGCTGCTTGTTTGCCAGAAGCTTTCTGCTGAATCGTTGCCAAGTTAGTTACTGGGGTTTCGGCAATATGTTGATAAATATCGCGTCCACCAAGAGTCACTTGCTTAACCAATTGACGCTTAGCATCACTCGCCAGTTCATTGCTTAAACGAACAGAAAGTGATTGAGATTCAACACTCGATTGGCTTAGTAGCAGCTGTGAACATTGTCCTTCGCTGATGTTGGCAACAATCGCGTTCTTAGAACTGACATTCGGATTCAGAGACTCAAGGTTCAAGTAGAGTAGGCCGTGTAGCAGGCTTGCCATACCAGAGGCTGCAGAGCAGTGACCAACACGCTGACTCGCTTGAGTGGTCTTGGTAACCCCTAAGTTGAGAGATACAAGCTCGCGTGATGAAGATTCAGGTGCATGGTTAAGCTCAAGCAGAGAAACATCGTTTGAGCTCATACCGACCTGAGTCAGTAACTCATCAGCAACGGCATTGTTACGCTCGCTTGAACCAAAGGCCAATGCGTTGATGCTGCCGTAAGCTGTATCTTGGTTGCTCGCCACTCGACTCTCTTCAACAAGAACAATTGCACCAGCGCCTTCGCCCACATTCCAACTGCCGTCTTGCGGTTGTCCGAATTTTGGAGCAAGTGACACTCGGCTCACGCTGTTCTTCAGAATCACATGTTCTGCACTGCCACTAAGGTCAACGGCTGCAATCACGACTGCGTCCATGGATTCTTGCGACATCAGGTTTTGTGCGACATCGATACAACGCGCAACTGACTGTTCAGCGGCTGAAATCGTAAAGGCAGGTCCGTTAAAGTCCCACAATGAAGAGATACGCGAAGCCATGATATTGCCGATGAAACTGGTGTATTGGTTCAGCTTGGCTGCGTCCATCACACTGTCCATCGCGATGGTTTCTAGCGATTGGTATTCATCTTGTGTTAGCTCAATCCCCATGTTGGCAAAGCTGTCAGCCAGTTGGCTATGCAGGTTTACGCGTCCACGGAATTGGTGCATCTCAAGCTCAGTTTCCATCGCTACCAGTACAGCAACCTTTTGGCCTGCTACAAGCTTGGCATCTTTGATCGCTTCGTCTGCAACTTTCATCAGTAGCAACTGCTGAGAGATCAAACGGTCATCTTCATTTGGCGGCACTTTGAAGCGTAGGAAATCGAGATCGAATTGATCGATGTATGCTCCGTTTGGAATGCCGTGTAAACCAAACTGATTCAGTAGTTCTGGATGTTGGTCTAAGCCTTTCCAGCGTTTCTTAGGCAAAGCAATGAAAGCATCGTTGTTGGTTTCAATCGCAGTACTCAGCGCATTGATACTTTGTAGAGAACCGAAGTGAGATGCGAGACCAGTAATACTTAAATTAGACGGTTGTAGGCTTGGAGATGCCGACTCTAGAGTCTGGTTTACATGACTGGTGTCTGAATACGCTTCAAGCAGTAAGTAAGCGTTACAACCACCGAAACCAAATACAGAAACACCCGCGCAGCGCTCTGGGTTACCCGCTTTACTTGGCCAAGGTTGAACCTGGGTTGGTAGAGTCTGTGAGCCGAATAAACCTTCTGGCGACGATAGTGGCTTGTCCAAATTAATACTTGGAGGAAGCACACCTTCTTTCATCGCAAAGATCATCTTCATGATCCCCGGCATACCCGCCGCAGTCAGTAAGTGACCGAGGTTGGACTTCGCAGAGCCAATCAATGGCGGGTTAGAACCATTCAATTTGTCAGCAAAGAAACGCTCCATTGAGGTTAACTCAACCTTGTCACCTAATGGCGTGCCGGTTGCGTGACACTCAATCACTTCAATGCTGTCTGGTGATAGGTTTGAAGCCTCGTAAGCGCGTTCAAAGGCTTGTACTTGTCCTTTGCTATTTGGGCTTAATACGAACTGACCACGGCCATCGTTCGACAAGCCAATACCACTGACGACTGCGTAGATTTTGTCGCCATCACGCTCTGCATCAGCTAAGCGTTTTAGCACTAACACACCAGCGCCTTCGCCAGCAAACAAGCCTTTACTGTTGCTATCAAACGGAACCGAAACACCGTGGTCTGGGTAAGCGTGGAAAATGGAGAAACCCATGTTGATGAAGAATGGGTCAGCACCGGATACCGCGCCTGCCAACATCATGTCGGCTTTGCCTGTGTTCAGGTAATCACACGCTAATTTCAATGAATACACTGAACTTGCACATGCCGCATCTAGGCTAAGTTGCACGTTGCCTAAACCCAATGCATCAGCGACTAACTTAGAGGCGTTGTGTGCTGCTGCACCGTTGATCGGGTTGAGGTCTTGCGCGGTTTCATTGGTTGGTAGCAGTGAAAATTGGTCATTAGCCAATTTATCTTTGAGTGCTTTCTCGACCACCGAGTGATACATCGGCAGGAACAAGTCGTTTGAACGTGTGGTTGGGAACGAAAGGGCACCCATGATCACGCCTGTACGCTCTAAAACATCGGCATTCAGATCAATGCCTGCGTCGACTAACGCCTTACGACTCGTGTCCAAAGCCCATAGGAAACTCTGGTCAACACCGTTGAACGATTCTGCTGTTAAGCGGTAGCCATTGCTATCGAAATTGAAGTTTTCGATGTAGCCGCCTTTATCACAGTAAAAGCGGTCTGACTCACCTTGCACACCCTGATAGCGTTCAGGTTTAGCACCTAACTTTTCAGCGCTTAATGTGGTTCGAGAGTCTTTTTTATTCAGCAAGTTTTGCCAAAAGTCTTTTGGCGTATCGGCTTCAGGGTATTGGTTAGCAATACCGACAATCGCGATCTTATTGCACTTCACTTGCTGTTTGTTCTGAGCCTGATACTGGTTTGATTGAGAACTCATACTAGCTCTCCTTGATGATTCACTGCGCTGCCTTGAGACACACCACTTAATTGCTTAGCGGCGGTGATCTGTTGTTCTAGCCCTTGAATAAGAGGCTCGACAGAGAGTGGAATTTGATGAGTAATGAGCTGACCAATGCATTTGATGAGCGTGACAATATCGTCACCACCCTTGGCATTGGAAGCGATTGTGCAGTATTGGTCGGCTACGTTGTCGCTACGATTGATCTTGTCGATCAATGTGCTGGTTTGACGATCGGCACCTACTTCGACAAACAGACGCGCACCTTGTTGACGTGCACTCTGAATCAACGCAGTGAAATCCAGCGTCGAACAGAAGGTGTCGGCAATCGAAAGGGCGATGCTGTCGCTGTCGATATTGATTGGTGCGCCAGTCGGTAGACCTGCTGCGCTGATAAAGCGGATATGCTTTGGCAATTCGTCGAACAGTGGTTGTGTGTAAAACTCACGCACTTGGCTATGTTGGCTCAATGCTGGTGTAGTGTGCATTGCGGTAACACGGTTAGCGGCAATGCCACGTTTACCCAGTTTCTTGAGCAATGCACGACAGGTGCTTTCACAACCTGCCAGTACGCAAGTATCACCTTGGATGATAGCGAGATAAGCGCGCGGAAACTCTGGTAACAGAGCCTCAATCGCTTGCGCATCACTGCGAACCACAAAGCTATTCCATTGGATGCTTTCGTCGCTGTTTAGCTGCCAATCTTGACGTACTGCGGTGAGTTCGCCAGAAATAGCCGTGGTGAAGATAGGACTGGTTTGAGTCATCTCAATCAGCGCATGTGGGTTTTTCCAAACATTTAAGCTGGCCCACATGGAAGCTTCACCCTTGGAGTAACCCAAGGCGAAGTCTGGCTGCACTTTGAATTCATCACATAGCAGTTGTGTTAACAGATAACTACTGCCGACGCCTGCAATTGCCAATTCACTGAGCGATATTTCTTGCGCGTCTTCAGCATAGATTTTTTCAGCCTGCAGCATCTCTTTCAAGTTACCTTCACGTTCTAAACGAGCAAATAACTGTGGGAAATGGTGGTGAAATTCGCGCAACATGCCGGGATAAACCGTGCCAACACCAGGGTAAACAAATGCAACACCACCTTTGCTTTGAGGCATTGGTGAGAAACAACTGCCCGCAGGAGTCTTGTATTGGCTATTTTCAGCCATTACTTTTGGCAACGCATTTTCTAGCGCTGTGATCTCTTGTAGTACAGCCTCAATTGAAGCCGCTTGAATCACGATGTTCGCACCACGGCCAGCATTGTGTTGAACGCTTTGAAAGTGGCTTAGGTTTGAATGCATCAAGGTGGCGATAGCAAGTTCGCTGTCCGTCGAATCACTAACGCATTTTAGCTCTTCTCTTAACGAGGTTAGCTGAGAAACCAATTCAGCTTGGTCATTGCCAGAAACCACAAACATCAAACGTTCGCTCGATAGCAAGGACTTTGGTTCTTGCAAACCGGTCGCTTGAGTCAATATCAGGCTGGTGGCTTTTTGGCTATCGTCACTGAAAGTTAACGCAGCAACACGTGCTTTGTTCGGCTCAGTGAACCAGTAATGGTTAGGTAATGAACGGCTCGATATCGCATTAACCAAATTCAACAATTCATTAAACTGCTGCGAAGCAGATAGGGCTGAGTATTGCTGTTGATGGCTTAAGTCTGAAGCGGGGCGGCGTGACATATCCAGAGCTAGCTGAATGCTATCTCCGGTAGCTGTATCTACAAAACCCGCTAAATTCGCGTGTGGGTGAATCTTATTCTTAGCCGCGGTCAGTGCACTCAACATCACCAATGATGGTGAGTGAGAATCCAAACAAAGCTTAACAACATTACCTTGATTGACTGTCTCGATGGCGTGAGTAAGTGCTTGATTAAAATTGCCATCAACCACAACCGTTACCATCTCTGGAAGCGAAAGGAATAAGTCGGCAGAAAGCTCAGCCGCGTTTGCTGGCTGAGCTAAAAGAGCGATGCGCAATGGCATCGCTTTATTCGTAGGAACAGTCACTATGACAATTGCTCCTTTTCTGCGTTCTTAGTCGCCTCTTTCTTTGATACTGCTGAGCTAGACTTCGGCAAAAATGCGTCGTTTAAGCTCTTGCTGATGGTGACTTTGGCACCTTTCATTACTGCGCTTAAACGACCATCTTGGTGGTAAAGCGAGATATCAGCTTGCAGCGAACGAGCCGTGCTTTTTATCACGTTCAGCTCTAGCCAACCTTGGTCACCATTGTGCATTGGTGCGTAACAAATAAACTCACCGATTGCAGACGGTAGGCTTGCCGCGCCGTATTTCAATCGAGCCCATACCAGCATTGCTTGCAACAGATAATCTTCAGCAAATGGTTGGCTAGCGCCAAAGCCTTGCTTAGGAATAAATGATCCGCAGTCGCTGTTTTCAATCTGAGGCAACTGGCATTGAGCCAATAAGCCTAAGCCGTCAAAGCGTTCGACTGAGGTAATACCTTGTAGTCTGGGTCCATGAAACAGAGTGCCGTCACTGTATAGAGCTTGTGCCGTTGTTACAGGTGCTGAAGTGTTGGCTTCAAAGCGCTTTGTCGACGCTTGTTGAACATATTCAGACACTTGCACAGAGGCAACTTGCAACTGAGCTTGATACTGTGGCCGCCCTTGGCAGCTGATTACTGCTTTTAGCTGATCTTTTGATTTAGCGTCTGAAGACAAGACAAGTGTTAGCTCTTGCACTTCATCAGTATCAAAAATCACACCCTTAAGCAGTTTGTAGTTGTGAACGCTAACGTTCACCCCTAACAGTTGCTCTGCCACTTCACGCATCCATTGGATGGCACACACTGTCGGTAACACTGGGTTACCGGCAATGCAGTGATCTTGAATGAAAGGCAAAGCTTTAGGATCAAGATGACGTGTCACAGTGATGCTTGTATTCAGCGGACTCTTTGCAAGATGCACAGACTCCGCATTAAGCTTTTTTACAGCAGCTTCCTTGTTGTCAGTACCTTGCATGCTCGTACCAACCAGCAGTTGAATGCCAGTTTCGTTCAGTAGTTGAGAACTAAACAGCTCTGCACCTGCCTGAAGAGGAATTACGTACACGCCGCGCTCTGTGAACATACGTTTCAGTGCCGCGTTGACCATGCCGCCGTCCCACGGTCCCCAGTTGAAGCTCATCACTTTCGCTTGAGGGTTACGCGCAGACAATTGTAGAGCCGCTTTGTTTAGGATCTCGTTAGACATCGAGTAATCGCTTTGGCCTGTGTTTCCGTAGAAGCCCGCCGCCGAAGAGAACATCGCAATCAACTTAAGCTTGCTGCTATCAAGATCACCAAGAACCGCTTCTAGCCCGCCCACTTTCGTGCCGTAAACCATGTTCAGTTCATCAAGCGTTTTATCTTGAATGTGCTTGTCAGCCAGTACGCCTGCACCGTGGATAAGACCTGTGATGCTTTCGAAATTCGCCAGCGTTTTCGCTACTGACTCATGGTTCGATACATCTAGGCTTAGGTATTCAGCGCTCGCGCCAATCTCGTTGAAAGCGGCAAGTGCTGCGTTGATTTCAAGGCTGCTCAATACAGGTTTTAGCAAGGTATCAACTTTCTTTGGCGTTGGTTTGTTACCTGTTGCTTGTAGGTGAGCAATAGCCGCTGGTTTTAGCTCTTTCTCTTGCTTGCCTTGTGCCCACTGAGGTAGCTCAGCTGAAGTAATATGCTTACTACGACCTGCAAGAATGAAGTGAGACTTACATTGTTTAGCAAGCGTCAGTGCACATTCAAACGTCACGCCTTTAGCGCCACCAGTTACGAGAACTTTGTCGCTCTTGGTGAGTTGAGCGCCTGTGTTTTTGGTTTGTGCAGTACCTGGTGTTGCCGCAATTAATGTTGCACGACCAGATTCACTGTTTTCCGCATGGCTAAGGCCGATTTCAACCGTGTTGGTATCGATATCGAATAGTTCGCCTGTGATTGCTTCAGCTAGGTGACGAGCATCAATCGAAGCGTCAGCATCCAATGCGCGGCAGAACACGTTTGACCATTCATGGCTCAGTGTCTTAGTTAGACCAGATAGAGCCGCTTGGTTAAGTTCTGCATTCGCTAATTGCTTAGTATCTAGGTAACCAAAGCCACCATCAATACGGCTCAGTGTGAAGAACACGCTACGACCAGAAACGGCATTCAGCTGACCATTTAGGTGCTTGGCGAATAAGAACGCTGTGGTTAGTGAAGCTCTTGAGTCTGCATTCAAGTTAACCGCTTGCTCGTTGCTTTGTTTCGTATCAACGATAGCTTGTAAATGAATGAAGCCAGCAATCACTTTGTTCGACGTTTTAAGGTCTGCTTCGATGTCGTTAATAACCGCAGTCACACCCGCATCATCGACGCTGTTGAGTGTGTAGCTTGCGATTTCACTGTTTAAAGGTGACGCGGCAGAAAGAGCACTACGCACTACAGCAACTTGAATGCCGTTAGCGGTCAACTTTTCTGCTAGAACACCGGCGTTGTGACCATCATCTGTGATCACGACACAAGCGTCTTTTGAGAAACAATCGACGAGTTTATCTGCCGCTGGTAGCTTTTTTAGCGCCACCTCATTGTGTGGAGGAAGTTCCGCTGTCGCTGTTTCCGCGATAGGCGTTACTGATTCAGCTTTTGGAGTCGCTATGGGTGCAGCTGCGGATAGCTTGCTTTGCATATAAGTAACGATTTCACCAAGCGTACGACACTCAGCTAGGTCTTCAGGGTTCAGTTCTGGCAGCGTTGGTAGCTGGTCTTGAACTGTACCTAGGATCTCAACGCGTTTGATTGAGTCGATACCAAGGTCTGCTTCCATGTCCATCGCTAGGTCGAGCATTTCTGCTGGGTAGCCAGTTTTGTCGGCAACCACTTCCATCATTGTTGATTGAACGTGAGCAGGGTTTAGGTCGTTGCTCGCACTTTCTACAGCGGCTGTAGCTGCTTCTGGAGCAGGTGCTGCGTTAGGAGCTTCATTAGCGCCTAGCTTGCTGTTCATGTAAGCAACGATTTCGCCTAGTGTACGACACTCAGCTAGATCTTCAGGGTTTAGCTCTGGCAATGTTGGTAGCTGGTCTTGAACTGTACCAAGGATCTCAACACGTTTGATTGAGTCGATGCCAAGGTCAGCTTCCATATCCATTGCTAGGTCTAGCATTTCTGTTGGGTAGCCAGTTTTATCCGCTACTACGCTCAGCATTGTGCCTTGAACTTGCTCGGCGTTTAAACCGTTTGAGACTGCTTGCGCTGGTGCAGATACTTGAGCTGCTGCTGGAGCAGAAGCCGGAAGCTTGCTGTTCATGTAGGCTACGATTTCGCCTAGAGTGCGACATTCAGCCAAGTCTTCAGGGTTTAGCTCTGGAAGAGTCGGTAGTTCGTCTTGAACCGTACCTAGAATTTCAACACGCTTGATTGAGTCGATACCAAGGTCAGCTTCCATGTCCATTGCAAGGTCTAGCATTTCAGTCGGGTAGCCCGTCTTCTCTGCGACTACTTCTAACATGGTTTTCTGAACGACAGCTGCATCTAGGCCATTGCTAGCTGTTGCTGGAGCAACTACTGCTGCTTGTGAAGACATGGGAGCAGAAGCTGGAAGCTTGCTGTTCATGTAAGCAACGATTTCGCCAAGAGTACGACACTCTGCTAAGTCTTCAGGATTTAGCTCTGGAAGAGTAGGCAGTTCATCTTGAACCGTACCAAGAATCTCAACACGTTTGATTGAGTCGATACCAAGGTCTGCTTCCATATCCATTTCTAGATCAAGCATTTCCGTTGGGTAACCTGTCTTCTCAGCAACCACTTCTAGCATCACTTTTTCAGCATCGGCTGATTGTACTGCTACTGGTGCAGCCACAGGAGCTGGTTGCGCTTTAACTGGCACAGGTTGAGCTGCAACAGACGCTGCCGCTTGAGCCGCTACTTGTGGTGTAGGAGCTGCTTTCTGTACTGGTGTAACTTGAACAGACTGAGCTTGAACTGGCGCGGCTTGTACAGGAGTCGCTTGTACTTGAGCTACAGGCTGTTGAACGATAGTTGTTGGAGTCGCTTGAATCGCTGGCTGAGCATTTACAGAAGCAACGAAGGTTGGTTGTGCCGTTTGTACTGAACCTTGCGTCAGCATATTAAGTGCTGAGTTGTTGCTGTGCGCTTGCATTTCTAGGTAATGAGCGTGAGCTTTTAGCGTTTCAGCTTGGTGCTGGTGGAACATCTCCATAGAACGCTGTAGGTTCTCAGGAATTGCTACGCCTGCTGTTGCCATTTTCGCTTGCTCAGACATTAGGGTGTTGAACGTGTCACCGTATTGCTGAGGAATCGCAAGGAACTGCTGATGTACTTCTGCTGCTTGTTGTTGAGCATTGAAGAACGACTGCAATGAAGACTCATCTACTGTTACTTGGGCTGTTGGCTGACTAGTCGCTGGGGCAGTTTGAACCACTTGTGATTGCGGAGCTGCTGTTGCCACTTGTGCACTTGGTGCTGGAGCAGCTGACTGTTGTACATTTGAAGCTTGAGGAGCAGCCACAGGTACTTCAACGATTTCTGTTTTAATCACTTCTTTTTCCACGATTTTCTCGACTTCAACTTTCACTTCAACAATCTCAGCCTTTTCGGTGACGTTGCCCGAAGCCAATGATTGAGCCATTTTCTTACGAGTAGCAGGGCTGATGTAGTTGGTTGCATTCAGCTTGATGTTCATTGGTGATGCCTTTGCAGGTTCAGCAATGTCAGCTTGGTAAGGGTCAATGTTGTCTAATGAGACACCTGCCACGCACAGTTGAACCGCAGCTAAACGAAGCTGTTGGTCACTGTCGCCTTTAGGGCTTGGGTTGATACTGATTGCGTAAAGCTCTTCGTTCTTATCAGCCAATGTTTTCTCAACCAGCTTTTGAAGAATGTTCTTAGGACCGAACTCAACGAATACACGCGCACCGGCTTCATACATCGCTTCAATTTGCTCGCTGAAACGAACCGATTGCAGCATGTGTTGCTTGAACGCTTTCTTGATCGCTTTCGCGTCTTTGCTGTGCAGTTTGCCCGTTGCGTTTGAGTAAAGCGGTAGCGTTGGAGCGCTGAATGAAGCTTTATCAATTGCAGCAGCAAATGGTTTTTGAGCGTGAGCAACAAGCGGTGTGTGGAAAGCACCAGACACTGGCAGAGCAATCGCTTTGAAGCCTTGTTCAGTTAGCGCTTGTGCTGCTTGTTGAACCGTCGCCGTTGGACCTGCAATAACCAATTGAGTCGGAGCGTTGTAGTTGGCAATGCTCACACCTTCGAATTGGCTGATGCAGCTTTCAACGGCTGGAAGCTTGTCTGCGTCTAGGATGACCGCAAACATAGTACCGCTGTCGCCTTGTTCTGGTGTCGCCGCCATCGCATCGCCACGAGCGAAAGCTAGCTGGTAGTAATCGTCTTGCGAGATAACACCCGATGCACATAGTGCGCTTAGCTCACCAAAGCTGTGGCCTGCGACCATGTCGGCTTTGAAGCCAGCTTGAGTCATGATGTCGAACTGACCCATAGACACAGTACCAATCGCACTTTGCGCATTGGCCGTGTTGGTTAGCACCGCTTCTTGAGCTTTGGTTGCTTCTGGTGTGAAGGTTGGAATTGGGAACAGAATTTGCGATAGAGCCGTTTTCTTGTGTTGACCAAATACCTGATCCGCTTGAGCAAGCTGTTGACGCATCTCAGGGTAATGACAAGCAAGCTCGCGACCCATGTTTAGGTATTGCGAACCTTGACCTGCAAATAATGCAGCCACTTTACCAGCACCGTTTTCAGCAATCAGTGCTGATTCACGGTAGCTAGTACCGTTTGGCATCTGCCAATGTGTTTTGGTTTGGCTCTCAAGCATAGAAACCGCTTGAGTCAGTTGCGCTTGAAGGTCTGCTTGGTCAGTGACAACTAAACCAATACGAGCATGCTTAGCATCAACTTCGCGTAGAGCGTGTTGTTCAGCAAGCGCTTCCAGTTTGAACGCAGCGTCTGCAGCTTGAGTTGAAACCTGCTTGAGCTCATTGATCAGTGCTTGACGAGATTCTGCGCTGAATAACAGCGTTTGCGGCACTTGGCGCTGACGGTATTTGTCACCGCGAGCGTGCTCTGGTGTGTACTCTTCCAATACAACGTGGAAGTTAGTGCCACCAAAACCGAATGAGCTGATACCTGCACGGCGTGGTGTGCCGTCGACACGTTTCATCCAAGGACGCGTTTGTGTGTTTAGGTAGAACGGCGAGTTTTCGATATCCAGTTTAGGATTCGGAGCCGATACGTTAATCGTTGGCGGCAGTACTTTGTGGTGCAGTGCTAAGGCAGCTTTGATTAAACCTGCAGTACCCGCGGTTGATTTGGTGTGACCAATCTGAGATTTCACAGAGCCTAACGCAATGTGTTGCTTCTCTTCATTGTTCTCACTGAATACCGAGTTTAAGCCACCAAATTCAGCAACATCGCCAGCTGCTGTACCTGTGCCGTGCGCTTCTAGTAGGCCAAGCGTGTGCGGTGCGAAACCAGCATCATCGTAAGCACGTTTCAGTGCCTTTGCTTGTCCTTCAGGGCGAGGTGCGTAAATACTCTTGAACTTACCATCCGAAGAAGAACCGACACCTTTAATCACTGAGTAGATTCTGTCGCCGTCACGTTCAGCATCTTCAAGGCGCTTAAGAGCAACCATGCCGATGCCTTCACCAATCATCATGCCTTTTGAATCGATGTCGAAAGGTTGAATGGTTTCGTTTGTAGTGAATGCTGGGGTTTTAGAGAAGCTCATGTACATGGTTGGTGAGTTATCAGTACACACACCACCAGTGATCATCATTTCACTGCGGCCTTCAACTAGCTCGCTCAGTGCCATGCGCATTGCGGCTAGAGAACCTGCACACGCAGCATCTACCACACAGTTGATGCCACCAAGGTCAAAGCGGTTAGCAATACGACCTGAAATTACGTTACCCAATGAACCAGGGAATGAGTTTTCTTCCCAGTGGATATATTGGTCTTGGAACTTTTTGATCAGCATTTCGCTGTCTTCGTCGTTGATGCCACTGCTCTTGAAGACTTTTTTCAAAACAGGGTATTGAAGACGAGCATTTAGGCTTTGAGCGATCTTCTGACCACCACCAACACCGAGCGTGATACCGATCTTATCGCGATCGTAGCCTTCAGGCAGCTTGGCATCTTCAAGTACTTCTTTTGCCACGATCAAAGAAAGTAGCTGTGAAGTGTCTGTCAGTTCTAGGATATTTGGCGGAAGACCGAACTCCAGAGGGTTGAAGTCTACTTCAGGGATGAAACCGCCGCGCTTACAGTAAGACTTGTCTGGCGTAGTACGATCTGAATCGTAGTAATCTTCTGGACGCCAGTGCGTATCTGGTACTTCGGTAATTGCATCGATCTTTTCACTGATCAAATCCCAGAACTTGTTTAAGTAACGAGAGTTCGCAAACATGCTTGCCATACCAACGATAGCAATAGGCATGTCTTTAAGACGTTTATTAAGTCGAGTGTCGTCGACTGATTCCGGTGTATTTTTTTCGGGTTGGCTCATTATGAGTCTCCACTAGAAATCACAGAAAGTGATGTCGTGTTTTGATGCTGCGCTTTTAAAGCTATAGGAAGAAAATCTGAAGCAGATTTAGGGAAGCGCAGCTGAAAATTCAGGTTGCTGAGTGGCGGCAACCAGATAGAAGTTAGGCCTTCAAAGTGCGTTGACTTACGGAAATTGAGAACGTGTTTCATGCGCGGGAGAGGCATTCGAATGTGAGGGTAGTGTCCATTAAAATCCTGTCCAAAGTACTGCTTTTGTTAAAGCAGATATCCGCAATAAAAACATGTGAATTTGTTTAATGGTTGAGCAGGCTACCCGAGGTACGTAATCGATACAATGCTCCTAAAGGCCGCCACGATCTGTTCAGACCAGATGAATTGAGTGTGTTTTTATATTTTGTGTTTTAATTAAATTTAACTTATTGATATTTAAGGAGTATAGGTGGTTTTTTAGTTTTTATACTCTATTTTATGGGTTGATGAGATCTACGTCAGGTTTTTGTAAGTAATATTTAATAGGTAATTGTTCAGTAAGGCTCAGTGTGATCTATGTTTCAATTTGTTATTATTTGAAAAATGAGTTTTAAATCCGCATATGAAGGGAGTTTCCTGGCCAAACTCTCTATGTTTACCTCAAAACATAGGTGGGTTAAATTTGTTCGTTTTGATGTTTTACTGATGGCTTTATGGTGAGTGATTTTTAAGAAATGAGTGCTAGAAAGATGGAAACGTCAGTCATTGATTTGTGGTTTTGTTCTCTAAGTGATTTGGATGAAGGTAGTGATCATGTGTCGCGCCTAAAACAGAAACTTACTGCCGATGAAGTAGCCAAAGTTGAGCGCTATCGAATGCCTTCATCTCAGACTCAAGCTCTGTATGTGCGAAGCTGTTTGAGAGCGATCTTATCTCGTTACTTTTGTTTTCAGCCTGAAGAGTGGCGCTTTGAATATGGTGAAAAAGGCAAACCAAGCTTAGTTGAGAAGCAACAGATAGAAACTGGCCTGAATTTTAATATCAGTCATAGCAAAGAATATTTGTTAATCGCGGTATGCCAAACGAAAGGGCAACCACTTCAGCTTGGGGTGGATATTGAACATGCAAGAATCTCGACCAATATTGCTGCGATCATGAAGCATTACTTTTCGGAATCCGAGATTAGCGACTTTCTCGATCTGGATGACGCATCCCAAAGAGAACGTTTTTTCGATTTGTGGGCGCTGAAAGAGTCGTATATAAAAGCGACAGGCAAGGGGCTAGCCACATCGTTGAAAAGTTTTTCGTTCAATTTCTCCAATCTGACTAAGCAAACGCTGCCATTTAGTTCTTCTGATTTCCAATCGGTGTTGAATGGAGAGATTCGGTTGTACAGTGGAATTGGGTTGGATTTGGACGCTACTGAAATTGACGATGCTTCTACAAGCTGGCAATGTCGTTTAGGACGGCTGGATGACCAGTTCCGATTTGCCGTGACGCTTGGCGGTGCAACGCTTCCGATGCACTTAGAGATGAAATGTTTCCCAGTAGCTAAGCTACTTGGCTGAGTGTGAGCTTGTTATACTAGAAACTTAAACCTCTAATCTTGAAAAAAGCACACCATCAGCCACTCGCACTTTCAGCCACTCGTAATATTGGTTAAATCGTCTCGCCAAGCATCGCTTTTAATACTTCAGCGGGTACAGGCTGAAGTTGTTTGTCTTTATCAAGGCAGACCATTTCAATATCACCAATCACAGCAGGCTTAGTAGCATCTTTACGCCATACCTCTTGTCGCCATAAGGTTTTGTATTTTCCATCGAGTTCAAAAGAGGTTCGGATGTCGCAGATCTCAGCGAACTCAACCCCATCTTGAAAAGTCATGTTGGCTTTATAGACCGCAAAACCTAGTCCGTGTTCATTCCACAATTCCGCCAGTTTATCGCTACCCAAGACATGCTCGCGAGCACGCTCGAAGTATTTAAGAAAGTTAGGGTGATAAACCACGCCTGAGTGATCGGTATCTTCGTAGTAAATTTGTACTGGGTGATGGTAGATCTGACTCATGGGTAGCAACTCTTATTAAGTGTAAATCTGACTAAGTTGTGCTGCACTCTACAGGATAGATCGAAATTACTTCAAGGCATCACCGGTAATGTGGCTTTTGGTCAGACCTCATTCATTACTAATACAATGGTCAGCTTCCACCCATTTACAAATATTCTATGTGTCATTTTCCACCCATTAATTTATGCAGCGAGTTGGCGACGATTACTGGCAGATCTGACGAAGCCTTATGGTTAAAGGGTTGTTAATGGATTGTGTCAATATGGCGCGCAAATTGCCTTAGTTAATGCACGCAGTTCCCATTGAAGGGCTGCTTTGTTTACTAAGGAGAATAATAATGTTTAAGCCTCTTACCCTGCTGTCTGTCTCTGCTCTGGCGCTCACCAGTTTTAATGCTGCTGCAAACTGTGATCCAGGCGAAATCGTGATTAAATTCAGTCACGTAACCAATACTGATAAGCACCCGAAAGGCATCGCCGCTTCTTTACTGGAAGAGCGAGTAAACACGGAAATGAATGGCAAAGCTTGTATGCAAGTTTTCCCTAACTCGACGCTATATGATGATAATAAGGTACTGGAAGCCCTGTTAAATGGTGATGTTCAAATGGCGGCGCCATCGCTGTCTAAATTTGAGAAGTTCACTAAGAAATACCGCATTTTTGACCTTCCTTTCCTATTTGAAGACGTAGAAGCCGTTGACCGTTTCCAAAACTCAGAATCTGGTGAAAAGCTGAAGAACGCGATGAAACGTCGTGGCCTACAAGGTCTTGCGTTTTGGCATAATGGCATGAAACAGATGTCGGCGAACAAACCTCTAATCAGCCCTGAAGATGCAAAAGGTTTGAAATTCCGTGTTCAAGCATCGGATGTATTGGTGGCTCAGTTTGAACAACTAGGCGCTAACCCACAGAAGATGTCTTTCAAAGAAGTGTACGGTGGCTTGCAAACTAAGGTTATCGATGGCCAAGAGAACACATGGTCAAACATCTACGGTAAAAAGTTCTTTGAAGTACAAGACGGCGTGACTGAAACCAATCACGGTATCTTGGATTACCTAGTGGTTACGTCAAACGACTTCTGGAAGGACCTACCTGAAGATGTACGCACACAGCTTGGCACTATCGTTAAAGAAGTGTCTGAGACGCGTAATGCTGAATCTTCAAAAGTTAACCTAGCGAACAAAAATAATATCATCGAAGCCGGTGGTGAGGTTCGTACACTTACGCCTGAACAGCGTCAAGCATGGGTAACTGCACTTCAACCAGTATGGAAGAAGTTTGAAAAAGACATCGGTTCAGATCTTATCGATGCAGCATTAGCTTCAAACCAATAACACCGCTAGAGAAGTGGCGAGCGTTTTCGCCACTTCTTATTAAAACAATTATAAGCGGAGTCAATTATGGAAAAGCCTCAAATGGAACAACCAAATTCTAGCGAATCAGCACTGGAACCCTCTCTTTTTTCCAAAGTTGGAAGAGTTACGGATGCGATTGAAGAGTCATTAATCGCATTTTTCCTTGGCGCAATGACGCTACTTACTTTTGCCAATGTGGTATTTCGATACGCATTCAATGGCAATATCTTGTGGGCACTAGAACTGACGGTGTTCATGTTCGCTTGGATGGTGTTAGTGGGCGCATCTTATGGCGTTAAAAAACACTTCCACATTGGCGTTGATGTGATCATCAACCTTGCCCCAGAAAAGCTACGTAAAGTGTATGCGTTAATAGCCGTCACAAGCTGCCTAGCATTCTCAATCTTACTTCTTATCGGTTCTTGGAATTACTGGTACCCGTTCGCGACTGAGCGCGCATGGTATGAAACCGATGATATTCCAATGCCCGAGATGCTTCAGTTTCTTTCCGATTGGATGAATGAAGGCGAGCGATACGAGAAACTGCCACGTTTTATTCCTTATATGGCATTGCCGATTGGTATGGCAATGCTGACGTTCCGTTTTGCCCAAGTCGCTTACCAAGTAGTTACAGGCAAGCTTGACCGTATGATTGCAGGTCATGAAGCCGAAGAAGAGCTGGATGCATTGAAAGCTGATGTGTTAGCGGGTTCTGATGAAGACGCGACAGCGGTATTGGATTCGACTAAGCAGAACAAGGCGAATGAGTCGGGTACAAAATCTAACGGAAAGGAAGACTAATCATGGCAATGTTATTTCTATTCTTAATGGTAATTGCTTTCATGTTGGTCGGTGTACCAATTGCGATTTCCCTAGGTTTATCGAGCATCATATTCTTGTTAATGCACTCTGATGCTTCTTTGGCATCCGTTGCACAAACGTTGTTTAATGCTTTTGCAGGCCACTACACACTCTTAGCGATACCTTTCTTTATTTTGGCCTCTAGTTTCATGTCCACAGGCGGTGTGGCGAAACGTATTATTCGTTTTGCTATCGCAATGGTCGGCTGGTTCCGTGGCGGGTTAGCGATGGCTTCGGTTGTGGCATGTATGATGTTCGCAGCGTTATCTGGATCGTCTCCAGCAACGGTAGTGGCAATCGGTAGTATTGTTATCGCAGGTATGATCAAAAACGGCTACACAAAAGAATTCGCAGCAGGGGTTATCTGTAATGCGGGCACTTTGGGTATCTTGATTCCACCGTCAATCGTGATGGTGGTTTACGCAGCGGCGACCGATGTGTCGGTAGGTCGTATGTTCCTTGGTGGCGTTATTCCTGGCCTGCTAGCGGGTGTGATGTTGATGATTGCTATCTACATTGCTGCACGTATTAAAAAGATTCCAGCACAGCCATTTGTGGGTTGGGGCGAAATGTTCGCGGCAGCAAAAGACGCGAGTTGGGGCCTGCTATTGATTGTCATCATTTTGGGGGGGATCTACGGCGGTATCTTCACTCCGACAGAAGCGGCGGCAGTCGCAGCGGTGTATGCGTTCTTTATTGCCAACTTTATCTATAAAGATATGGGTCCATTTGCTGACAGGAACAACACTAAACCGGCTCTGGTTAAAGCGTTCCAAACTTTATTTCACAAAGACACTAAAGACACGCTTTACGATGCAGGCAAGCTGACGATTATGTTGCTGTTTATCATTGCTAATGCTCTGATTCTTAAGCACGTACTGACAGAAGAACGTATCCCTCAAATGATCACTGAGTCTATGCTTTCTGCGGGCTTAGGTCCGATTACCTTCTTGATTGTGGTGAACGTTCTACTCTTGATTGGTGGACAGTTTATGGAACCTTCAGGCTTGCTGATCATCGTAGCACCTTTGGTATTCCCAATTGCTATTGCACTCGGTATCGACCCAATCCACCTTGGTATCATGATGGTAGTGAACATGGAGATAGGGATGATAACGCCGCCTGTCGGGCTCAATTTGTTTGTGACCGCAGGTGTCGCCAAGATGTCGATGATGAACGTAGTGAAAGCGGCACTGCCTTGGGTAGGAGTAATGTTCCTGTTCTTGATTATCGTAACTTACGTGCCGTGGGTATCTACATGGTTACCGACCACATTGATGGGACCGGAAATTATCACTAAGTAAGTGTGGACATTATTTGCGTAAAATAGAAAAAGAACAATTAGAATGGAAAAAAGGAGGTCGTTAGACCTCCTCATCAATATTTTTACCGAAGTTCAAATGATGGTCGCTCTGTTGATAGAGGGACCTTTTTGCTTCTAACTCCGGTGTGTTTAAGTCGACATGCTGATCAATGTAATAAACACCATCTATTTCAAGTGTGTCAGTAATGGATGGCACTCTCGTTTTCTCACCCATAACCATCTCCTCACTGTTCTGATCGTAGAACATCCTATGACCGAAATAAGTATAGGTGATCTTGCTCACACAAATAGCTTAGTTTTCTCTTTGTCGATATGATTCTTTTACAAGCTGGTATTTTTGCATCTTGTCGTAAAGGGTTTTGCGTGGAAGTTGAAGCCTTTCCATGGTCTCTTTTATACTGCCATTACACTCAATAAGTGCTTGCTTTAGTGCACTTTTCTCAAAGTCAGAGACCAGCTCAGCTAGCGATAAGTGTTGGTTTGATTCAACGGTGTTGTCTGATAAATGAGAAAGCTTACCTAAAAGTACAAAACGCTCTGCAGTATTACGTAGTTCTCGTACATTTCCGGGCCAATCATGAGCTAAAAGCGCGTGCAGTTCTGTTTGTGGCAGTGCGGGGGCTGTTTTACCATAACGAGCTGCTGCGACGAGCAAGAAATGGTGAAAGAGTGCAGGGATGTCTTCTTGGCGACCTCTTAATGGCGGTAACTCTAAAGTGACAACATTAAGTCGATAATAGAGATCTTGGCGGAAAGTTCCTTCTTCAGCAGCCTTCTTTAAGTCCACTTTGGTTGCGGCAATCACCCGGATGTCGAGAGGCACTAAACCGTTTGAGCCAACCCTTTCAATGACACGCTCTTGTAATACGCGTAACAGACGGATCTGCGCTTGCATCGGCATGGATTCTATTTCATCCAAGAACAGGGTGCCGCCTTGTGCAAACTCAAATTTACCTACGCGTTTGTTATCAGCACCCGTGAAAGCGCCTTTTTCATGGCCATAGAGCTCGCTTTCAATCAGATTTTCAGGGACTGCACCACAATTGACTGCGACAAAATTTTGCTCTCGACGGCTGCTTTGTTCATGTAGGGAACGTGCGACTAGTTCTTTACCTGTTCCCGTTTCGCCAAACAATAAAATATCGGCGTTGGTATCGGCGACGTGAGTGATGATCGAACGAAGCTCAGTCATCGATTGCGTGTCACCAATGATTCTTGGACCCAGTGCTTTACTCGCTTTCAACGAACGCTTCAGTTCTTGGTTTTCAAGGGTCAATTGGCGTTTTTCGATTGCCCGTTTGGTGGTTTCGATCAAACGCTCATTGGCAAATGGTTTTTCAATGAAATCATAGGCACCATCATGGATAGCTTGCACGGCCATTGATATATCACCATGCCCGGTGATCATGATGACCGGAATCTCTTTATCTTTGTGCATGGCAGTGTTGAGTAGATCATGTCCAGAAATACCCGGTAAACAGATATCTGTGATGATCACATGGGGAAGACCATTTTTTTGGATCGCAAGTAGTGCTGATTCCGCATCATGAAAGAATTCAGCATTAATGCCAGCAAGCTCAAAGCTCTGCTCAATTGCCATCCTTAAATCGGATTCATCATCAATGAAATAGACGTGACACATAGTTATTCCTTTACTCTTTGATAGTGAATATTGCTGAAATTTTTGTTTTGCTTCAGTCCGTTTTGTTCTTTTTGGAACGTTGCTCGTCGGACACTATCGGGAGTTCAATACTAAAACGAGCACCGCCTTGCGGACTGACTCCTGTCACTAGTTTGCCGTTAATTCCGCTGATTATTTGTTGAGAAATCGACAGCCCAAGTCCAAGTCCGTTTTTCTTGGTGGTATGGAAGGGTTCAAAAAAGTGTCCCGTCGTAGGCGAGACAAAACCAGGGCCATTGTCATCGACATGAATCAACAGAGCTTTTGATTGTTCATTATCTGATTCCCTAATCTCTAACAGGATAGCCAATTGTTTATCTTCTTGATTTTCCATAGCTTGAACAGCATTGGTCAGTAGGTTAATGATCACCTGTTCCAATTGAATGGCATTAGCGAGTACGCAGACGTCGAAGATTTCAGGGAGCTCATTTACTTTGACTCGTTCAGTCTTTAACTGCGGTTTCATCAGTTCTTTTGAGGAATGAAGAATAGGCAGTATCTGCAATGTGTGTAGCTCTTCCGCCGTGGATTTCTTAGCGAAGGAACGGAGTTGATGGCTTATTTTTGCCATACGATCCGTCAGTGCTGAAATACGAGAGAGGTTGTCATCGACTCGGTCTGTCTTATCTTTTTCAAGAAAGAGTCGGCCATTGTCGGCATAACTGCGAATGGCCGCCAATGGGTTATTCAGTTCATGGCTGATGCTTGCTGACATCTGACCTAATACTGCCAGCTTTGCTGCTTGTATTAGCTCGTCTTGGGTCTGTCTGAGTATCTGTTCTGTTTCGATACGGTGCTTGATCTCGACGTGCAGTTCTGATGTGCGCTCAAGAACTTGAAATTCTAGCTTTTGTTTGGCTTCAGATTGCAGCCTATCGATCTGGGCGCGTCTTTGTTGGCGATGGTTGTTGAGTTGTATAGTGAGATAAATAATCGCAAATACCAAGCTCAACACTACCATATAGGCGATCAGATCCCACCAAACTAAGTGTGTCGGAGAGAATACCCGGACGGTTAATTTGGGGTCATCTAAAAAACGTGAGGAAGTAAAAAAGTGTTCTTGAACGAGTTTATGCGTTGACTTAATACTGCTGGTAGAGCTCTCCAAATCACCTGAAAAATGCAGACTCTCGATTTTTGTATCTAGATACTGCCTACTTTCTTGAATTCGAGCCTGTTGGGCCTTATTGAGTGGTTGGAGGCTTTTGAGTAACCATTCTGGATTACTTGACATAAAAACAATCAGGTCTTTATCGTCAGCAACAAAATAACTCTGTTTACCTTTCCAACTTGTTTCAATCAGTGATAAATCCATTTTTACGACAATCACGCCAATGATTTCAGCTGCGTAGGAGACAGGAAAGGAATAATAATAGCCCCGCTTCCCTGAAGTAGAACCTAAAGCAAAGTACTGATTTTCATTGCCGAGAATCGCTTGTTGATAGTAAGGACGAAACGCAAAATTACGTCCAACAAACGAGTGTTTAAGGTTCCAGTTACTGGCCGCGATGGTAGTGCCAATGCTGTCCAATAAGTAGGTGTCAGAGGCTTGAATCACAGTGTTGACGTGTTCTAGATAGCGATTGGTCAGTTCAATTTGTGCGGAGTTATCTGGTGAATGTAAGGCATCGACCAGTTCTATATCCTTTGAAAGCAGCTCTGGAATGTGCGCGAACTTGTCCAATTGACTGGAAATGTGAACCGAAAAACGGTCCAGCTTAGATTGATGATCATTTAACAAACTTTCATGGCTTGTGCTCCACACCCAATGACCGCCAAACACCATCAGTAAACTGTATGTGACCATTAATAGTATTGGGATTCTAAAAGCTTGAAACATGAAGGCTCTCCGCTAATTTTTTTGGTAAACAATCAAGCCTGTCTCCTCTCGTTTATGGTAGCAAATAGCGGTAGTTTTTGCTGGAAGCAGAGAGTGAACAGATGGTTGTAGGTTAAGGCTTTGTAACGGAGATTGTTGAAAAACTTATCGACTCTGAGGGGTAAAACAAGAGCAAGATCTCTTTTTAAGGTTTTTAGCAAAAAAAGGCCTCGATTCCCTTGAAAAAGTCGCTATTGTCCCCATTTCTGTTGTGCTAAGTGATGTTTTGACCGTTTTTGTATCATTTAGTTGAACGAATTTAGAGCATTCATCATTAAGCAGAGGTGAACGGCTCGACAGAGATTAAACAGATCGCTAGAATGTCGCGTCTAAAATCTCTGTCCTGAGGCTAATCGGAGATACCTTTCTTGTTTCTGAAAACAAGCTTTGTTGCGTTTTAATCGGCGCGTGAAGAACGAAGATATCGCTGATTAGTCTGGTGTTTAGTTGAATAATCAATTCAAACATCAATGCTCGATTTTAAATTAGGTGTTCGGATAGAGCACTACACAAGGATGCAGCCAACAACGTCGGCTTTTGAATTAAAGCTAAGTTACGGCTCATATGCTCAGATTACTGAGCCAGTTTTGAGGTTTATATAATGCAAGTTACTGTTGAAACGCTAGAAGGCCTAGAGCGCCGTCTTAATATTACTGTTCCTGCTGCTAACATCGAAGATGCAGTTACAGCTGAACTACGCAACATCGCGAAAAATCGTCGTTTCGATGGTTTCCGTAAAGGCAAAGTGCCAATGAAGATGGTTGCTAAAATGTACGGCAAAGCAGTACGTCAAGACGTGATGGGCGAAGTAATGCAACGTCACTTCATCGAAGCGATCGTGAAAGAGAAAATCAACCCAGCTGGCGCACCTACTTTCGCACCAGTTGAAAACAGCGAAGGCGCAGACCTAGTATTCAACGCAACTTTTGAAGTTTACCCAGAAGTTGAACTGAAAGGTCTAGAAAACATCACTGTTGAGAAACCTGCAGTAGAAGTTAAAGAAGCTGACGTTGAAGAGATGATCGAAACTCTACGTAAGCAACAAGCAACTTGGACTGAAGTTGACACTGCAGCTGACGCTAGCTCTCGTGCAACTATCGACTTCGTTGGTTCTATCGACGGTGAAGAGTTCGAAGGCGGTAAAGCTGAGAACTTCCCACTAGAGATGGGTGCTGGTCGCATGATTCCTGGTTTTGAAGACGGTATCGTTGGTAAAACAGCAGGCATGGAATTCGAAATTGACGTAAACTTCCCAGAAGATTACCACGCTGAAAACCTAAAAGGTAAATCAGCTAAGTTCTCTATCAAGTTGAACAAAGTTGAAGCTCGTGAACTTCCAGAACTAAACGAAGAGTTCGTTTCTAAGTTCGGCGCTGCTGACGGCGTTGAAGGTCTTAAAGCTGAAGTTCGTAAGAACATGGAGCGTGAGCTTAAGCAAGCTGTTAAGAACCGCATCAAAGAGCAAGCTATCGATGGTCTAGTTAACGAAAACAACATCGACGTACCTTCTGCTCTTATCGATCAAGAGATCGGTGTTCTACGTCAACAAGCTGCTCAACGTTTCGGTGGCAACACTGAAGCTGCTGACCAACTTCCACGTGAGCTGTTCGAAGAGCAAGCGAAACGTCGCGTAGTTGTAGGTCTTCTTCTTGGTGAAGTAATCAAGACTGAAGAGCTAGAAGCTGACGACGAGAAAGTTAAAGCTATCATCGAAGAGATGGCTACAGCATACGAAGATCCAACAGAAGTTATTGCTTACTACGAGCAAAACGAGCAAATGATGAACAACATGCGTAACGTTGCTTTAGAAGAGCAAGCAGTTGATGCAATCATCGCTAAAGCTCAAGTTTCTGATAAAGAAGTTAGCTTCAGCGAGCTAATGAATCAGCAACCTGCATAATATAGTAATATCTGATGTAGAAGGTTGACGTACGGTCAACAATTCTGCTAACAATGGTCCGTATGATTTAATCATTCGGGCCATTTATTTTAGGGACATAAGAATATGAGCTACCAAGAAAAAAATACAATGCCATCGATTATGGACGCGTTAGTTCCTATGGTGGTTGAACAAACTTCCCGTGGTGAACGCTCTTACGATATCTATTCTCGTCTGTTAAAAGAACGTATCATTTTCTTAACCGGTCAAGTTGAAGACCACATGGCAAACCTTGTCGTGGCTCAAATGCTTTTCTTGGAATCAGAAAACCCAGACAAAGATATCTATCTTTACATCAACTCACCAGGCGGTAGCGTAACTGCAGGTATGTCTATTTACGACACAATGCAGTTCATCAAGCCAAACGTGAGTACAGTATGTATGGGTCAAGCGTGCTCTATGGGAGCATTCTTACTAGCCGGTGGTGCTCCTGGTAAGCGTCACGCGCTTCCAAATTCACGTGTGATGATTCACCAGCCACTTGGCGGCTTCCAAGGTCAAGCGTCTGATATTCAAATTCATGCGCAAGAGATCCTAACGATCAAACAAAAGCTAAATAAGCTATTGGCGGAGCACACCGGTCAGCCTCTAGAAGTTATTGAGCAACATACAGATCGTGACAATTTCATGTCTGCTGAGCAATCAGTAGAATACGGTTTGGTGGATTCAGTTCTTAATCATCGCGGCCAATAATTGCAAGGCAATTGTTTAACGCAAAGTGATTCAAATTGATATACACTCAAACATAGAGAGTACAGGCTAAGAGGTTAGCGAATGACAGACAAAAGCAAAGAGGGTGGTAGCAGTAAACTGCTTTACTGCTCTTTCTGTGGCAAAAGCCAACACGAAGTTCGCAAGTTAATCGCAGGTCCTTCTGTTTACATTTGTGATGAATGTGTCGATCTTTGTAACGACATTATTCGTGAAGAAATTAAAGATGTTCTTCCTAAGAAAGAATCTGAATCGCTGCCTACGCCGCGTGAGATTCGTGAGCATCTTGACGACTATGTAATCGGTCAGGAATACGCGAAAAAAGTGCTAGCAGTTGCGGTATATAACCACTACAAGCGTTTACGTAATGGTGATACAACGGCTGAAGGCGTAGAGTTAGGTAAGAGTAACATTCTTCTTATCGGTCCTACTGGTAGTGGCAAAACACTACTTGCTGAAACACTGGCTCGTTTCCTAGACGTTCCATTCACAATGGCAGACGCAACAACACTAACCGAAGCGGGTTACGTGGGCGAAGATGTTGAAAACATCATCCAGAAGTTGCTTCAGAAATGCGATTACGACGTAGCGAAAGCGGAACGCGGCATTGTTTACATCGATGAAATCGACAAGATTTCTCGTAAAGCTGAAAACCCATCAATCACTCGTGATGTGTCTGGTGAAGGTGTACAGCAAGCTCTACTAAAACTTGTTGAAGGTACAGTGGCTTCAGTTCCACCTCAAGGTGGTCGTAAGCATCCACAGCAAGAATTCTTGCAAGTGGACACGTCTAAGATCCTATTTATCTGTGGTGGTGCGTTTGCAGGCCTAGATAAAGTGATTGAGCAACGTGTAGAAACAGGTTCAAGTATCGGCTTCGGCGCAGAAGTGCGTTCAAAAGACGAAACCAAAACTATCGGTGAATTGTTCACTCAAGTAGAACCTGAAGATCTAGTGAAGTATGGTTTAATTCCAGAATTCATCGGTCGTCTACCTGTTACAACAACACTGACAGAGCTTGATGAAGAAGCGTTAATCCAAATCCTTTGTGAGCCAAAGAATGCACTGACAAAACAGTATGCTGCATTATTTGAACTTGAGGATACAGAGCTAGAATTCCGCGAAGACGCTTTACGCGCTATTGCTAAGAAAGCAATGAACCGTAAAACAGGTGCTCGTGGTCTACGCTCTATTTTGGAAGGGGTTCTACTAGAAACTATGTATGAACTGCCATCTTCTACAGATGTAAGCAAGGTTGTGATTGATGAGTCGGTAATTAATGGTGAGTCAGAACCACTATTAATTTACAGTAACTCAGATAACCAAGCAGCTGTTGCAGAGTAAGTCTTTTTTAGACTACACGCTCAAATTGAAAAAGGAGGTAAGCAATTACCTCCTTTTTTTTATTCTTCCATTGAATCCAGTCGTTTAAGCCCCATATACTGCTTTATAAGTTTAAAGCGGAAGAGAGAAATATATGAACTTGGAACGTTCCGAGCGTATCGAAATCCCCGTGCTACCTCTACGTGATGTAGTGGTCTACCCACATATGGTTATTCCATTGTTTGTTGGTCGTGAAAAATCGATTACTTGCCTTGAATCGGCAATGGAAGCTAACAAACAAGTACTACTTGTAGCACAGAAAGAAGCGGACACTGATGAACCTTCAATAGAAGACCTATTTGATGTAGGTACCGTCGCTACCATTCTTCAATTGCTTAAGCTTCCCGACGGTACTGTAAAAGTACTTGTTGAAGGTCAGCAGCGTGCAAAAATTAATCAATTTAAAGAAAGTGAATTTTTCTTAGCAGATGCAGAATACGTTGTAACTTCCGAGCTTGACGAAAAAGAACAAGAAGTGGTTGTTCGTAGTGCGATCAATCAATTCGAAGGCTTTATTAAGCTAAACAAAAAGATTCCACCAGAAGTTCTAACGTCGCTAAATGGTATTGACGAGGCAGCACGCCTAGCCGATACCATTGCAGCACACATGCCCCTTAAATTGGTAGACAAGCAGCACGTTCTAGAAATTTCAGATGTAACTGAGCGTTTGGAATTCTTGATGGGCCAAATGGAGTCAGAGATTGACATCCTGCAAGTTGAAAAACGTATTCGTGGCCGCGTTAAGAAACAGATGGAGAAATCTCAGCGCGAGTATTATCTGAATGAGCAAATGAAAGCGATTCAGAAAGAACTGGGCGAGATGGATGACGCACCTGATGAATTCGAAACTCTGAAGAAGAAGATCGAAGATTCAAAAATGCCTAAAGAAGCTCGCGAGAAAACCGAGCAAGAACTGCAAAAATTGAAAATGATGTCGCCAATGTCGGCTGAAGCGACAGTAGTACGTAGCTACATTGATTGGATGGTGGGTGTTCCTTGGGCCAAGCGTTCAAAAGTTAAAAAGAATTTAGCGAAAGCGGAAGAGGTTTTAAACGAAGACCACTACGGCTTAGAGCGTGTTAAAGAACGTATTCTTGAATACTTGGCAGTACAAAATCGAATTAACAAGCTAAAAGGTCCAATCCTTTGTCTTGTTGGTCCTCCTGGTGTAGGTAAAACCTCGCTAGGCCGTTCGATTGCAGCGGCAACGGGCCGTAAGTACACTCGTATGGCACTAGGCGGCGTCCGTGATGAAGCTGAGATTCGTGGTCACCGTCGTACGTATATTGGCTCTCTTCCAGGTAAGCTAATCCAGAAGATGTCTAAAGTTGGTGTTAAAAACCCTCTATTCTTATTAGATGAGATCGATAAGATGTCATCTGATATGCGCGGAGACCCATCCTCGGCGCTATTGGAAGTTCTTGACCCTGAACAAAACGTTTCATTCAACGATCACTACTTAGAAGTAGATTACGATCTGTCAGATGTAATGTTTGTTGCAACGTCTAACTCGATGGATATTCCTGGCCCGTTACTAGACCGTATGGAAGTGATTCGCCTATCTGGTTACACAGAAGACGAAAAGCTGAACATTGCTAAGAGTCACTTACTGGACAAGCAAGTTCAGCGCAACGGTCTTAAGCCTCATGAAATTGAGATTGAAGACTCTGCAATCATCGGCATCATTCGTTACTACACACGTGAAGCGGGTGTACGTAGCCTAGAGCGTGAAATCTCTAAGATCTGTCGTAAAGCAGTGAAGAACATCTTGCTAGACAGCGACCTTAAGTCTGTAACGGTTAATATTGATAACCTGAAAGAGTACTTAGGCGTTCAACGTCATGACTTCGGTAAAGCGGATGAAAGTAACCGTATTGGTCAGGTAACTGGTCTAGCTTGGACTCAAGTTGGTGGCGATCTACTGACTATCGAAACTGAAGCAATGCCGGGTAAAGGTAAGCTAACGCAAACGGGTTCACTTGGCGATGTGATGAAAGAATCGATTCAAGCGGCAATGACCGTTGTTCGTTCTCGTGCTGAAAAGCTGGGTATTAACTCAGATTTCTACGAAAAGCGCGATATTCACGTTCACGTACCGGAAGGTGCTACACCGAAAGATGGCCCGAGTGCGGGTATCGCAATGTGTACTGCATTAGTGTCTAGCTTGACGGGGAACCCTGTTAAAGCAGAGGTCGGTATGACAGGTGAAATTACCCTTCGTGGTGAAGTTTTACCTATCGGTGGCTTGAAAGAAAAATTGCTTGCAGCACACCGTGGCGGCATCAAAACTGTACTGATTCCTAAAGACAACGAGCGTGATTTGGAAGAGATTCCAGGCAACGTAATCGCTGACTTGAAGGTGATCCCGGTTCAGTGGATTGATGAAGTACTCAAAGTAGCGCTAGAACGAGATCCGTCAGGGGTCGAGTTTGACGTGAAAAAATAGTGATGCATAGCAAAAATAAGTAAAGAATTACGCTGATAGGCCCGAAAAGGCTTGTCAGCGTTTTTTTTGGACGCTAAGTTATTGCTCAAAGCGGCAGCCCTTTTGCAATAAGGCTTGCGGCTAAATTAAAACCAAAATGGAACGTACAGTCATCAAGAAGTAGTCACAGATGACACATAGGGGAAAAACAGTGAATAAAACACAACTAGTAGAATCAATCGCAGAAAACGCAGACATCTCTAAAGCTTCAGCTGGCCGCGCTCTAGACGCATTCATCGAAGCAGTTGGCACAACGCTACAATCAGGCGACCAAGTTGCACTTGTTGGCTTTGGTACTTTCAGTGTTCGTACTCGTGCTGCTCGTACAGGTCGTAACCCAAAAACTGGTGAAGAGATCCAAATCGCAGAAGCTAAAGTACCTGGCTTCAAAGCGGGTAAAGCACTTAAAGACGCATGTAACTAATTTTCACTGCTGAAATCTCCATTTAAGAGAGGAAGGCAGTAAAATGCGTTTACTGTTTGAAAAATGATGTTTCATTCTTAAACAGTATGTGTACAAAGCACATTGAACTTATTTAAATTATGCGCATCCTACTGATGCGCATTTCTTTTTCTGATAATATCGCGTGAATAGATTTTTATTTTGAAGCCAATGCTTCATATCCGGAGAGCACTTAAATTATGATGGATCGATTACGCGAAGGCGTGAATAGCATCGCGGTAAAAATTATCCTTGGGTTGATTATCCTGTCATTCGTATTCGCAGGTGTAGGCAGCTACATCACCGGTGGCGGTAACAACGCAGCAGCTAAAGTTGGAAGCACAGAAATTGCTCGTGGTGAGTTCGAACAGGCTTACCAAAACGAACGTAACCGTATGCAGTCTCAACTTGGCGATTACTTCTCTCAAATGCTTGCAGACCCTGCTTACGTAGAATCTTTCCGTAAATCAGTACTTGATCGCATGATCAATGACGTACTGCTTGAGCAGCAAGCTGAGTCTCTAGGCCTACGAATCAGTGATTCTCAAATCCGTACCATGATTCTAGAAATGCCTCAGTTTCAAACGGCGGGTCAATTCGACCAAGAAGTTTACCAAGCAGCACTACGTCGTGCAGGTTTCAGCGCAGAAAGCTTCGCAGAATACATGCGTCGTGACCTAATGCGCAACCAGCTTGTGACTGCACTTCAAGGCAGTGAATTCGTTCTTCAAGGCGAAATCGATACTCAGAGCAAGCTTATCGCACAAACTCGTGACATTCGCACAGTGACACTGTCTGTTGCTGACCTAGCAAAAGACATCGAGTTAACTGACGAGCAAATCGAACAGTACTACCAAGAGAACCCAGCAGCTTATACTCGTCCAGAGCAAGCTAAGGTATCTTACATTGAGCTTTCTGCTGAAGCGCTTAAGTCTCAGCTTGAAGTAAGCGATGAAGAAGCACAGAAATACTACCAAGAGCACCTAGACAAGTACTCAACTGAAGAGCAACGTAAAGTTAGCCACATCCTAGTTCAAGGCGATGACGAAGCGAAAGCTCAGTCAATCCTAGACGAGCTAAATGCAGGCGCTGATTTTACTACGCTAGCGGAAGAGAAATCTGACGACTTCGGTAGTGCAGACGTTGGCGGTGACCTAGGTTGGATTGAACGCGACGTTATGGACCCAGCGTTTGAAGATGCAGCTTTTGCTCTTGAAACTATTGGCGACATAACTGGTTTAGTTAAGTCTGATTTTGGCTACCACATCATCAAGTTAGACGAGCTAAAAGCGTCTCAAGCTCAGTCTTACCAAGAAGTAGCGGCTGAGATTAAGCAAGAGCTTATAGACCAGCATGCTGTCGACCAGTTCTACGAGAAGCAAACTGAACTAGAGAAAGTGGCATTTGAATTCCCAGATTCTTTGGACGATTCAGCTGAAGCTATTAACGCTAAGATCACAACAACGGGTTTCATTTCGCAAGTTGATGCTCCAGAACTCCTCATGACACCTGCAGTTATGCAAGCGATCTTGAGTCCTGAAGTGAAAGAAGATGGTTTAAACTCTGAAGTTATCGAAGTTGCACCTGAGCATGTGATTGTTGTTCGTGTAGAAGAAACTCGTGACGAAACCGTTCTTCCGCTAGCTGAAGTGAAAGAGCAAGTTGTGGCTGCATTGTCTGCTGTTCAAGCTGAGCAACAAGCGATTGAACTAGGTGTTTCTCTAGTGAACGAACTTAAGCAAGGCAATGAAGCAGTACTGGCGGATAATAATCTTGAGTTCACTGAACTTGAAACGATAGACCGTAACTCTCCATTAGCATCTTCTGTATTCGCTTTCGCGAAACCAGAAGACGGTCAATCTGTATTCGGTCAGTCTAAAGACCAAGACGGTAATATTGTTGTTGTTGAGCTTTCAAAAGTAACGGCTGAAATCAACCCAGCTTACAGTACTCAAATTGGCGCTCAACTGGAACGAGTTGGCAACCAGCAAGATCTTACTAATGTATTAAACGTACTTCGCAAGAACGCGGATGTTGAATATTACGTAGTTGGCCAAGATCAGTAAACTTTGATTCACTCGATGATTTAGTATTGTTAATCAAAGTATGACTGTTGCTCTATAAATCAAATTTGTGAGCGAACAAACAAGCTAATGAAAACGAGATGTATAACAAAGCGGGTCACTAAGGTGGCCCGCTTTATTTTTATTTAGTTACTGTGTCATTTATAATGGTAAATGCATAAATTACGTTTTTTATACAAAGGAACGGTTTATGCGCACAATATATTCAACACTACTTCTTTCATTTCTTATTACCCTTAGCTCCGCAGCGTTTGCAGACAGCCCAACTAAGGCTGAGCTTTACGAAGGTATTGAGATAACGGTAAACATCAACACAGCGACAGCAGAAGAACTCTCAGCGCTATTAGTTGGCGTCGGGGACAAGAAAGCCCAAGATATCGTCGATTACAGAGATCAAAATGGTGCGTTTGCGACTGCTGATGATTTGGTGAGTGTGAAAGGAATCGGTGAAGTGACGGTAGAAAAGAACCGCGAAAGAATTCAGCTTTGATCCGCTTTTTTATCCGCTAGCAAAAATATTACAGCCATGAAGCCTCCTGCTATTGACCCTGCTAGGTGGGCTTCAATTGCGACACGAGCGTTAATTAGTTCGCCAGTCGTACTAGAAGGGCCAATAAGCTGCTCCCAAACGATCTTAGCGATTAATCCCAACACTAACAGCCAACTAGATTTCCTGCCGTTTATAGTCTCTCTGAGCGCGCATAAACCAAACAACCCATGCAAAGTGCCCGATAGGCCAACGTAGATCTGAATACTTGAAAATAACAGAGCGACCCCAGTCACTAAACTGATCACAAGCAAAGCAAGAACAAGCTGTTTTTTACTCGGTTGAAACAGATAGCTGATGATCCACAAGCCTGCTAGATTCATCAGAAGATGCGAGTAGTTGGTATGTGAAAAATTTCCTGTTAGGATTCGCCACCATTGCCCATCGGCAATCGCATTGCTATCCCAAACGACCCAAGCTTGTATTGGTTCAAATTGGAATAAGACGCATAAAAGTGAAGTGAAAATTAAAACAGGGTACACATTAAATCCATGTCTCGTTATTGCCCCCAATGCAGCAAGGCTTTGAAAGCTTGTATTTGTCAGTGGATTACACCACTCGAATCGAATGTTGAGCTTATCATTCTTCAGCACCTATCAGAAGAGCATCGCCCAATGGGAACGGCGCGCATCCTCTCGTTATCTCTAAATAATAGCGTGACGCTTGTCGGCGAAGACTTTTCAGACAATGAACAACTGAACGCATTGCTGGCCGATGAACAGTACCAACATGTGATTTTATACCCAAGCGAAAACTCTGTTCCTGTTGAGTCGGTAACCTGTTCAAATAAAAAGCTACGTGTGATTTTATTGGATGGGACGTGGAAGAAGGCGTTTAAAATGTGGCAGGTATCGAGTAACTTGCATGCGTTAAAAACGGTTTACTTGCCGAAAGACCTCAAGGGTAACTATCGAATTCGCAAAGCACCTAGTGACAACAGTCTATCCACAGTAGAAGCGGGTTATCATTTATTGAGCTTACTAGAGACTGACGGTGATTTTCGCCCACTGTTAACGGCATTTGACCAAATGATTCAGTTTCAAATCAGTCAAATGCCACCAGGTGTCTTCGAGAAAAACTATTTAGATTAAGCCGTTACACGATATTTAAGCTATTGAACTCTTAAAACTCTGTATGAGCTGAGAACAATTGCTGATGCATTTTCTGTGCAAGATCATCAGTCATTGATGAAATGTAATCTGCAATCACTCGCATCTTTCTTGAATCGTCTTGATGTTGTAGCCATTGCTTCTTGATTGGCAGTGGCAATAAGCGTTCAGGGTCAGCACTGAATGCCTCAAACATATCCATGATTATTTGCTGTCCTTTGTATTCAATAACCTGAACTTGAGGGACTTGGATAACAAACTCACTCACGAAGTGCTTCAGTTTATCGAGTGTGCCATCCATACTCGGCTCAAGTACGGCATTGTAGGAGAGCAACACATTCTCAAAGTTCTCATCAACGCGCTTAATCGAAATACTGGTCAATAGTGCGTTGACTATTCCGCCAATTGCGTCCTTGCGGCGATACTGCTCGCCGGAAAACAGCATTTCAGTTATTGAGTCAAGGTGTTCACAAATCCATGGGTCCGCCATTTCTTGTAGCTGCGGGTAAGCCGATTCTACCCATTGTGTCTTAGTCACGGAGCCCAGCACAATTGCATCTTCCAAATCGTGTACGCCATACGCGATATCATCAGCCAGCTCCATAATAGAACAGTCAAGTGACTTGTATTTGGTCTTGTTGTGTTCAAGTGGTTCGGTGTGCGACTTTCTTTTCTTTTTTAGCCGTTGTTGGTCGCTGCTTGAAAGCGGCTCCAGTACCCAGTTAAACAGCTCTTTATCGTGATCGTAGATGCCTTTTGCTGGCATCCAATCTTTGGCACGGAGTTGTCGTTGATGCTTAACTGGCTCAGACTGCAATTTAGCTTGAACTTCACTAAGCAGAGAAGGGTACTTAATCAGACCTAACAAAGTGCGTCGAGATAGGTTCATCCCGTGATGCTCAGTGTAAGCTTCTAGCTGTGTGACAATGCGAAACGTTTGAGCGTTGCCTTCAAAGCCGCCATAATCGCGCATCATGTAATTCAGGGCGACTTCACCGCCATGCCCATAAGCTGGGTGACCAATGTCGTGAGCCAAACATAGTGAATCTATCAAGCTGTCTGAGGGCAATAGGTCGCGGAATTCGGGCTGCTTCTTTTTCAATTGAGCGACGATACCTGTACCAAGCTGCGCGGCTTCTAGAGAGTGTGTTAATCGGGTTCGGTGAAAATCGTTAACAGTGGTGCCATGCACTTGAGTTTTAGCTTGAAGGCGGCGGAAGGCCGCAGAGTGAAGTACACGTGCACGATCACGTTGATACGGGCTACGGTGGTCATCACGTCTTATTTTATGTTCATCGTCATTTCGATGTTGCCATTCTTGTTCGAGTGCAAATGTCGGTTCGAGTTGGACTGTCAAAATAGCGCCTATCAAATTGATTTATTTAACTAATTATATTCAAGGTATACCCAGTTAGCTTATCTCGTCTAGTGATAATTCAAAACTCGGTGCAAAGGTAGTGAGAAAGTAATCCATTTCTGGACTTTTACGCTGTTCGAGTGTTTCTTCAAGTCTACGTTTTGCTTGCTCGTACTCATGATTTCCAGCGCTGAGTTCTTCCAAACATTTTAAATAAGCACAGATAGTGTCTGCTTGTTTAACAATGCCTTGCTCTTCTTTACTTGCTGTCCCTGAAATTAAAAATGGTGCGAAGTCTTCTTGAAACTCTTCCGGCAACATGGACAGTAGCCTTTTCTCGGCTGCTGCTTCTATCTTTTTGTACTCTTGTGCAATGTCTGGGTTGTAGTATTTGACTGGAGTTGGTAAATCACCGGTAAGCACCTCACTAGTGTCATGGTACATACCTAACAATGCGATGTGCTCAGGGTTGAGTTGACCATCAAATTTCTTGTTTTTGATAAGCGCCAAAGCGTGCGCGACGAAGGCAACTTGTAAACTATGCTCTGAAATATTCTCGCTTGAGACTGAGCGCATCAGTGGCCAACGTTGGATCAGTTTCATGCGTGCTAGATGGGCAAAGAAATGGCTTTGTTTCATAAGTGTCCTTGCTTAACAATGCTCTACTTGTGTCTTGTAAACAATACAAGTAGTACGAGATAGGAGATATAAAAAAGGCCCCTAAACAGGAGCCTTTTAAGCATATAAGTGAATGAATACAAGTTAAAGTATTTTAAAACAGTAAATTATAGCCATCGTTAGTGGACTAGTTGATAGCAGGTTGATTGTGGGCGAACTACTCTTGGCTGTAAGTTGACAAGAAGCGCTCAAGACGACCAATTGCTATTTCTAGATCTTCGATATGTGGCAAAGTCACGATGCGGAAGTGATCGGGTTTTGGCCAATTAAAGCCAGTACCTTGAACCAATAATACTTTTTCTTGTTTAAGGAAATCGAGTACAAATTTTTGATCATCTTTGATGTTGTACATTTTAGTATCGATTTTAGGGAACAGGTACATCGCGCCTTTTGGTTTCACACAAGACACTCCCGGGATCTTGTTGATCAATTCCCATGCTCGGTCACGTTGTTCAAGCAATCTACCACCAGGTAGTATTAGTTCATTAATACTCTGATAGCCACCGAGTGCGGTTTGTATTGCGTGCTGCATTGGCACGTTGGCACACAGGCGCATAGAAGCGAGCATTTCTAGGCCTTCCACATAGCCTTTCGCTAAGTGTTTTGGACCAGTCAAGAACATCCAACCACCACGAAAGCCACATACACGATAAGCTTTCGATAAGCCATTGAAGGTTACCATTAAAACGTCTTCAGCCAAGGTTGATACGGAAGTGTGCACTGCGCCGTCGTAAAGTACTTTGTCGTATATTTCATCAGCGAAGATGATCAAACCATGCTCACGAGCAATGTCCACAACTTTCAACAGGAAATCACGACTATATACAGCACCCGTTGGGTTGTTTGGATTAATCAAAACGATCCCGCGAGTCTTTGGTGAAATCTTCGCGAGTATGTCATCGAGATCTGGATACCAATCGGCGTCTTCATCACACATGTAGTGAACCGGTGTGCCTCCAGAAAGCGCTACAGATGCTGTCCAAAGTGGGTAGTCTGGTGCGGGCACTAAGATTTCATCACCATTATCCAACAGTGCCTGCATAGACATCACGATAAGCTCTGATGCACCATTTCCAATGTAAACGTCTTCTACATCAAGGTTGCGAAGACCTTTTTTCTGATAGTGCTGGACAACCGCTTTTCGGGCTGAATAAATACCTTTTGAGTCACAGTACCCTTGAGATGTTGGTAGATTGCGGATTACGTCAACAAGGATCTCATCAGGGGCGTCAAAACCAAAGGGGGCGGGGTTACCAATATTTAGCTTTAGTATTTTATGCCCTTCTTCTTCCATGCGCTTAGCATGTTTGAGTACAGGCCCCCTGATTTCGTAGCATACATTGTTGAGTTTTGACGACATCCCGATATTTTGCATTGCCGGTTTCCTGGAATTAATTTAAATACTTTATTAAAGTACCGCAAAATGGGGTTTGATAGAATAAAAATCTGCTGAATGTCGCATTTCCGTGTAACGTCTGGTCTTTTTACTATCACTATTTTATGAGTTTTAATTCTTAGCGTTGTTGATTTTAGCGAAGGGAAGAAAGGGGGCGAGATTGCTTAAAATCACAGGAATGTTGAAAAGATATAGTACATTCTTGATCTCAGTGGGTGCTACCCATAAAGTATCAACCTAATATAATAATAATTTAGGTGTGGACGAGGTCGATTTGTCACATTTCCAGCAAACTCTCTCCGCTTTGATTGAGAGAGTACACAATGCCCCAGCAAGCGAAGTTCGTTGTGTTGAAGTTCTAACGCAAAAACCATCGTTTGCATTTATAGAATGGCTTCATGCTCAACCTCTCTTTCCCAAATTTTACTGGCAGTCACGCGACACTCGTGAAGAGGTCGTTGCACTCGGTCAGTTACATACTTTTTCAGACCCAGCACCCGCATATGCAATTCTTGGGGAAGACCAGCGAATTTGGGGGGGACGTTCATTTGACGGGCACACCGCTAAGAATCGTCGTTGCATGGAATCGTTTTTCTTCCTTCCTCAGGTTGAATTGATTCGCTTTGATAATACTTGGTCGCTAGCGGTTAATTTATCTCCTGATCGCGTTGCTTCGATTAATGCCTTAAATAAGCTATCTGTTGAAGCGGCGATTTTAGCGCCGTTGTCTGCTCATATTGAACAAATAACCCACGTGCCGGAAAAGGAACAGTGGGGTAGTTTGGTGAATAAAGTGCTTCAGGGGATCAGTGACGAAGAGTATAAGAAAGTGGTTTTGGCTCGTAAAACCACGCTACAGCTCGATGCGCCTATCTGTGCAGCACAATTACTTAAGGCAAGCTATCAACAAAATCATCATAGCTTTCACTTTATGTTGGTGTTGGATTCTAAACACAGCTTTATTGGCTCGACGCCAGAGCGCTTGTATAGCCGACATGGTATAGAGCTTGATACCGAAGCGCTTGCTGGAACGATTGGTCGCGGGGAGAACGCAACCGAGGATATGGAGTTAGCAAACTGGCTTTCTCAAGACAGCAAAAACCTCAATGAGAACCAGTATGTGGTCGACGATATCATTGAGCGACTCACTCCTCACTCACAAATGGTTCATGTTGAAAAGGATGCGCGCCTTGTACGTTTGCGTAAAGTGCAGCATTTGAAACGTAATATCCATGCTCAGCTTAATGCAGGCATTAACGGTGTGCAGTTACTTGCCGCGTTGCAGCCGACTGCTGCAGTTGCAGGATTACCTCGTAAAGAAGCGATGGATTTCATACTTGAACATGAACCATTTGCTCGAGGTTGGTATGCAGGCTCTGTTGGCTATATTAGCCACCAACGCGCTGAGCTCTGTGTAGCGATTCGCAGTGCTTTAGTTGTAAACGATCAAGTGCAGCTGTTTGCGGGCGCGGGGATCGTGCCAGGATCGGTTGCCGAACATGAGTGGCAAGAGTTGAACAAGAAGATGTCGACTCTGCTCAGCCTCATTTCTGATCACCCGCCATTGGGTGTAGCGTCATGAACCACGACCAAGCCGTATTAAATCGAGTTTGGTGTCAAACGTTACTTGAAGAGCTAACACGCAACTGTGTTGAACATGTTTGTGTTGCACCGGGCTCTCGCTCAACGCCATTAACGCTCGAAGCTGAAGCTAACCCCGAGTTAACCTTACACACGCATTTTGATGAGCGTGGTCTTGGCTTTCTTGCTTTAGGTTTGGCGAAGGCGAGCGACAAACCCGTTGCAGTGATTGTAACCTCTGGAACTGCTGTTGCGAATCTTCTACCTGCCACGGCTGAATCTGGGCTGACACGAGAGAAACTGATTTTACTGACCTCAGATCGACCTATTGATTTAGTCGACTGTGGTGCTAACCAAGCAATTCAGCAGCAGGGTATCTTTTCGTCCCATGTTGAAACGGCGCTAAACCTACCAAGCCCAACCACGCAAGTTTCTTTGAACTGGCTTCTGACATCGGTTGATAACGCACTCGCGAAACAACGCAGTGTCGGCGGAGCCATTCATATCAATTGCCCGTTCCCTGAGCCGCTTTATTCATCAAATAACACTGAAATGTATGCAGAGTACACATCCAGTGTCGCTGGGTGGAAATCGGGAGCAGGTTGTTACAGCCAAACGTTTTTACCTAATCAAGTGAGCACACAACCTATTGCTCCAGGTGAGTACCTTGGACGTAAGGGTGTGGTTATTCTCGGTTCGTTAGATATTGAACAAGCGACAAAAGCTCAGCAGTTTGCCACTACATTAGGCTGGCCAGTTTTTTGTGACCCTCAATCAGGTGTCACAAGTGATTGGAAACATTATGATCTGTGGATGCAGAGTAACGTAGCGAAAGAACAACTCAACCAATGTGATTTTATCTTTCAGTTTGGTGAGCGCATTGTTTCTAAGCGCCTTAATCATTGGATAAAATCACAAGCATCATCATTCAGCTCATTACAATATATTGTTGTGTCACCTGATTTACATCGTATCAACCAAGACCACCTGCCTCAAACTCATATTGTTGCCGATATCGAGTTATGGATATCAGAACAACACTTGCCAACGTTTTTTGGCCCGCATGCTGGTTGGGCGGCGCCTTTAATCGAGGTGGCAAATACCGTTCAGCAACTCGCACTTGCGCAAATATCTAATAATGACCAACTCACAGAGTTGAGTGTTGCCGTTGACTTGTCGTCTAGACTTAAAGACAGAGAGTTGTTTGTGGGAAACAGCTTGATGGTAAGGCTGGTGGATATGTTGTCATCAATATCTGCGAATCGAGTTTACAGCAATCGTGGTGCATCGGGCATTGATGGCTTGGTGGCGACGGCTGCGGGTGTAGTGAAAGCCAACCAGAATCCTTTGTTGATGTTGATTGGCGATACCTCTTTGCTGTACGACCTGAACTCACTGGCTCTGCTGACTCATAATTTAACGCCGATGGTTATTGTTGTGACCAACAATGATGGTGGTGCGATCTTTGATTTGTTGCCGGTACCAGAACAACAGAAACAGTCTCTTTATCAAATGCCTCATGGTTTCAGTTTTGAACACGCTGCTGCGCAATTCCAGTTGGGATACGCTGCGCCAGAAACCTTGAATTGCTATCAAACCATTATCGAACAACATTTCGAACAGGGTCAGGGTACCTTGCTCGTTGAAGTTAAGACCCCTCCCGAGCAAGCGTCTACTTTACTAAAACAATTCAGTTCAATGCTTACCGAGGCATTAGCCTAAGGACTTTGTATGCTTTACTCCAATTATTTCCCTGCTTCAAAAGTATCTTCTGACAAACCTTTGCTTGTTTTTTTACATGGTTTACTCGGAAGCGGGGATGATTGGAGTGCATGTCATCCATTCCTCGAGGATTTTTCTCGTCTTTGCATAGATTTACCCGGACACGGACAAAGTTGTTTTATCGATCCGGTAGGGTTTGATCATTGCTGCAATAAAATTGTCCAGTGCATTACTTCTCAATTGGCACGCAACAATCTGCCAGCAGACTATCCTATCGTGATTATTGGTTACTCGTTGGGCGGAAGGCTTGCGATGTATGGGGTGACAAGCCCTTGTTTTGAGACGCTTAACCTAGAGAAAGTGATTATTGAAGGCGGCAACTTTGGCTTAGAGTGTGATGAAGAAAGAGCACAGAGGTTAGTACATGATACGCAGTGGGCGGTTCGCTTTGCGCAGCAGTCGATTGAAGATGTTTTAGACGATTGGTATCAACAAAGCGTCTTTTCTTCACTAAATCATGAGCAAAGACAAACTTTGGTCATAAAGCGTAGTGGTAACCTTGGAGTATCCGTAGCAAATATGTTGTTATCTACTTCGTTAGCTAAGCAACCGGATTTACGTGCCACATTAAAATCTCATGAGCATTTATTGCATTATGTGTGCGGTGAAAAAGATCGTAAATTCATGGAGCTAGCTGAGAATAGTGGCTTTGAATATAGTCAAGTGAATTACGCTGGTCATAATGTTCACTTTGAACAACCAGAGCTGTTTTCAAACTTGATCATCCAATGTATCGCCAGCCGTAGTTAGGCTGATTGAGCGACTCTCTCGTATTCAGCACTATCAAAAAGCAGAGCAACACCGTCACGACTATTCGTTAGTCGTGGTCTCTAATAGAACAATGGGAATCACCATGGCTAAAACAGTAGGCATCACAGAAGAAGAACTTTACGCAGCCGTTAACTGGCGCGATGAAAGCAGTCAATATGAAGATATTCAGTACCACAAGTCTGATGATGGTATTGCAAAAATCACGATTGCGCGTCCTCAAGTCCACAATGCGTTTCGTCCACAAACCGTAAAAGAGATGATCAATGCACTGGCTGACGCTCGTTACGACGAGAAAGTAGGCGTGATCATTTTGACGGGTCTTGGTGAGAAGGCGTTCTGTTCTGGTGGTGACCAAAGTATTCGTGGCGACTACGGCGGCTACCAAGATGATTCAGGTACACACCACCTGAACGTACTTGATTTCCAGCGTCAAATTCGTACTTGTCCAAAACCAGTTATCGCAGCGGTATCGGGTTGGGCAGTAGGCGGCGGTCATGTACTTCACATGATGGCTGACCTTACTATTGCCGCTGAAAACGCGCAGTTCGGTCAGACGGGTCCTAAAGTGGGTTCATTTGATGGCGGTTGGGGTGCTTCTTACATGGCTCGTATCGTTGGTCAAAAGAAAGCGCGTGAAATCTGGTTCCTGTGCCGCTTCTACGATGCACAAGAAGCACTGGGCATGGGCCTTGTAAACACCGTTGTTCCTGTCGCTGACCTAGAAAAAGAAACCGTTCGTTGGTGTCGTGAAGTGCTGCAGCACAGCCCAATGGCTCTGCGTTGCTTGAAAGCAGCCCTTAATGCTGACTGTGATGGTCAAGCCGGTCTGCAAGAGCTCGCTGGTAACGCAACCATGATGTTCTACATGACAGAGGAAGGCCAAGAAGGCCGCAACGCATTCAACGAGAAACGTCGACCTGACTTCGACAAGTTCCCGCGTAATCCATAGCTTTATCCTCTTCAGAATGAGTCGCTAAATTGCGGCTCATTTTCTTTTGATGTTCCCCGTTTTTTAGGAAACTTTATGAACTCAGCGAATTCTCAGCGCTACGCTAAACTCTACCGCTATCAATTACCTATGGATAGTGGCGTGGTTCTTCGTGACAATAAGTTGAACGAACGCGTTGGCTATATAATCCAACTTGAGTGTAATGGTAAAACTGGTTTTGGTGAAGTCGCGCCTTTGCCAGGTTTTAGCCAAGAAGATGCCGAACAAGCTGGCATTCAGCTTCAACACGAATTAGAACTTTGGAGCCACAATAACCCTCAAACGCCTTTTGATGAGCTATATCCTTCTGTCGCGTTTGGCTTTTCGATGGCGATGATGGAATTACGAGGCGATCTTAACGCTGAAGGTAACTACCAAGCTGCGCCTTTGTGTACAGGCGATCCTGATGAACTGATCCCTGTACTTAACCAGATGGAAGGCGAGAAGGTTGCTAAGGTAAAAGTTGGCCTTTATGAAGCGATCCGTGACGGTATGCTGGTGAGCTTATTCCTTGAGTCGATTCCTGATTTAACCTTAAGACTTGATGCTAACCGTGCATGGAAGCCTGAAAAGGCTAAGCAGTTCATTAAGTACATTGCGCCCTCATTACGTCAGCGTATTAGCTTTATTGAAGAGCCTTGCCAAAAGCCAGAAGATAGCTTGGCCTTTGCCATTGACCATGGTGTGGCGATTGCGTGGGACGAGACATTGCAAGAAGCGGTGCGCAGTCCAGAGTTTGATCTTAGCGACCTTACTGGTGTTAAAGCTGTCGTGATCAAGCCAACTCTTATTGGTTCTGTCGAGCGTTGTGTGGCAATCATTGAGCGTGCACAGAAGCTTGGAATTAAACCTGTATTGAGCTCGAGTATTGAGTCGAGCCTAGGTCTGACTCAGATTGCTCGTCTGGCGCAGCAATATTTGCCAAATGAAGTGCCGGGGCTGGATACGATTGGCTTGTTCAAGCTGCAGCTAGAAGTTTCTTGGCCGGGCTGTCAGCTGCCTGTCTCTACGCTTGAACAGCAGCAACTGATTTGGTCTTGTTAGACCGAGCTATTTGAATGGCTATGTAATTATCTCAGTAAGTTCTTAATCTATTTTTGGTTATCATATGATGCGCCCACAATCTAATCATCACCCGCTCTGGTTACAGTGGGCGCAGCAAAACCCACTTCAACCAACGCTAGTGACTACTCACCGCACTTATACTTGGCAGCAAGTGTTTGTGTTGGTTAGTGAGTACCAACAACAGCTATCTCTTCAAGGCCTATCTGAAGGTGATGTACTGACGATTGTCGGTAAGAACCAAGCTGAAGTGATTCCTGCTTATCTTGCCGCACTTAATTTGGGTGTTATTTGCGCTTTCACCATACCTCAACCTCGCTTACGCCTGAAGCAAAAGCTCGATTCCTTATATCAAGCGGGTCAACAAAGCTACCTTTGGCTTTTGGACAGTAGCGGGATAGAGCAATCAGAGACTGTCGATTTAAATACTCAGTTGGTGACCTTGTCTTGCTTAAATGAAGTGAAGGTCGATGGTGATGATAATCGGATAACGACATCTCAAGACTCCAACTTCAATCCGCAAAATCTAGCAAGCATCGTATTCACTTCAGGCTCTACCGGAAATCCCAAAGCAGTGGCTCACACGCTTGAGCAGCATTTATGCTCGGCGGCCGGCTTACTTGAGGTGTTTCGTTATCAACAAGGTGACACTTGGTTACTGAGTTTACCTATGTACCATGTGTCGGGGCTGGCGATAGTTCATCGTTGGTTAGCGGCTGGTGGCTGCATCAAGATAGGCACAGGTCAGCTTGAAACTGATATAGAAGAATGCAGTCACGCATCATTGGTCGCTACTCAGCTACATCGCTTACTAAAGAGTAAGCAAGCACTTACTTTAACGCATGTGCTTTTGGGCGGAAGTCATATTCCAGAAGAACTTGCTCTTCAAGCTCAACAGGTGGGCATCGAAACTTGGCTGGGGTACGGCATGACCGAAGCGGCTTCAACGGTGACTGCAAAACTTGTTGATGCAAGCAGCACTGCTGGTTTCGTGCTTAATCATCGTCAATTGAAAATTGAAAACCAACGTATCTATATTGGAGGTGACACCCTCGCTTCCGGTTATTACCATCAAGGTAAATTAACGCCTTTGGTGGATGAGAGCGGTTGGTTTGATAGTAAAGATCTTGGCCAATGGGACGGCGAACAAGTGTCGATAATTGGCCGCGCAGATAACCAGTTTATTTCCGGCGGTGAGAACATTCACTGCGAAGAGATAGAGCGAGCATTAACTCAATTGTCTAGTGTTAAACAAGCTTTTGTGGTCCCTGTAGAAGATAGTGAATTTGGATTTAGACCTGTAGCGATTGTCGACAGTGACGAACTACCGACCAAAGAGTGGTTTGCAGAACAGTTACAAGGGAACCTAGAGCGATTCAAATTTCCTATCGAGTATTATGAAATGCCTGAGCAAGAACAGCAGGGGATTAAAGTATCGAGAGCAGGTTTGGCAGCTTGGTTGTTTCAACGTAGGAACTAAAAAGCCGCACAGATCCGGAAGTTGTTGTGTCGTTTGCTAGATTGGAAGGCGGTTAGTTAATTTAGCAATTAGATAGTTCAAAACAGAATTTATTATCTTTATAACCATCCATCATAATAAGCCATATAAATAACGGATTATAGAATAAGGTCTTATTATGAAAATTGCCCTCATCATTGCGGTTTTACTGCAGATAGGCCAAGCGGTCATCTCATCAGGGTTGACTCGTTCGTTGGCTGAGCTCACCGCATTTGTGTTGGTTGTGGTACTTGTTTTAATGAAAAGAGAGAGCAAGAAGAGTGATAAGCCCCTGTTTGATTCGTGATTGTTGCAACACAGAATATCTTTACCACATACGATAAAGGCAAAACCCATTTGAGCTTTGCCTTTTTTGTTTTGTTGCTCGCTAACCTGAATGTCTAGGTAACCGAACAACCGTCTAAAACGTTTCTATGTCGGTTAGGCGAGAGTTAACCACGCCAATGAACCCGTTGAGATCATGACCCACATCGTAATACCAAACATCAATGGTTTCGGCCCCGCTGCTTTTAACTTCTCAACTGAAATACCACAGCCAATTAAGAACAAACACACCACCAGTGCTCGCTTAGACACATCAAAGATTCCTTGATAGACCATCTCAAATTGTGGCAGTAAGTCACTCACCGCGATAGCGGCGCAATAGAAGAAAATGAAATAGGGAACCGTAATCTTCTTTTGGCCATTTTTGAAGATCATTGCACTGACTAACGCGATTGGGATGATCCAAAGCGCGCGAGCGAGCTTCAATGTTGTCGCTGTCGTCAGTGCTTCTTCGCCATACGCTGAAGCTGCACCTACTACAGAAGAGGTATCGTGAATCGCAATAGCTGCCCAAGTACCAAATGTTTGTTGGCTGAGTTCAAGCGCGTGACCAATCATCGGGAACAAAAATAGAGCAACCGAGTTCAACACGAATACAGTGGCTAATGCCAAGCCAATCTGTTCATCGTCTGCTTTGATCGCGGGTGCCACAGCTGCTATCGCGCTACCACCACAAATCGCGGTACCAGATGAGATAAGGTAGCCCGTTGTGCGGTCTAGCCCCATTCGCTTAGCCAAGAACCAACCAATAACTAATGTACCGATAATCGTCGTTACAATGAGCCCAATACCATCGCCTGTTACTGCTAATGCTTTTTCAAACTGAATACCAAAACCCAAACCAACAATAGAGTAGGCCAGTAGCTTTTTGGTAAGTTTGCCGACTTCCAAGTGTTCAGGGACTAATCCTAAACTAGCAAGTAGGAAACCGATAACCAGGGCTGTCGGTGAGCTAACCCAAGGCGTTAAGCAAAACAGTGCAGCAAGATAAAATGGAACGGACTTTTTTAGGTTCATTGTATTTAGAGTCTTGTTTTGTTGTGGCGTTATTGTGATGAGACCACTATACGTTCAATAAAATGATAAGTAAGTCTAAATGAATTGAACAAACGTTAAGGAAAACTTAACGCTTGTTCAGCTGATATGAATAAAGGGCTGGCTAGCTAGCGTAGTGATCCGCGAAGGTCAGAGACTGACTGTCGAAGAGTTTCACAAGAGGCTTCTTTAGGTGAAATAGGCTCACCAGCTTCTATCTCTAACTTAGTCCAGAAGCGAGTTGGTAATCCTTTGCAGGCACGGCCTTTGTAACGACTAAAGTAGCTGCCCCATAATCCTTTGAGAGCCATAGGAATCACAGGGACAGGAGAACGTTTGATGATCAGCTCCATACCACGCATGAACTCAGCCACTTCACCATCAGAGGTGAGTTTTCCTTCTGGAAAAATACATACGATGTGGCCTTCATGTAGGGCACGTTCTACTTCTTTGAAAGCGTTTCGAATCGAATTGCGGTTCGTTGCGGAAATTGGAATCACTCCCGCTCTTTTCAAGAAGCGTCGAATAGGTGGCAACTTGGTGTAATCCTCTTCCATCACAAAACGGATAAGGCGAGGGCAAACCGCGCTCAGCAACAGTGCATCCATATAACTCACATGGTTGCAGACAATCAACGCGCCGCCTTTTTCTGGCAGGTGATGTAAGTTCTTATGTTTAACTCGGTACATGGTGTGAGTCACCACCCAAGTGAAAAAACGGAACGCATAGATAGGCACCTGATAAAACAGGGAGAACATCACTAAGGTGTTGAATAGTGCCAGCAACACAAACAGTTGTGGGATCGAAAGCTTTAGAACACTGAGGCAAACAATACCCAAAACTGCACTTCCTACCATGAATAGTGAGTTATAAATATTGAGCCCAGCAATCACTTGTGCACGCTCATCTGGCTTGGCACGTAACTGCATTAGTGAATACAGAGGAACAATAAAGATACCTCCAGAGATACCCAGAAGCAGAAGGTAAGCGAATAGCGGCCAAAGCTCTGAATAGGTTACGAATTGATAGAAAGAACTAAAGTCAGGCAAAGACTCCGGAATGGATATCGCCATCAAAAGGCCGAAGATCGAGATACCTAAGCTGCCCATTGGCACGATGCCGATTTCAATTCGGTGATTAGATAACTTATCGCAAGCCAAAGAGCCGATCGCGATGCCTACCGAGAACAGTGCCAGTAAAAAGGCGACTGAGCTTTCAGTGCCGTTTAGATGCAGTTTGGTGAAGTTGGGAAACTGAGTTAGGTAAGCTGCACCAAGGAACCAAAACCAGCTGATAGACATCAGCGCTTGGAAAGTAGGTCGGTCTTTCTTCGCAATCGCCAGTGTGCTGCGGGTCAGTTTAACGGGCTGCCAATTCACTTTTAGGCTTGGGGCGTTGCTTGGTGCTTCAGGAATAAAACAGCTTGAGACATATCCGAGAATCGCGAATAAAATGATACTGATAGCAGCGATCAGTTTAGCGCTTTCTTCTGATGCAATAATACCAGCACCGAGAGTGCCGATCAGGATTGCTAGGAATGTGCCTGTCTCAACTAAGGCATTTCCAGAAACAAGCTCTTTCGTTTCTAATTGTTGTGGTAATAGCGCATATTTAACCGGGCCAAAGAAGGCACTTTGTGTTCCCATGAGAAACAGAAGTAGAAGTAATACTCCGTAACTTTCGTAGATAAAACCGATCGCACCCAGTGACATAATAACGACTTCAATAAGCTTAATCTTACGAATAAACCAAGATTTTTCATATTTATCAGCCAGTACACCAGCCAACGCCGAAAATAGGAAGAAGGGCAGAATAAAAAGGCCAGCGGCCAAATTTATGAATAAATTACTGGAGATAGGCAGCGTGTCTACGCTTGCGAAAGCTACAAACAGCAACAGAACATTTTTGAATATGTTGTCATTAAAGGCCCCCAGAAATTGGGTAATAAAGTAGGGTAGGAACCTTTTTTGCGTTAACAGCGAAGATTGGCTGCTGTTGTTCATTCTCTTTCCTTGGATACTTACCAGTTAGTTAAGTAGTTTGAGACTAGGTTATCGATCAACTCTTTACCATCAATAGGTTCTGATGCGAAAAATTTATCGTCGACACTTAATAAAGTAATACCATGCACACCAGACCATAATACTCGGCTTGCTTTAACCACTTCACTTTCCGTGTGCTCAGGTGCAATGGCTAATAGGAGTTGCTCAAGCATATCTATCATTTTATCGATGCGGTTCGACTGCCATTCAGGAAGGTTTTCACCATTCATGTTGTGCTCAAAAATAAGCTGCCAACGGTGAGGGTGTCTTTGTGCAAAATCGTGGTAGCAGTAGGCTAGATTGAATAGAGCTTGTTGAGGACTACTCGATTGTTCGACTGCGGTCGCTGATTCAGACGTCAGTTCATCTAATGTTTGGGCAACAACGTGCAAAAGTAGTAGGTTGTAGTTCCCAAATACATTCACCAATGTGCTAGGGACGTAACCAATCATATTGGCAATTTTACGTAGACTTAACTCGTGATAAGAGTGCTGATCTAAAAAGTTTGTCACTGTCTTTAAGGTCAGCTGAACTAATTGCTCTCGAGTATGATCGTTTCTTCGTGCCATGATTCGTTTCTAGTAAATGAACATCGTTCAATATTTTAATGATGCCCTCGATAGTCGTCAATCTTTTCGCTAATTAAGCAACCAATTAATAGCCGCAATATTATGATACATGTGTAAATGCCGTGAATATTTCATTGTTCTTTGTTAACGAGTATGATGAAAGGGTCGAAAGATAAAAAACCTATAAAGGATAATAATGAAACGATTTTTCTCACTAGTCGCGATCCTGTTGGTAACAGTCGCGGTGACGCCAATCGCAGAAGCGAAAAAATTTGGTGGTGGTAAGTCATTTGGCAAAAGCTTTAAAACGGCTCCAGCACCAAAACAACAAAACACGAATTCGATCCGACAAGATCAAACCGGTAAGAAAGCAGCAGCTAACTCTAGCAAGAAAGGCCTTATGGGCGGTCTGCTAGGTGGTTTACTGGCTGGTGGTCTTTTAGCTGCATTCTTTGGTGGCGCATTTGAAGGTATCCAGTTTATGGATATTTTGATCATGGGTCTGATTGCTTTCCTAGCGTTTAAATTCCTACGTGGAATGTTGGGCGCGAAGCAGGGCTCAATGAATCAGCAGAATGCACGTGGCCAACAGCCAGCATTCGGCGGCATGGGTCAGAACAAGTTTGAACAACCTAAGCAACAACCAAATGTTCATAACTTCGAGCAAGCACAACCTCAATCACAAGGTACTGCTGGTGGTTTCGGTTTTGGTGCACAAAGCGATGTTCCACATAACTACCCGCCGGGCTTTGATCAAGCGGCATTCATCAACGGTTCTCGTGAGCACTACCGTACACTGCAAGGTGCATGGAATCACAACGAACTAAACACAATTGAAGAATACGTATCTCCAAGCCTATTTGAAGACCTAAAAGCTGAGCGTAATAAGCTAGACGGTGATCAGCATACAGACGTAATGTACGTTGATGCTGAAATCGTTCGCGCAGACCACGATGGTAGCAAAGCACAGCTAAGCCTTCAGTTTAGCGGTCGTTACCGTGACACAGCGGATGGCATTGAAGAAGATATCACTGATATCTGGCACTTAGAGCGTGACCTAACAACTAACAATGCGCCTTGGCTAATTGTTGGTATTCAAGGTTAATCTCGATAGTTAACTAAAAATGAGTTAGCTAGACATTACTTTGATTATTGAAAGCCCCTACGGAGAAATCTGTAGGGGCTTTTTTATGTCTGGTTGTATAGAACTGTAAGTTTTCAGAAGAGAGTTTTTCTAGGGCTTACGATAATGCGGCTCTCTGGATTCTCCTCATTTGTAGAAAAACAGTATCATCACGACAATTATTTAGAGTGATACTTTGTGCCAACGGTGAGTTAGGCTGAACCAAGTTATTCATTTTATTTAGATATTCAATCGGGGTATCTAACCAAGATAGAGGTGTTAATCGTGACGACTGAGTTTTCGAACCGATAATAGAACCTGAAATATCATTGCATCAGAAACAACAAATAGTTGAAGAGTATGAGTAGCTTATTTCTACCAATGGCTTAGGTTGCGCCTCTTCTTTAGCTTGTGGACGTCACTGGGAAGTATGGGAAATGATTTCCGAGAGATTACAATCTTGCAGTGAGAGCTGCGGGTAGGTGTCCGAAGTGTTGAACTTAGAAACGAAAAAAGCCAACTCAACGAGTTGGCTTTTCGATTTTCCAATTAAGGAAGAATATGGTGGAGGGAGACGGATTCGAACCATCGAAGGCAGTGCCGGCAGAT
>NZ_JBGOOM010000019.1:0-89624 GCF_041439575.1 Vibrio sp. 5S239 | reverse complement strand
CTGGCTTATCATTCAAAAGGCCAGTTTCGCCGATATACATAGAAGCGTATGGAAGGGCGCCATGTTTATCTGTTTTTAAGAAAAGGTCACAAAAGTCTGCAGACAGTTCTAGCTGAGCATCTTCACGTGTTTGTAGGCGGTTCAGCGCGTCCACTAACTTATCAATCGCTGGCTTTAGTGTTTCATTTTCGCCTAAACCAGTTAGGAAAGAACGAATGTCAACAGAGTGGTAGTGATCGAGTTCTTCTTGAGTGAGTTCTTTAGCGAATAAGCTTGATAACCACCAGTAGATTTCTGCTCTTTGTTCGTTGAACGCTTTTGTATCTTTCATTGGATTGATCCTAATATCGTCTTTCGTATACCCGGGGTACTCAGTCTAACTAACCGTGATATTTGCTAAGCGCAAAGTTACTCGTTAGTGGTAATGCCCATATTGAATTGTTATGGACGATAAATAGCAAGGTTTAAGATTGTCTTGTATCAAGAAAAATCCATGTTTCTGGCTTTTATCTTCTGCACCACTAGAATTGTTACTAGTTATGAATAGAATAGTCATTGAAACTATTAAATAAGAAAAGTGGTGTAGATGAGCTATCACGTATTAGTCGTAGAAGATGATGTGGTAACCCGCAGTAAATTGGTTGGATACTTCCAGAACGAAGGTTACACAGTGAGCGAAGCAGAAAGCGGCGCTCAAATGAGAAGCGTGTTAGAAGATAACAACGTGGACCTCATTATGCTGGACATCAACTTGCCAGGCGAAGATGGATTGATGCTAACTCGCGAATTACGCAGTCAATCAGACATTGGAATTATTTTAGTTACTGGACGCACGGATAGCATCGACAAAATCGTAGGCCTAGAAATGGGGGCAGACGATTATGTTACTAAACCTTTCGAACTTCGCGAGTTATTGGTTCGAGTTAAAAACTTACTTTGGCGTATTGCTGCTGCTCGTAAAACAGCAGCGGGCGCAGTCGAAGAAACATCAGATGAGTCCGTGGTTCGTTTTGGTGAGTGGACATTTGATATCCCTCGTCGCGCGTTAAGCAAAAACGGCGAACCGGTGAAACTGACCAAAGCAGAATACGAACTGCTAGTGGCTTTGTCTTCTTACCCTAATCAAGTATTAAGCCGCGAACGTATTCTGAATATGATTAGCCACCGAGTGGACGCACCTAATGACCGTACTATCGACGTACTAATCCGTCGTATGCGTGCAAAGATGGAGTTCGACCCTAAGAATCCACAGATTTTTGTGACGGTTCACGGTGAAGGTTATATGTTCGCTGGTGACTAATACCCTTTGGGGACTTATCGTCAGTAACGATATTTGAAGGAAAAAAGCCGAGACATCATTTGATGTCTCGGCTTTTTATTACTTAACGATTATTGCAAGCGAGCTAAGGACCTATAAATTTCTTTGCTGTTCTATCTGCTCAACAGGCTGAGTTTTCAGGCTGGACTGAGCTTACTGTGCTGCAGAAACTTCACTGTCTTCCTCAGCTAAGCTAGAAGCTTCAGGGACAACAACCGGTTCTTCTGAAATGTCCCTACTGGTGTCTAGCCAGTCACGTAGGTTTTGCCAAACCAATCCCATAGTCTCGTGCCAGTAACGCTCGGTTTGCTCAAGGTAGAGCGCCTTAGGCATGTACTTATTCCAAGGCTCAACAATCCCTTCTTGTGCAAGATAGTTTGTGGGTGCAGGTAATGGATCCATACCTGCAGCATTGAACTCATTCAATGCACGAGTCATATGACTTGCAGAAGTCACCAATACCATTCTCTTGTGCTTAACAAACGCAGCAGCTTGGCGGGCTTCTTCCCAGGTATCTTTTGCTGTCTCAAGCAAAATGATGTCTGGTTTTGCTACGCCGAGGGCCAAGGCAACCTTAGCCATCATTCTGGCATTGCTCACTTCAGTGCCTCCCCCGTAACCAGACAAAATGAGTTTGGCACCAGGATAAAGACGTAGAATACGAATTCCTTCACTCAAACGCATCAAACCGGTGCGGCTAAGCTCTGATGTAGGCGGGATTTGGTCGTCTACGACGTGACCACTTCCAAGCACCATCACGTAATCGACGGTATCGTCGACGGGTAAAAAAGCGGTGTGTTGCCTTTCCATTGGCATTAAAAGTTGGCTAGAAACTGGCTGGAAAGCGATTAGGAAAATACCACAGAGGGCTGAAAGGGTAATTAGGCAACCCGTCTTCCTGTTGATAGTAAACATCACTAGGGCTAAACCCAGAAAGGCGAGAATTAACATTGCTGGCAGTGGCATCAGTAACGAAGACACTACTTTTTTCAGCTCAAACATATCCGAATAGTCCGAAAAAACATCACTTAGTAGTAAAAAGAGACATCGCCTCTTTATTCCTGAAATTCCTGTGACAGAATAGCAGGCACGATAGGACATAATAACTCAAGTAGCCGTGACTGAAGACCGTAATTTCGACGATATTGCCCACAAATTTGCAAAAAATATTTACGGCTCTGACAAAGGAGAGATCCGTCAAGTCATTGTATGGGAAGATTTAGAGCAAGCTTTGAGCAAATTTGAGCATTCATCTTCACCGTTGCATGTGCTTGATGCTGGAGGGGGACTTGCACAGGTGTCGCAAAAAATTGCCGCACTTGGACATAACGTGTCTTTATGCGATCTCTCATCTGAGATGCTTAAACTCGCCGAAGAAAGTATCAGCGAAGCGGGTTTGCTAGAGCAATATCGATTTATTCATTCACCGGTACAAAAAGTCGCAGAACATCTCGATGAGAAAGTCGATTTTGTGATGTTTCACGCGGTCATGGAGTGGCTAGCCGATCCTAAAGAGGCGCTTGATTTATTGCTTGAACAAGTTAAACCGGGTGGCGTTGCCTCGATAATGTTTTACAACCACCACGGATTAGTCCTGAAAAATGTGATTTGTGGCAACATTCCTCATGTATTGAATGGGATGCCACATCGAAAACGGTTTAAGCTGCAACCACAAAAAGGCTTGAAGCCGGAAGAGGTTTATCAATGGATAGAAGACGCTGGTCTAGAAATCTGTGGTAAATCAGGCATTCGCTCTTTCAGTGACTACATAGGTAATATGGAGTACATGGGCGATTACCAATTTGAAGATGTATTGGAACTGGAAAAACAGCTATGTCGCCAAGAGCCATATCTGTCGCTAGGCCGTTATATTCACGTTTGGGCTCAAAAACCTGCGCAATAACAGCGGTGAATGTGGTAAAAGAAGCCACAAGATGCGCTATGCGATCGTAAGAAGCCCGCGTCATAAAGAAATAGGCGTCATATATAACATGTTCGATATGACAAAGAACAGTAACAGGAACCACAATGAGTGAAATGACTCAAACTGCCGAAGAGCAGCCAATTGATGAGTTGGTGGGCTGGGTCAAGCAGCATGATTTTTCATTAAACTTGCCACCAGAGCGCTTAGCATTTTTGATTGCTATCGCAGTACTAAGCAATGAAAGGTTCGATGAAGAGTTGGGCGAGGGTGAATTGCACGATGCATTTACCATCGTCACTCGACTGTTTGAAGATACTGGCGAAGCGTCTGCGTTTCGTGCCAACAACGCCATCAATGAGTTGGTTAAACAGAAGTTGATTAGCCGGTTTACTAGTGAGATCACCGACGGTGCAAGTATTTATCGTCTTTCTCCACTTGCGATCGGAATTTCAGATTATTACTTACGTCACCGTCAATTCTCTAAGTTAAAACTGTCGATTCAACTTTCGATGGTTGCAGATGAGATGGCAAAAGCTATTGAAGCAGCGCAAAAAGGTGGAACTCCAGGACATTGGAGAAAGAACGTTTACGGTGTGCTCAAGTATTCTGTTGGTGAGATTTTCGATCAGATCGATCTTAACCAACGTGTTATGGATGAGCAGCAGCAAACCGTTAAGCAGCAAATTGCCGACCTTTTAAACAAAGATTGGCGAGAGGCGATTAACAACTGTGAAACCTTGCTATCAGAAACCTCGTCCACGCTAAAAGAGTTGCAAGACACCTTGCAAGCGGCGGGTGATGAACTGCAAACACAGATCCTCGATATTCAAGAAATTGTTTACGGTGATGATGAACTCGAGTTCGTTGGCGAAACCCTGTTTGGCTTGCAGATGAAGCTCGACCGAATCACAAGTTGGGGCCAACAAGCGATCGACTTATGGATCGGCTACGACCGCCACGTTCACAAGTTTATTCGTACCGCGATTGATATGGATAAAAACCGTGCCTTTAGCCAGCGCTTGCGTCAGTCAGTCACTGACTACTTTGATGCGCCGTGGTTATTGACCTACGCCGACGCTGAGAAGCTGACGGACCTTCGTGATGAAGCGCTTGTGCTTCGTGATGACGAAGTGATGGGACAAGCACCAATCGACGTAGAGTACGAAGAATTTGAGCAAGTGAATGACCTGCTTTCAGATCGAATTGCAGAGATGTTAAAAGCTCACAAACAGCAAGGCGCGCCAATTGATCTTGGCCTTGTGCTACGCGACTACCTCGCTGCACACCCTCGCACACACCATTTTGATTTAGCCAGAATTGTTGTCGACCAAGCCGTGCGCTTAGGTTACTCAGAGTCTGACTATCAGGCTATTCAGCCAGATTGGCAGGCAATCAACGATTTCGGTGCAAAGGTACAAGCAAATGTCATTAACAAGTACTGATGATTACATGCCAGAGAAACTGGTAAAAGCGATAGCGAACCCGCTGTTTCCTGCGCTAGACAGTATGCTGCGTTCAGGTAAGCATATTTCAACAGAAGATCTAGATAACCACGCGTTACTTTCTGATTTTGAAGTTGAGCTTCAGCATTTTTATCAACGCTACAACACCGAGCTTGTGAAAGCACCGGAAGGCTTCTTTTACTTGCGTCCGCGTTCTACGTCTCTCATTGGTCGTAGTGTGTTGTCTGAACTAGACATGTTGGTTGGCAAGGTATTGTGCTTCTTGTACCTAAGCCCAGAACGTTTAGCGCACGAAGGCATTTTCAACAACCAAGAGTTGTTTGAAGAGCTAATGGCGTTAGCGGATGAGAAAAAACTCATGAAGCTAGCAACCAATCGTGCCTCTGGCTCTGACTTAGACAAAGAAAAGCTCTTTGAAAAAGTACGTACTTCTTTGCGTCGTTTACGCCGTATCGGCATGCTGATTGCGATTGGTGAAACCGGCAAGTTCCGTATTAGCGAAGCGGTATTCCGCTTTGGCGCTGACGTACGTGTTGGTGATGATATGAAAGAAGCGCAATTACGTCTTATCCGTGATGGTGAGGCTGTGGTGCATACTCAAGAGCCTAACCAAGGTAGCTTGTTGAATGAAGAACAAGCGGAAGCCACATCAGAAGTAGATGCAGACGTAGACGAAAACGGTCAACAAGACATTTTTAACGATCAAGCTGACTTTGACCTTGAGTCAAATGATGGCGAACAAACAAAAGTAGAAGGTGAAGCATGATTGAAAGAGGTAAATATCAATCATTAACCATGGTCAACTGGAACGGCTTCTTTGCTCGTACTTTTGATATTGATGGATTGGTTACAACACTTTCTGGCGGTAACGGTGCAGGTAAGTCGACCACAATGGCGGCATTCATCACTGCACTTATCCCCGACCAAAGCCTTCTGCATTTCCGTAACACGACGGAAGCGGGCAGCTCACAGTCGTCTCGTGATAAAGGCCTTTACGGTAAGCTTCAACCTGGCGCATGTTATGCGGCGCTAGACGTTGTGAATTCTCGCAATCAACGCCTACTGTTTGCAGTAAAACTGCAGCAAGTCGCGGGTCGTGATAAGAAAGTCGATATCAAGCCGTTCGTTATCCAAGGTCTTCCAAGCCATGTGAAACCAACGGATGTACTGATTCAGAACGTTTCAGACAGTCACGCTCGTGTGTGTCAGTTGAACGATGTGAAAGCTGCAGTTGCACAATACGAAGGTGCACACTTCAAAGCCTTCTCTTCGATTGTTGATTACCACTCACAGATGTTTGAGTACGGTGTCGTTCCTAAGAAACTGCGTAACAGCAGTGATCGCTCTAAGTTCTACCGCTTAATTGAGGCATCACTTTATGGTGGTATCTCTAGTGCGATTACGCGCTCTCTGCGTGATTACCTTCTGCCGCAAAACGGCGGTGTGAAGAAAGCATTCCAAGATATGGAATCAGCATTACGCGAAAACCGCATGACGCTAGAAGCGATCAAGACAACGCAGTCGGATCGTGACTTGTTCAAGCATTTGATCACTGAATCAACGAACTATGTGGCAGCAGATTACATGCGCCATGCCAACGATCGTCGTAACAAGCTAGATCAAACCATGAAGCTCCGTGGTGAACTGTTTGGTTCTCGCGAAACCTTGCTTGATCAAAACAACCTGCTGAATCGTGTTCAAGAAGAACTTGAACTGCTGGTCGATCAAGAGTCTGCGCTAGAGCAAGATTATCAAGCGGCTTCAGATCATCTTCAACTGGTTCAAACTGCACTTCGTCAGCAAGAGAAAATTGCCCGCTACAGCGAAGATCTAGAAGAGCTTAATGAGCGTCTAGAAGAGCAGATGATGGTGGTTGAAGAAGCCCAAGAGCGAGTACTTCTTGCTGAAGAACAGGCTAACATTACTGAAGAAGAAGTGGATAGCCTGAAAACTCAGTTGGCTGACTATCAACAAGCTTTGGATGTTCAACAAACTCGTGCATTGCAATACCAACAAGCGGTTCAAGCATTAGAGAAAACGAAGCAGTTACTTGGTGATGAATCTATTACCGCAGAAAGTGCATTAACTCTGGTTTCTGAGCTAAAAGCCCAACAAGAATCAAGCACGCAAACGCTACTGTCTACTAAGCATAAGCTAGACATGTCATCTGCTGCGTCTGCACAGTTCGACAAAGCGTTATCTTTGGTTAAAAGCATTGTTGGTGACGTAGAGCGTAAAGAAGCATCCTACAGTGCTAAGCAGGCGTTAGAAAAAGGCCGTAACGCAAAACATGTTGTTGAAAATGAACAACAGTGGCGTGCTCAGCACCGCGACATGGCTCGTGACGTGGCACAACAACGTCAAGCAAAAGAGCTTGCGACTGAATATCAAAAGCAACATAACATCTCACTGACTGACGAAGCGGTTTTCGACGAAGAACGCGAACGTCATGCAATGCAGATCGAAACGCTTGAGTACGCTCAAGAAGAGCTGCGTGAAGCGAAGAGTGAGCAACGTCGTGTGCAACAAAACCACGATCAAGAGATTCAAAAGCTTGAGTCCATTGCTCCTGCGTGGATAACGGCAAACGATGCTCTTGAAGCGTTAAGAGGGCAAACCGAAGCTGAGCTCGAAGATAGCCAAGCAGTGATGACTCACATGCAGCAAGTACTTGAAGATGAGAAATCTCAAGCGGCCGCGAAAGAGCGATTGGCAACTCGTCGTGCTGAACTTGATCAAGAGATTGAACGCTTAGCTTCACCGGGTGGTTCTAACGATCGTCGACTGAAAGGCCTGGCGGATATGCTTGGAGGCGTGCTGCTTTCTGAGATCTACGACGATATCACGATTGGCGATGCTCCTTACTTCAGTGCGATGTACGGCCCAGCTCGTCATGCGATTGTGGTGTCTGATCTCAGTGGTATTAAAGAGAAGTTGGTGGACCTTGATGACTGTCCAGAAGATCTTTACATCCTAGAAGGCGATGTCGATGCGTTTGATGACAGCTCATTCAATGCCGATGAGTTAGAGGGCGCTGTATGTGTTCAGCTTAATGATCGCCAAATGCGTTACTCTCGCTTCCCTGAGATCCCGTTGTTTGGCCGTGCGGCTCGTGAACAACGCTTAGAGAAATTACGTGAAGAGCGTGATGTGGTTGTTGAGAACCACGCGAAAGCAGCATTTGATGCACAAAAACTGAATCGCTTATACCAAGCATTCAACAGCTTTGTTGCGAGACACCTGCACGTTGCATTCAACGCCGATCCTGAACAGGCTCTAGCGTCTATTCGTGATAAGCGTAGTCAAATTGTTCGTTCTTTGGCTGAGTTGGATTCTAAAGAACAGCAGCAACGCAGCCAACTTTTACAAAGCAAGCAAGCACTTGGTGCGCTAGACAAACTCGCGCCTATGGTGCGTATTTTAGAAGACGAAACCTTAGCTGAACGCCTTGCTGAACTAGAAGTACAACTTGAGCGTTTGAGTGAAGCGAAGTCTTTCTTGAACAATCACGGTAAAGCACTTAATTCATTGGAGCAGGTTGTTTCTGCATTAGATGCAGACCCTGAGCAATTTGAAGCGCTAGAAGCGGAATATCAACAAGCTGATAAAGCGCTACAAGCTCTAAAAGGCAAAGTATTCGCACTGTCTGATTTGATTGAGCGTCGTCACTACTTTGCTTACGCAGATTCTGTTGATTTACTTAATAAGAGCAGTGAACTGAGCGAGCAGCTTAAAGCGAAATTGGTTCAAGCAGAGCAAGCGAGAACCAAAGGCCGTGATGGCTTGAAGCAAGCTCGTGAACAGATGAACCAGTACAACCAAGTATTGGCTGCACTGAAGAGCTCGCATCAAGCGAAGCAAGAAACGGTTCAAGAGTTTAAGCAAGAGCTTCAAGAGTTCGGTGTAAACGCTGATGAAGGCTCTGAAGAGCGTGCTGTACGTCGTCGTGATGAGCTTCAAGAGCGTTTGCACACCTCTCGTAGCCGTAAGAGCGAATACGAGCGTACGATTACGTCAACCGAACTTGAGATGAAAGCACTGGCTAAGCGTCTTAAGAAAGTACAGAAAGAGTATTCAGAGCTTCGTACCTTCGTGGTTGCAGCGAAAGCAGGTTGGTGTTCAGTACTTCGTTTAGCCCGTGAGAATGATGTTGAGCGTCGTCTCCACAAGCGTGAATTGGCATACCTAACGGCAGGCGAACTTCGCTCAATGTCGGATAAATCACTGGGTGCGCTACGTTTGGCGGTGGCTGACAATGAAGACCTACGCGATTCGCTACGCCTATCTGAAGACAATGCTCATCCAGAGCGTAAGGTTCTGTTCTATATTGCGGTTTACCAACACCTTCGTGAGCGTATTCGCCAAGACATCATTCATACCGATGATCCGGTTGAAGCAATCGAAGAGATGGAAGTTGAACTGGCTCGTCTAACAGAAGAACTGACGCAGCGTGAAAATCGCCTAGCGATCAGCTCTGAGTCGGTAGCTAGCATCATTAAGAAGACGATTCAGCGTGAGCAGAACCGTATCCGCATGCTGAACCAAGGCTTGTCTAATATTTACTTTGGTCAGGTTAAGGGCGTACGTCTGAACGTTAAGATCCGTGAAAGCCACGAGATCTTATTGTCCGGCCTCGCTACCCAGCAAGAGCAACATAAAGACCTGTTTGAAAGCACTCGCTTTACCTTCTCAGAAGCAATGGCGAAGCTGTTCCAACGTGTTAACCCACATATCGATATGGGTCAACGCTCTCCACAGGTTCTGGGTGAAGAGTTACTGGATTACCGTAACTACCTAGAGTTAAGTGTAGAAGTTAACCGTGGTTCAGACGGTTGGTTACAAGCTGAATCGGGCGCACTTTCTACGGGTGAAGCTATCGGTACGGGTCAATCCATTCTGTTGATGGTTATCCAAAGTTGGGAAGAGGAGTCTCGTCGACTTCGTAGTAAAGATATCGTCCCATGTCGCTTGTTGTTCCTTGATGAGGCAGCACGTTTGGATGCAAAATCTATCTCAACACTGTTTGAGCTTTGTGATCGTCTAGGCATGCAACTTTTGATTGCAGCCCCAGAGAACATTAGCCCAGAAAAAGGCACAACCTATAAATTGGTACGTAAGGTCTTCAAAGACCACGAACACGTGCATGTTGTTGGCCTGCGTGGTTTTGCGCAAAATAAACCAGCATCTCCGGTTCAAGAGCTTATCGAGGAAGCTGAGCAGTAAGTTCAATAATGGCCCAATGATATTTGTTCAAAGCCCCTAACCATTAGGGGCTTTTTTGTACCTCACATTTAACTCTTTTCAACTGAATGCCTCCAGTTCAATCTTCTCATCGATACTGATAAGACCACTCATACCTTATGGTTATTATCAATGGAACTTGTTTGAGGTCACACGTACAAATCCACAAATAATGTATGGTGATACCATGAGTCTAATAATGTTAACGATATTGTATTGCTTATATTTTTAATTGTTGATAACCCGCGTGTGCGAAAGGTAAAGGTAGGACTAAGGTATGATTCAAATCGTCATTGATGGAAAATTTCGAATCGTTGAACAAGGGCAAACCGTTCTTGAGGCAGCAAAAACATGTGGTTTAGAGATTCCATCGTTATGTGGTTTGAACAAAACAACGGACAAAGTGCCGTGTGATTTGTGTGTGGTTGAAGTGGATGGGATGGGCGTGACACGTTCTTGTGAGCTTGAGGTAGCCAATGGCTTGAACATCACCACTCAATCTAAACAGCTAACGGCTCATCGACAAGATGCGCTGAATCGTATCATGGCAGACCACTACGCTGACTGTGAAGCACCGTGCCAAACCGCTTGCCCTGCGGGTGTCGATATCCAATCTTACCTCCATCATATTGCGCAAAATGATCACATCAAAGCGATTGAAGTGATCAAAAAGACATTACCAATGCCGCTTTCAATTGGTCGTGTGTGTCCTGCTTTCTGTGAAACTGAATGTCGTCGTAACTTGGTCGATGAATCCATCGCGATTCGTCAGCTAAAACGACATGCAGCCGATGCCGATCTGGCCGCTCAAGAGAGCTACATGCCAGCGAAGAAACCCAACAAAGATAAGAGTATTGCAATTGTTGGTAGTGGCCCTGGTGGCTTAACAGCAGGTTATTACCTATCTAATGAAGGTTATGAAGTCAGTGTTTACGAATCGATGCCTAAAGCTGGCGGTTGGTTGCGTTATGGCATTCCTGAGTATCGCCTACCGAAGTCGATTCTAGATAAAGAAATCGAGCTCATGTGTCGTAACGGAATGGCAGTCGAGTGCGACAAGAAGCTTGGTGTTGATTTCACCTTGTCAGATCTTAGCCGTGATTTTGATGCGGTTTGCTTAGCAGTGGGTGCGTCACAAGCCGTTGAGATGAATTATCCCGGTAGTGACCTTAGTGGCTGCTATTTGGGTGTCGATTACCTGAAAGATTATGTGACTGACAAAAACTTCATTATGGGTAAGAAAGTCGCGGTGATCGGCGGTGGTAATACCGCGATTGACTGTGCTCGAACAGCAGTCCGTGATGGGGCCGATACCACGCTAATTTATCGACGAACACGAGACGAGATGCCGGCGGAAGACTACGAAATTGAAGAAGCTGAACACGAAGGAGTGAAGTTTCACTTCTTGACTAACCCGGCTGAGAATATGGCTGGTGAAAATGGCCATGTATCTGAGATTCGATTAGAACGTATGGCGCTTGGCCCTGCAGATGCCTCTGGTCGACGAAGCCCGAAACCTACGGGTGAGTTTTTTGTTGAGGCTTTCGATACTGTGATTGCCGCCGTGTCGCAAAAGCCTGATCTTAGCTTTATGGACAATGAGTCACTAGAAATCCCGTTAACGCGTTGGAATACTGCGGACGCTGATCCGCGAACCATGCATACCGGAACTGGAAATATTTTCAGTATTGGTGATTTCCGACGCGGCCCTGCAACCGCGGTTGAAGCGGTGGGGGATGGGCGTATTGCTGCACAAGCGATCGATCGCTTCTTCCATGGTGATATGGAAAATATTCCGGCTAAACCGTTTAACTCAAGAAAGCACAAACAGCTCAAAGCGGTGGATCCTGAGCAATATCAGTCGATACAACGCATGGCTCGTAAAATCATGCCAGAGCTCACCCCAGAGCAGCGCGAGCAAAGTTTTGAGGAAGTAGAAACAGGCTTTGATAATGCCGATGCCATTGCTGAAGCTGCAAGATGTTTAGAGTGTGGCTGCCAAGCTAATACCGATTGCGACCTACGAGACTACTCGACCGAATACAAAGCAACGCAAACCCATCCAGAATACAAAATCGATGTGGCTTCGAATGAGAGCTGGCAGGCGATACGTGCAGAAGAAGCGAAGGTCGGTTTAACAAGACAAAAATTTTCAGTCGATGATAGCTCAGAATTTATTATCTTTGACGCCAACCGCTGTATCAGTTGCGGCCAGTGTATCCAAGCGTGTCGAGAACAGAATGTCCATGGCGTTTTAAGCTTTATGAATCAATCCGATGGCAAACCTGCACCAAGACCTGAATGTCGCCCTAACTTTGGTGCGGACAAGACCTTAATGGGCGACTCAAACTGCGTTCAATGTGGATCGTGTATTCAGGCGTGTCCGACCGGTGCAATGGTCGATGCTCGTGATAGAAAGCAGGGAGACACAGACGTACTTAAGAAAGTCGATACCATCTGCACTTATTGCGGTGTCGGCTGTAAGCTAACCATGCATATCGATGAGCAGAAAAACAAAATCCGCTATATCGAGGGCGGTGATTCACCGGTTAATGAAGGCATGTTGTGTGTTAAGGGACGATTCGGCTTCGACTTTGTGGGCAGTCATGCGCGTTTAACCACACCACTAATTCGTAAAGATGGCTGGTTGCAACCTGCAAGCTGGGATGAAGCAGTCAAGCTTATTGCCGAGAAGTTTACCGCGATTAAGCAAGGCTTTGGCAGTAACGCTTTGGCGGGTTTTTCGTCGGCTAAAACCACCAACGAAGATAACTATGCGTTCCAAAAATTTATACGTCGCGAGCTAGGCACCAATAACGTCGATCACTGTGCGCGCCTTTGTCATGCTTCGACTGTTACAGGTTTAGAAGCTTCGCTGGGCAGCGGGGCGATGACTAATGATATCCCAAGTATCAAACACTCAGATGTTATCTTTATCATTGGTTCAGACACTACATCCGCGCACCCAATTATCGGCTCACACATCAAACAGGCTGTGAGGCATAACGGTGCTCGTTTGATTGTCGCCGATCCTAAAAGAATCGATATTGCTGACCATGCTGAGCTTTATTTAGCGCACAGACCGGGTACCGATGTGATGCTGATTAACGGTGTGATGCAACAGATCATCAAACACGGTTGGTATGACCAAGAGTATATCGAAGATCGTGTCGATGGCTTTGATACCTTGCTCCAAGAGGTGATGTCACCAAGCTATTCACTAGACAAAGTAGAGCTGGTGACTGGCGTTAAAGCGGAAGACATCTTCGCAATGGCACGATTGATTGGTACTGCAGAGCGCACAGCGGTGTACTACTCGATGGGCATTACGCAACACACTACTGGTCACGATAACGTTCGCTCAATTGCTAACCTGCAGCTCTTGTGTGGCAACATCGGTATTGAAGGTGGTGGTATCAACCCACTGCGTGGCCAATCCAATGTTCAAGGTGCATGTGACATGGGCGCATTGCCAAACAACCTGCCAGGCTATCAGAAAGTGTATAACCCAATGGTTCGCCAAAAGTTCGCGATGGAGTGGGGCGTTGCTGATTTGCCTGCTGAAACGGGGTTAACGTTGACCGAGATTATTGATGGTGCGTGTAATCGAGATGTACGTGGTTTATACGTGATGGGCGAAAATCCAGTGCTTAGTGATCCAAACCAAGCGCACGTGATTGAAGGGCTTGAAGCGTTGGATTTCCTTGTCGTTCAAGATATCTTCTTAACTGAAACGGCGCAGTATGCCGATGTGGTTCTGCCATCTTGCTCGTTCGCTGAAAAGTCAGGTCACTTTACCAATACTGAGCGACGCGTTCAGCGTATTAACCCAGCGGTGCTACCTCCAGGTGACGCGAAAGAGGATTGGGTGATTATCCAGTTGCTTGCTAATGCGATGGGCGGTGGTTGGAGCTACGATTCGGTTGCGGACATTACCAATGAGATAGCACGTGTAACGCCACAGTATGGTGGTTTACGTTGGGAGAACATAACGGTTAATGGCGTACAGTGGCCGAGTAATAAGAACAACCCAGACGGCACTCGCATCATGCACCAAACCCAATTCACTCGCGGGCGTGGTCAAATGGAAGCGATTCCGTTTCGGTATGCGGCAGAGCTGCCGGATTCAGAATTCCCATTAGTGCTAACAACGGGGCGGGTATTGGAGCAGTTCCACACCGGAACCATGACACGTAAAACCAAAGGGCTGGATAACTTAGCAGGGCCCCGTGCCATGGTGAGTGTTCATGATGCTGAAGCGCTAGGTATCTCGAATGGTCAGGTGATCAAAGTATCAACTCGTCGTGGTGAAATCGAAATCGCAGCGTTTGTGACTAAGCGAATGCAAATGGGCGTGGTGTTTATTCCATTCCATTTCGTAGAATCACCGGTTAACCGTTTGACTACCACTGCGACAGATCCGCATGCCAAGATCCCTGAGTTTAAGGTAGCGGCTGTGCGTATTGATCCTATTCGCGAGCCTGAGAGTGAAGTAACAGAGGCTTAATCATATTAGCTAGGTGACGATGGCAGGCATTAAAAAGCCGCATAACTCTGAGAGTTACGCGGCTTTTTTGTTGAGCTCTAATTAGGTATCAAGTGACCTAGTCAGCAAATAGCTTAGTTCGGAACAATCTCGTTACCGTGAACACCGAATTGCTTAGCGGCGTATGCAACGCGCTCTGCTGCTTTTGGGTATTCGGCGGGTGTGCCTATGTTTTCAATATGGTGTAAGCGAGGAAGCAAACCCGCGCCGTTTGCAATCTGTATTGCTAACCCAGGACGAGCGTTGAGTTCCAGTACCATAGGGCCCTCTTCTTGGTCTAAAACCATGTCAGTACCCATGTAACCAAGACTTGTCATTTCCCAAGCGCTTGATGCAAGAGTTAGCAGCTTTTCCCAATGCGGTACTTGAAGTAGCGCCAGTTCTTTACCGGTATCTGGGTGGTGAGTCACAGGGTGGTCAAACTGGACCGCACGGACGGCTTTTCCGGTAGCAATACAAATACCAACCCCCACAGCGCCTTGGTGTAAGTTTGCCTTGCCGTCAGAAGCAGAAGTGGAAAGGCGCATCATAGCCATCACAGGATAGCCTTTGAATACGATGATTCGTACATCGGGCACACCTTCATAACTAAAGCCATCGAAACACTCGTCAAACTTGATGAGGTTTTCAACTACGGCTACGTCGTTCTTGCCACCCAGAGAGAAAAGGCCCGCTAGAGCGTTACTGATATGGCGTTCTACATCTTCTTCATTGATGGTTGAACCGGATGGCTTGGTATAAACGCCATCCTTGTGAGATGTCACAACAAGGATGCCTTTACCACCACTACCTTGAGCTGGCTTGATTACGAAACCCGGCCACTCTTTAACCATCTTGTGGATTGTTTTCACTTCAGCTTGGTGACTAATAACGCCAATCAACTTCGGTACAGTTGCGCCTGCCTGTTCTGCAATGATCTTAGTCTTAAGCTTGTCATCAACGAGTGGATACTTGGAACGATCATTGTAGCGACCAATATAGCTATGGTTACGCTTGTTCATTCCCATTATGCCTTTGTCTTTCAACCTAAACGGTGAAGTAAACTGATCAAACATAACTTAGTCCTCCGCTAGCGGTTTAAAGCGACGAAGCTCGGTTAGACGGTAGCCAGTATAGTTACCTAGTAGCAAGATGGTTGCTAGAATAACAAGCTGTAGACCAATAAAGTTAAACGTTAAGTGCTGAATGAATGGGTTCGTCATGCCTAAATAAACAAGAATAGCGGTAAACAGAGAACCACCACCTTGTAACACGACTTCTTTCGCGCCTTCTTCTTCCCATAGAATAGACATACGTTCGATAGTCCAAGATAGGATGATCATTGGGAAGAACGTAATGGATAGACCTTCTGTCAGACCGACCTTAAATGCGACCACGGTAAACACGGAGATGATCATGATTACTGTAATGATGACGGCGGATATCCTAGCTACCAGGAGTAAGTTGAGTTTTGATAAGTAACTTCGTATCACCAGACCGGTACCGACAATTAATAGGAAACCGACAATACCCGTTATTAATTGTGTTTGAACAAACGCCACGGCAATCAGAACTGGCATGAACGTACCAGATGTTTTCAAACCGATGATCACGCGTAGGAAAACAACAATCAGTGCACCGATAGGAATAAGCATGATGGTTTTGAACATCGCTTGCTCTTCTAGCGGCAGGCTGTGAATCGATAGGTTCAATAATCGATCAGCTGAAACCTTGTTGTTGGTTGCTTCAGTTGGAGATACTTCCTGAGCAATCATAGAGAAATGAACTTTACTGTTCTGACCACCAACAACATCTAGCAGAGAAACGTTGGATTCATCCCAGATAAGTAGGTTTGGTTGAACTTGTCGTTGACTCGACTCTGGAGAGAACAAAATCCACTGGTCATTGTCCCAGATTTGGATCATGTGTTGGATTGATTGTCGACGACGTCCATCTTCCAATTCAATAACACCGACTACTTTGTTGTGAATTTTGGCTGTCGAAAGTAGCTTGTGTGTCGCTTCAACTTTCGTCATGTTATTCAGAATTAGAGCAGAGTTTTGACTATCAGGATCGTTAAGCGTTTTAATCAACTCACGAGTAAAGGTTAGGTTGTCTGCGGAACGCTTTGTTGCTCTATCTATCAGAGCAAGAGATGCCGCTTCTTCTGGACCGTCGAAGCTTGGTTGCGTTATTTCACCTTCTGGTGGTGCATCGTTTACTTTAGCTTGGTTGTCGACTAGAAATTGTGTTTTGTAGTAGATGGTTTGAGGACCATCTGCATAACGAATAGACCACTCTGCACGGCGACCTGACTCTGTATTCAAGTAGGAGATACCGTAGCCTGGTGATGAAGCTGATTCACCGATAAGTGTGTAATTAGACTGAGTGTGAGGAGCTGCTAATGAAACCTTTGCTTCTTTACCTATTGCATTGAATTCGATACGAGCTTCAATGTCCCATACTTGTCTAGTTTCTCCTGGAGTCCAAGGTACACCGTAGGTTGTATGCCTAAACATACTTAGCGTTATACCTGCCACAATGAGCAGGAAAATAGAAATATAAAATGGAATTCTTGACGTCATAGCTTGCCCTACTATTGTTATTTAGCTTCCGTTTGTACGTACGTTTTGCTTACATCCACTAGCGCGATGTCTTTGATAAATTCGCGCCCTAGTAATACAGGGTGACTCATTTGAGAGCGATCCGCCAATGTAAATTGCGCTTTTTCATGGATTTTTCCAACTTTCACCCATAATTCAATCACCGCTCTTCGCTCTGTCTGATCATTTGTTGATTGTCGGATTTTCACATAACGTATAACAGGTGCTTCGATCCATTTTTGTTCTTTTTCTGCTTCTGCTTGGTCGTCTAGGTGGAATTTAACCCAGTTCTTACCGTTACGTTCGAATTCTTTAATATCGACGGCATTTAAAGAGGAGGTGGTTGCGCCGGTATCAACACGAGCGTCAAAGCTTTGTTTTATCGAGTCGATAGATACCTTCTCGATTCCGCCTAAGATGGTAGGTTGTAACGTCGGGGTGACAGGGTCAGCGACAACGACTTCAGGTTCTTCTTCCTCTTGCTCTTCAATAACCTTGTGTTCAATACGAATTAGATGAGCATTTAGTTGACTAGAAAGAGTCGTAATTTCATCTTCTAGGCTTTCAATATAGTCGCTTTGGTTACTCATTTGTAGTTCAAGATTCTGAACTTTATTTGCGATGTTTGCCTCTGAGTGGGAAATTGCGTCGAGCGTTTCTTGGTGGTAGGTCGCACCGTTAGTGAGGGTGCAGCCAGAGAGCAAACCAACCGCCACAATTGGCGATAATCGCTTAAACATAAAAAAACCTTTGGGAATTAGAGAATAGTTCATACTATTTAGCAGTTTATCCTACCGGAAAGCATGCGTGAAGCATCCTAATGTTAGAGTCTGGTCATATTGAATCGCAATGTGAGCGCTACGCCAATTATCGCAATCTTAAATAGCTTACTTATTAAACAGGCGTCAATTTTGGGGCTCTTTGGTCAAAGTGTACTGCGAAAAAATGATGGGTTTACACGCAAAATAACCCCTCATTTTTCCCTCAGTAGCTATTATTTTGTGGGCTGAGAATCTATGGCTTTGTTGCTACCAAAATCGCACGCCTTGGTGCAGGGTGGCCTTCAACCGTTTTACTCGGATCGTTCGGATCTAGGTAATCTGGCAGAGAGTTATGTGTCATCCATTCCGTTGTGCGTTGTTCTCCTATAGTGGTGACATTTTCGTCAACGATACGAACGTCTTCAAAGCCAACCTGTTCAAGCCAACGTTTCAGTGCGCGAGCTGAAGGGAAGAAGTAGACGTTTCTCATCTGCGCGTAACGGTCAACAGGAACTAGGACTGCATTTTCATCGCCTTCAATCACTAAGGTTTCAAGCACTAACTCACCGCCAGATACCAATTGGTCTTTCAGTTGAATTAAGTGATCAAGCGGTGAACGTCGGTGGTATAGCACGCCCATGCTAAATACTGTGTCGTAGGCTTCCAATTTTGGGAGTTGCTCTATGCCTAGAGGTAACAGGTGAGCACGTTGGTCATCGCCCATTAACTTACGGATAGCTTCAAACTGAACCAAGAAAAGGTGAGAAGGGTCGATACCCACCGTTAGGCGAGCGCCTTCGCCAAGCATGCGCCACATGTGGTAACCATTGCCACAACCCACATCGAGCACCGAGCGGTTTTTTAGTGGGGTGATATGTGGAAGCACGCGATCCCATTTCCAGTCACTGCGCCATTCCGTATCGATATGAATGTCGTGAACCGTGTAAGGGCCTTTTCTCCAAGGGTGGAAAGTCTTCAGTAAGCTTTCTAACTTTTTAAGCTCACCGGTGTGGAACGGTGTTGAGCTGCCAATGGTCACTGAGTTTTTCAAATCAATTTGGTCAGGCACACCTTGTGGAATCTTGTTTAGTGCACGTAACCAACGGTCGAAGTCACCGTGCTCTGCATTTTGCCAATCGGTCAGTTGCTGTGGCAGGACGTTTAACCACGGCTGAAGGCGAGTATCTTGGGCGATAAGTTGATAAAAATTAGCAAAATTAAACATGGGTAATATAAACCGTTGTGGAATTCATAATGTGTGTGACGCTGAGCATCACAACACAGGAAATTAGTGGTTAAAGTCCGAATGAATCGTCTCTAACTGATTATGTTTGTGTTTTATTTGATAGCGAACATCGAACCAAAGTTGAAACACTGGAACCAAACTTCGCAACTAGAAAAACCGATTTTTTGAAAACGTTCTTTATGAACCTTGACCGAGTCAGGCCGCATCACGTTTTCAATTGCGCTGCGTTTCTGGCTTACCTCTAGCTCGCTGTAACCGTTAGCACGTTTGAAATCATGATGCAGGTCGATAAGCAGCTCGTTTGAGCTTTCATCTTCGAATACGTATTTTTCTGACAGAATTAAGATGCCACCTGGGCGTAAGCCTGCGTGAATTTTTTCAAGCAAAGTGTATCGGTCGTCTGGAGACAAGAATTGCAGCGTAAAGTTAAGTACCACAACAGAAGCATCTTTGATTTCTACTTCACGAATATCAGCTTCGATTACTTCTACCGGCGTGTCACTGCGGTAAGCGTTAACGTGTAATTTACAGCGCTCAACCATGGCTTCTGAGTTGTCGATAGCGAAAATCGTGCAGCCTTCTTGCTGAATGTGTCTGCGCATTGAAAGCGTAGCCGCGCCAAGAGAGCAACCTAGGTCATATATATTTGAATGCGGTTTTACGAAGCGCTCAGCTAACATGCCGATCGCAGAGATGATATTGCTGTAGCCAGGCACCGAGCGTTGAATCATATCCGGAAATACTTCAGCAACCCTTGCATCAAAGGTGAAGTCTCCAATTTTATCAATAGGAGCGGAAAAGATATTGTCTGTGTTGCTCATGGCATTTTCTCTCGACAGTCAGCGTAATTGGTCCGAAATTCGTACCAAATAAAAGGGGGCGTATTTTACGTAAAAAAAAGACTGCTGTCACGAAAACTGAGATTAGTCCTGATGTTTGGCTCTATACGAGAGAGTGGGATTAAAACATTGATATTTGGTGATTGCCTTTCTGAGCTGGAAACTGAGCCAGATCGGGCAATAATAATGAAGTATTTTCAGATACTTGCTTTTGCAATCGCTGATATACATCAATTGCAAGTTCAGGCGCGTGGTTGTTGTCTGGAGTGTGGATCATCAAATATGGTTGTTTGCCTTCACTAAGCCAGTTTGGAATTTTGTTAAACCATGGTTTAAAAAACTCGATGTTAGGCTCTTGATCAGGGTGGCCAATGAATCGAATCATTGGGTTGTTGGCGGTTGCAATCGCATGAACGGGTACGCGTGGCTTCTTCTGATGTGCATCGATCACTGCCTCTGTGGTTGGCGGCGCGGAAAATACGGGGCGGCTATCCATAATGATGCGATTGATACCTTCTTCAACCAGCCATTGGTTGAAGCGTTTTTCGGCATCACCTTTGTCAAAGAAACCCAAGTGACGGACTTCAACACCAAGCTGCATGTCTTTTGGAAATAATGTACAAAACTTTTGTAGCACTGGGAGCATGCTAGGTTCAAAGCTATGTGGTAGCTGAATCGTCCATTGACCAATGCGATCATGGAGTGGTGACATGGTCGTTAAGAACTCTTTGAGTTCGGCTTGGCAATGCCTGAGTTGTTGCTGGTGGGTTATGAATTTAGGTAGCTTGAAAGTGAACCTGAAATCATCGTGACTCGCGGCTTTCCAGTTATGAACGGTAGACATACTCGGCGTAGCGTAAAAGGTCGTGTTGCCTTCAACGGTATGAAAAACTTGGGTGTATTTTTCTAGGCGTTCTGCAGGCTTTGTCCCCTTGCCATAGAACTGACTTTGCCACTCAGAATGAGACCACATTGTTAAGCCAAGTCTTAGAGGTAAAGTTTCCATTGTTATTACACCGTTAGTTATCACGCTATTTGTCATCGCGTCATTAGTTATTACAAAAAATTTTTAGTTGAAGTGCAAATCTACTGTACGAGACTTTTGCCGATTACGGTACTTTCGAGATATAATTATGCCAATTTTTTTGGTTTTGATGAATCTTTGCGCACTTGATGGGCTAAAAAGCAGTAAAGCCAGATAAAACATAATAAATTCGAATGTGGAAGGTCGATTTTAAGCGAGTTTCCGCGTATAAATGATTCCTCGCTTCGTTAGGTGAAAAGCTTTGTAGGGCTATTTTGACACCTACAGCTTGGAAATTAGTAAATTATTAAGAGATTGGGAAATTCATTATGCGTACCCATTACTGTGGTAACCTGAACAAGTCCCTGGCGGGACAAACTGTAGAATTGTGCGGCTGGGTAAACCGTCGCCGTGATTTAGGCGGTCTTATCTTTATTGATATGCGTGATCGTGAAGGCATCGTTCAGGTTGTTGTCGATCCAGATATGAAAGATATCTTCCCGATCGCTAACCAACTGCGTAATGAATTCTGTATCAAGTTTACTGGTGAAGTACGTGTTCGTCCGGACAGCCAAGTAAATAAAGACATGGCTACTGGTGAAGTAGAACTTTACGCGACTGGTCTAGAGATCATCAACCGTTCAGAAGCGCTTCCACTAGACTTCAACCAAACGAACTCTGAAGAGCAGCGTCTTAAGTACCGTTACATCGATCTTCGTCGTCCAGAAATGAGCGACCGTATCAAGCTTCGTGCACGTGCTTCTAGCTTCGTTCGTCGTTTCCTAGATGAGAACCTATTCCTAGACATCGAAACGCCAGTACTAACGAAAGCGACACCAGAAGGTGCTCGTGATTACCTAGTACCAAGCCGTGTTCACAAAGGTAGCTTCTACGCACTTCCTCAATCTCCTCAGCTGTTCAAGCAACTGCTGATGATGTCTGGTTTTGACCGTTACTACCAAATCGTTAAATGTTTCCGTGATGAAGATTTACGTGCTGACCGTCAGCCTGAATTTACTCAAATCGATATCGAAACATCGTTCATGACTTCTCAAGAAGTACGTAACGTGACTGAGAAGCTTGTTCACGATATGTGGAAAGAACTTCTAGATGTTGAACTAGGTCAATTCCCAGTAATGCCTTTCTCTGAAGCGATTCGTCGTTTCGGTTCTGATAAGCCAGATCTACGTAACCCACTAGAGCTAGTTGACGTTGCTGACTTGGTTAAAGACGTTGAGTTCAAAGTATTCTCTGGCCCAGCTAACGACGAAAAAGGTCGCGTAGCGGTTATCCGTGTACCAGGTGGTGCTAAGCTAACTCGTAAGCAAATCGACGGTTACGCTGAACACGTAAACATCTACGGCGCGAAAGGCCTAGCTTGGATGAAGGTTAACGACCGTGCTGCAGGCATGGAAGGTATTCAATCTCCAGTTGCTAAGTTCCTAAGCGAAGACGTAATCAACGGTATTCTCGATCGCACTCAAGCTGAATCTGGCGATATCATTCTGTTCGGCGCAGACAAAGCGGGTATCGTTGCTGAAGCAATGGGCGCACTTCGTCTTAAACTAGGTACTGATCTAGAGCTAACAGACACATCTGCATGGGCTCCACTGTGGGTTGTTGACTTCCCAATGTTCGAAGAAGACGGCGAAGGTAACCTACACGCAATGCACCACCCATTCACATCACCACTAGGTGTGAACGCGGAAGAGCTTAAAGCGAACCCAGCAGCAGCAAACTCTGATGCATACGACATGGTAATCAACGGCTACGAAGTAGGCGGCGGTTCTGTACGTATTCACAACGCAGAAATGCAAACAGCGGTATTCGGTATCCTAGGTATCGAAGCACAAGAGCAGCAAGAGAAGTTCGGCTTCCTACTAGATGCTCTTCAATACGGTACTCCACCACACGCTGGTCTAGCATTCGGTCTTGACCGTCTAGCAATGCTACTTTGTGGTACAGAGAACATCCGTGACGTTATCGCATTCCCGAAAACAACCGCTGCAGCATGTCTACTAACAGACGCGCCAAGCCTAGCGAACCCAGCATCATTGGAAGAGCTAGCAATCGCTGTTAAAGTTGCACAAAAAGAAGAGTCAGCCGAATAAGCTAAGTACTCTATCTTTTAAGTGAATAGAAATGCCCGTAATTTGACGGGCATTTTTTTTTGCGTTCGATATACTAAGCTCATAAAGCATGTATAAATAATCAGTATTTGAAGTTATGTCTATTATCTTAGGGATTGACCCTGGCTCACGCATTACCGGTTACGGTGTTATTCGTCAAAATGGCCGCCACCTATATTACTTAGGGAGTGGTTGCATTCGCACCTCTGAAAAAGAGTTACCGGGTCGACTAAAGCAAATTTATGCGGGTGTAAGTGAAATCATCACTCAATTCCAGCCGGATGTGTTTGCGATAGAGCAGGTCTTCATGGCGAAGAATGCGGATTCGGCGCTTAAACTTGGTCAAGCTCGTGGTAGCGCAATAGTAGCGGCTGTAAATGCGGATTTGCCTGTTCATGAATACGCGGCTCGTTTAATTAAGCAAGCGGTGACAGGTAATGGCGGCGCGGACAAGTCTATGGTTCAGAACATGGTAATGAGCATGCTTAAGCTACCTGCCAAGCCACAGGCCGATGCAGCCGATGCTCTGGGTGTAGCAATCACTCACGCGAACACCAATAAAACCTTAGTTGCACTTGCTGGTAAAGCAACTGGAGCAAAAAAAGGGCGTTACCGTTAACCTAGATCTTAGTGCTTTCTTAAAAGCTTGAATAATGCGGCTTCACAAGCCAAGCAAGTGTAAATAAATCACTCTAATAAACATAAAGAACTGGATAAGCATCCAGTTCTTTTATATTCTGTCCCTCAAATTATGTTCCACCAAGAGAGTGAATTGTGATCGGACGTCTACGCGGTATATTAATAGAAAAACAGCCACCAGAGTTATTAATCGAAGTGAGTGGCGTTGGCTATGAAGTTCAAATGCCAATGAGCTGTTTTTATGAATTACCAAACGTGGGCGAAGAGGCAATTATCTACACTCACTTTGTTGTACGTGAAGATGCACAACTGCTTTATGGTTTCAACACTATTAAAGAGCGAGCGCTATTCCGCGAAGTTATCAAAGCGAACGGTGTTGGCCCTAAGCTAGGCCTTGGTATCCTTTCAGGTATGACGGCTAGCCAGTTTATTCAAAGTGTTGAACGCGAAGATATTTCTACGTTGGTAAAATTGCCGGGTGTTGGTAAGAAGACGGCAGAGCGACTTGTTGTTGAAATGAAAGACCGTTTGAAAGGGTGGGGCGTCGGTGATTTGTTCACGCCTGCGACGGATGCAGCACCTATTGATTCTGTGCCGACGGTTCATGATGCTGAAGAAGAAGCGGTAAGTGCACTACTTGCATTAGGTTATAAACCAACTCAAGCTTCTAAGGTTGTTTCTCAAGTGGCTAAAGAAGGCATGACGAGTGAACAGTTGATTCGCGAAGCATTGAAGTCGATGGTTTAAATAGATCTTACTTTTTTGCAGGGTTTTATATGCTGCAGGTAAGCCTCCACTATATTGGTGTTCAGCCGTTTCACGTTCAACGTCGTGGACAACAAAACATCGAGTTAGAAATTAGATATAACAGAGTTAGAGCTCTCAAATTGGAACCCCTATGATTGAAGCAGATCGCCTCATTGCTCCTGATAATCCGGTCTTTAAAGATGAAGATGTTATTGACCGCGCGATACGACCAAAAGCATTAGCCGATTATCAAGGTCAGGATCACGTTCGTGGCCAGATGGAGATTTTCATCAAAGCGGCACAATTACGTAGCGAGGCGCTCGATCATCTGTTGATATTTGGTCCTCCAGGCTTGGGTAAAACCACATTGGCTAACATTGTTGCCAATGAAATGGATGTGAACATACGGACTACTTCAGGGCCTGTGCTAGAAAAAGCGGGTGACTTAGCGGCATTGCTGACAAACCTTGAAGAGAATGATGTGCTGTTCATTGATGAGATTCATCGACTAAGCCCTGTGGTTGAAGAGGTTTTGTATCCAGCAATGGAAGATTACCAACTGGACATTATGATTGGTGAAGGGCCTGCGGCGCGTTCTATCAAGATCGATCTCCCTCCTTTTACTTTGATCGGCGCAACCACTCGTGCTGGTTCGTTGACCTCTCCATTACGTGATCGTTTTGGTATTACTCAACGCCTTGAGTACTATAAAGTTGAAGATCTACAAAATATTGTTCAGAGAAGCGCAGATTGTCTCGGTCTTTCGATGGAGTCAGAAGGCGCGTTAGAAGTTGCTCGCCGTGCGCGTGGTACACCTCGTATTGCTAACCGTTTGCTGCGTCGTGTACGTGATTATGCAGAGGTCAAAGGGGATGGTCATATTTGTCCTGAGGTTGCTGATAAAGCGCTTAACATGCTGGATGTCGATGCGAAAGGTTTCGATTACATGGATAGAAAGCTTCTACTCGCAATTATGGAGAAGTTTGGTGGTGGTCCGGTTGGTATCGACAATATGGCAGCCGCAATTGGTGAAGAGAGAGACACCATTGAAGATGTGCTAGAACCATATTTAATTCAACAAGGTTATCTACAAAGAACTCCACGAGGTCGAATTGCTACCGACAGAGCCTATTTGCACTTCGGAATAGATAAACCTTCTAATCGTTAAATTATTCATTTATAAAAATCCCAGTTGCATAAGCACTGGGATTTTTTTGTTTTTAGTGAATAACAATTTTTTTAGCTAATAGGTAAAAAGGCTGAGTAGTGGATGTTAAAAGTGGAAACTTTGATTTCAAGTTTGATTTGGTTAACAAAAAATGAAATAAGTTGTCATATATTTTGTTAATACTTTATGGGTAGTTGTAGTTCGTATGTTGAAGTGGTGATGAGCTTTTGTCACAGATATCATGCACTGTTATTAAGACAAGCTAAATTGGTGTGATTTTAATCATAACTGTTCAAAAATAACTCTAATTTGCTAGAATAAATTTGATACAAATCAACGCAGGGTTCTCCCATAAACCTTTTGAAACATACTGATTTTACCAGTAATATTAGCGCCAGCTATATTAGCTCATGCTTAACAATAATCTAACTATAACGGTACGTTTTTGCTACAAATTTCAACTTGTAATAACAATTGCATAAATTGTTTTAACATGGATTTTTGAGGTGAATATTCACAAAAGTGTCATTCAGCCGACACAAAGGAGTTACCATGATTGATGTTGTTGATCTGTCGCGATTGCAGTTTGCATTTACAGCGATGTATCACTTCCTATTTGTTCCACTGACTTTAGGGATGGCGTTTTTACTTGCCATTATGGAGTCAGTTTATGTAATGACTGGCAAGCAAATTTACAAGGACATGACTAAGTTCTGGGGTAAATTGTTTGGTATTAACTTTGCTCTTGGTGTAGCGACAGGCTTAACCATGGAGTTCCAGTTTGGTACTAACTGGTCATACTATTCTCACTATGTTGGCGACATCTTTGGTGCTCCGTTGGCTATTGAAGCGCTTGTTGCATTCTTCCTAGAGTCTACTTTTGTTGGTCTTTTCTTCTTCGGTTGGGACAGATTGTCGAAGCGTCAACACTTAGCGGTAACGTGGTTAGTCGCTCTTGGTTCTAACTTTTCTGCGCTTTGGATATTAGTAGCAAACGGCTGGATGCAAAACCCAGTGGGTGCGGAATTTAACTTTGAAACGATGCGTATGGAAATGGTGAGCTTCGCAGAAGTTGTACTAAACCCAGTAGCGCAGGTTAAATTCGTACACACAGTAGCGTCTGGTTACACAACGGGTGCTATGTTCATCCTTGGTATCAGCTCATACTACATTCTTAAAGGTCGTGATCTTGCCTTTGCACGTCGTTCTTTTGCGATTGCAGCATCATTTGGTATGGCAGCGATTTTATCAGTAATCGTACTAGGTGATGAATCTGGTTACGAGCTTGGTGAAGTTCAAAAAGTGAAGTTAGCTGCTGTTGAAGCAGAGTGGCATACGGAAGAAGCACCAGCCGCATTTACTGTTTTTGGTATTCCAAATCAAGAAACAATGAATACTGACTACGCAATTAAAATTCCTTACGTAATGGGTATTATCGCAACACGTTCTCTTGATAAGGAAGTAACGGGTCTGCGTGACTTACGTGATGACCACGTTGATCGTATCCGCACGGGTATGTATGCGTACGATTTGCTTGAAAAGCTACGTGCAGGCGACAAGTCTGAAGAAAATATGGCGGCTTTCGATGAAGTAAAAGGTGATTTAGGTTACGGCTTGCTTCTTAAGCGCTACACAGACGACGTTGTTGATGCAACAGAAGAGCAAATCCAAATGGCTGCGGATGATTCAATCCCAACGGTTTGGCCTCTATTCTGGTCATTCCGTCTAATGGTTGCTTGTGGCTTCATTATGCTGTTTGTATTCGGTGCTGCGTTTGTTCAAACATGCCGTCAGAAAATCGAACAAAAACCATGGATTCTTAGAGCTGCATTATTCTCAATTCCACTGCCTTGGATTGCGATTGAAGCTGGTTGGTTCGTTGCTGAGTTTGGTCGTCAACCGTGGGCGGTTGGTGAAATTCTACCAGTTAACGTTGCTGCATCAGCATTAACTATTGAACAGCTTTGGAGTTCTCTATTCGCAATTCTTGCACTGTACACCGTGTTCTTGATTGCAGAAGTTTACCTAATGCTGAAATTCGCGCGTAAAGGTCCAAGTAGTCTAAAGACAGGCCGTTATCACTTCGAACAAAACGATAACTCTGTTGAAGACAAAGTTAGCCGTTCAGTCGAAGTATAAGTGAGGGAATATTATGTTTGATTACGAAAGCTTACGACTTATTTGGTGGGTACTGATCGGTGTTCTACTGGTTGGTTTCGCCGTAACTGATGGCTTTGATATGGGTGTTGCAGCTCTTTCTCCTGTTATCGGTAAGAGTGACACAGAACGTCGTGTCATGATTAACACTATTGCACCGCACTGGGATGGTAACCAAGTTTGGTTAATCACGGCGGGTGGCGCATTGTTTGCTGCATGGCCTCTGGTTTATGCGACGTCTTTCTCCGGTTTCTATTTTGCAATGTACGCGACGTTAGCCGCGCTTTGGCTACGTCCACTTGCTCTTGATTACCGTTCTAAGATTGAAAACCCAAAATGGCGTAAAGCTTGGGACTACGCTCTTTGCTGCAGTGGCACAGTGCCGCCAATCATTTTCGGTGTGGCATTTGGTAACCTACTACAAGGTGTACCATTCGACCTGAATGACTTAATGATGTCAAAGTACCATGGCACATTCTTTGCCTTGCTAAACCCTTTTGCATTGCTTTGTGGTGTGTTGGCTCTGATGTTGTTCGTTATGCAAGGTGCAACATGGCTTCAAATGAAGACAACAGAGGAATTACATAACCGTGCTCGTCGTGTAGCTCAGATTTCAGGCCTTGTTGCTATTGCTCTGTTCGTTATTGGTGGTTTCTGGGTTCAGTCTATTGAAGGTTATGTAATCACAAGCACGATTGACACCTTTGCAGATTCGAACCCATTAAACAAAGAGGTATCACTTCAAGTTGGTGCTTGGATGACAAACTTCGAAACGTATCCTGCAATGTGGGCAGCGCCAATTCTTGGTGTCGCAATGCCTCTATTAGCTGTGATTGCATCTCGCTTTGAGCGTGGTGGTTTCGCATTCTTGTTTTCGAGCCTGTCTAACGCAGGTGTTATCTTAACGGCTGGTTTTGCAATGTTCCCATTCGTTATGCCATCAAGTTTGAACCCTAACCATAGTTTGACTATGTGGGATTCAACAGCGAGTGAACTAACACTAGGTTTGATGACAATGGTTGCTGCGGTAATGGTTCCTGTGATTCTTGGCTACACAACTTGGACATACTACAAAATGTTCGGTCGTCTGGATAAGAAACACATCGAAGATAACGACGTTTCAGCTTACTAAGCTAGAAGTTAAATAACTTAGGAGAAATTTTATGTGGTATTTCGCATGGATTTTGGGTGTACTTCTAGCATGTGCATTCGGCATCATCAATGCTCTATGGCTAGAGCATTCAGAAATGATGGACAAAGACAGTGAGTAATCTCGCAGAGCAAATCGCTAAACTGCATCAACCAATGGATAAGACTCTGCTAAGAGCTTTATCTCTAGTATTGGGTTTCATGCATGTTGGTTTAGTGATGTGGGATCCTGAAGCGTATGCGACGAGCATCGGTGGCTTTAACGCGATCATCGGGCCAATGTTTATTTGGGCAGTATGCTCAAGCATGGTTTACGGTATCGGATTTAAGCCAAGAGCTTGGATGTGGCAGCTACTGTTTAGCCCATACGTTTCACTCACAATTTTGCTCTACCTAACGGTGCTGCGCCTTCTATAAAAGGCAAAGGATTTAGGTTCATAACAACGTGAACCTTTATACTTGTTGGGTTTTTAGCCAAAAAGAGGTCATCTTATACAGATGGCCTCTTTTTTCGTCTGTTAAATCAAAAATTCACTGCCATATACTATTAATGAAAATGAGTTAGGTTATAGTAATATCTTTATCGTTTTTGGGTTGTGGTATCAATTTGCAAGGATTATCTAAGCCGTTTAAGTGGCCAGTAACCGTATATTACGAAGACACCGATGCGGGTGGCGTGGTGTACCATTCTAATTATCTCAAGTTTTTTGAACGCGCTCGAACCGAGATGTTGCGCTCAATTGGTGTCTCTCAGCAAGTATTGTTAGAACAAAGTATAGGTTTTGTCGTCCGACATATGGAGATAGATTTTATTCAAGGCGCGCGCCTTGATGATTCTTTACAAGTTATTACTAATATTTACGAATTGAAGCGAGCTACCTTGGTCTTCTGTCAAGAGATCGTAAATCCTGATGGCAAAGCATTGTGTAAAGCACTGGTTAAGGTAGCATGTATAGACAATCAAAAAATGAAACCCAAGGCAATGCCAACATTTATTCTTACGGAGCTAACGAATAGTGACTGCTGAAATCTCAATATTAGGCCTAATTTTAGAAGCTAGCTTTCTAGTTAAAATGGTCATGCTAATCCTAATGGGCATGTCTGTTGTTTCTTGGGCAATGATCATAAAAAGAAGTAAAGTGTTATCGCAAGCTTCTAAACAAACTGAAGTGTTTGAAGATAAATTTTGGTCTGGTGTTGACCTAGCTAAGTTGTATCAGGAAAGCAATAAGCGCAAAGATGAGCTGTCTGGTACTGAAGAGATTTTTTACGAAGGCTTCACCGAGTTTGCTCGCCTTCGCAAATCCAACGCTACTTCTCCTGACTTTATTATGGAAGGCACTGGGCGTGCAATGCGCGTTGCAGTAGCCCGTGAAGTAGACGAGCTAGAAACGAACTTACCTTTCTTAGCGACAGTCGGTTCTATCAGTCCTTATATAGGCCTATTTGGTACGGTTTGGGGCATTATGCACTCATTCATCGCATTGGGTGAAGTGAAACAAGCGACACTCGCTATGGTTGCTCCTGGTATTGCAGAAGCACTTATTGCAACGGCAATGGGTCTGTTCGCCGCAATTCCTGCAGTAATGGCGTACAACCGCTTCAGCAGCCGAGTAGGTAAGCTAGAACACAACTACGCGACTTTCTCTGAAGAGTTTCACAGTATTCTTCACCGTCAAGCGATGGCTGGCAGGGAATAATAGATGGCTGGATACCAACCTAAAAAACGCAAAATGACCGCAGAGATTAACGTTGTACCTTACATTGACGTTATGCTTGTTTTGCTGATCATTTTTATGGTGACTTCACCGTTTGTAACTCAAGGTGTCGACGTTGAGCTGCCTCAGGCTTCAACCGCTAAGTCTGCACAAGATCTGCTGGGTGACGATAACGCGAGTTTTATTATTGTTGAAGTGAACAAAGACGGTGAGCTTGGTTTAAGTGTCAATAACGAAGAAGTACAGCGTGGTTTATCATTGGAAGATATTATCGTCCGAGTGAAAGCTGAGTTGTCTTTGAAGCCAAACTCTCCAGTGGCGGTTGGTGGTGATGCCGCAACGCCTTACGCTGAAGTGGTTTTATTACTTGATGAATTAAGCCGTGCAGGTGTGCCAAAGGTTGGCCTTTTAACGGATATAAGGGAATAGCTCCGTAGCATTCATGAAAGCGACTAATAAGAAATCCAATAATTTTAGATCACCGCTTCTTATTTCACTTGGGCTGCACGTCATTTTATTTGTTGCGCTCATTTGGGGAGCGGACTTCACGATGTCAGAACCTAAGCCAACTGGCCAGATGGTTCAGGCTGTAGTGATTGACCCTCAGTTGGTTCGCCAGCAAGCTCAACAGATTCGTCAACAGCGAGAAGCGGCGAGTAAGAAGGAGCAAGAGCGTTTAGACAAACTCAGACGTGAAAGCGAAAGACTTGAAAAGAATCGAAAAGCGGAAGAAGAAAACATTCGTAAGCTAAAAGAACAGCAAGCGAAAGAAGCAAAAGCAACCCGTGAAGCTGAAAAGCGTCGAGTTGAAAAAGAAAAACAACGTAAAGTCGAAGAAGCGCGTTTACAGCAAGAAAAAAAGAAAGCCGCTAAAGCAGAAGCTGACCGTAAGCTGAAAGAAGCGGCGTTGGTGAAAGCTGAAAATGAGCGTAAAGCTAAAGAAGCAGCAATCGCAAAAGCTGAACAGGAACGCGTGGCAAAAGAAAAAGCCGCGCAAGAAGCCGCTGAAAAAGCTCGTAAAGAAAAAGAAGCCGCTGAACGTGCTGAAAAGCAACGCATAGCCAAAGAGAAAGAGGCTGCTGCGGCAGCAGAGAAAGCCCGTAAGGAGAAGGAAGCGGCAGCAAGAGCTGAAAAAGAGCGTAAACAGCAAGAAGCAGCATTGAATGACATCTTTGAAGGGCTTGAGAGTGAACAAAGTAGCAACAATGCAGCATTGAACCAGCATTTGGAAGATGAGAAGGCTAGATATATATCGATTTACCAACAAACGGTACAACGTAATCTGCTTATGGAAGACTCGTTCCGTGGTGAGGAGTGCATCCTTAACATTCAATTGACACCAATCGGTGGAAGTAAAGCTGTAGTGAAAAGGGTCTCCGTCGTTAGTGGTAATCGTCAGTTATGCTCAGCCGCTAAGGCTGCGACAGTTAAAGCAAGAGAATTTGATTTTCCACAGGACTCGTCACTACAAAATATATTCCGAGATTTTGATTTTCGGTTCATCCCATAATGAGAAATGGACAACTTATGCTTAAAGGTAACTTTTTAAAAAGCTTGTTTGTTATGGCTTTTCTTTTTTCTAGTTCAGCTTTTGCTAAATTAGAAATTGTTATTACAGACGGTATTAACTCTGCACGACCTATCGCTATTGTCCCTTTTCGTTGGGAAGGAACTGAACCGTTGCCACATGACGTATCAGCAGTTATTGCTTCTGACTTACAGCGCAGTGGTAAATTTAGCCCCGTTCCGACAAGCAAAATGCCTCAAACGCCTTACAGTGAAACTGAGGTGAATTTTGATGCTTGGACCAATCTAGGTGTTGATTCATTGCTGACGGGTAGTATCAGTAGAAATGTCGAAGGGCAGTATGTGGTGAACTATCAATTGGTCGACATTGTTCGTGGTCAATTGACTAAAGGACAAAGCCGAGCGTTAAGTGATGAAGGTCAATTGGTGCTTTCGAAAGACCATGTGCTGTTTAATAAAAAGGCAACGGTCTCCGGTAAACGCTTGAGAGAGTATGCACACCGTATTTCTGATTTAGTTTATGAAGAGTTAACTGGTGAAAGAGGCGCGTTCTTAACACGTGTTTCTTATGTGGTAGTGAACGATAAAGATAAGTACCCATATCAGCTTCGTGTGGCGGATTATGACGGCTTTAATGAGCGTTTGGTACTTCGATCTAAACAGCCTCTTATGTCGCCATCATGGTCACCAGATGGCAAAAAGCTGGCTTATGTGAGTTTCCAAAATGGCCAAGCTGAAATATTCATTATGAATATTTATACAGGTGAGCGTGAGAAGGTGACTTCATATCCTCGTCATAATGGTGCGCCAAGATTCTCGCCAGATGGTAAGACATTAGCATTGGTATTGTCGAAAACAGGCAGCCTTCAGGTGTACACACTTGACCTTGCTAGCCGTAAGCTGACTCAAGTTACCCGAGGCCGTTCGAATAATACTGAACCATTCTGGCATCCAGATGGAAAGTCTCTTATTTTCACATCGGATCGTGGTGGTAAACCACAGATTTATAATGTAAATTTGTCAAATAATTCGACATCTCGTATTACTTGGCAAGGTAGCCAAAACTTAGGTGGTCAGATCACTCCTGATGGACGATTCCTAATCATGGTAAATCGAAGCAACTCAGGCTTTAACTTGGCTAAACAGGATTTGGAAACTGGTGCGGTTCAGATACTAACAAAAACATTGTTAGATGAATCACCAAGTATTGCACCGAATGGAGGTATGGTTATCTATAGCTCTATTTACAACAAGACAAACGTACTCTCGATGGTTTCTATTGATGGGCGTTTTAAAGCGAGATTACCGGCAACCAACGGACGTGTAAGAGCACCTGCATGGTCACCGTTTCTCTAGCTAAAGTGATACATTCTATTAGCTATTGATAGTGTTAACTATTGTGGCATTTAACTATCTATAGCACTTAGTCGCTGTAGAAACTAAGTTTGATAACGTAAGGAAAATAAGATGCAACTTAATAAAGTTCTTAAAGGCTTGATGATTGCACTACCAGTAATGGCAGTGACGGCATGTAGTTCAACGGATGAAGCGACATCTGCAACATCTGGTACTGAAAGCAACCAAACAACTTCAGGTTCAGAAAGCAACGTAGATACAACGGTTGTAACGCCAATTGACGCTAACGGTCAACTGTCTGAGCAAGAGCTTAAAGAGCAAGCGCTACGTGAAACTCAAACAATCTACTTCGCATTCGATAACTCAACTATCGCTAGCGACTACGAAGCAATACTAGCAGCTCACGCAGCTTACCTGAGTAAGAACGTTGACATGAACGTTACTATCGAAGGTCACGCTGATGAGCGTGGTACTCCTGAGTACAACATCGCACTTGGCGAGCGTCGTGCACAAGCTGTAGCTAAATACCTACAAGCGCTAGGTGTTCAAGCAGACCAAATTTCTATCGTAAGCTACGGTGAAGAGAAGCCACTTCTTCTAGGTCAATCTGAAGATGTGTACGCTAAAAACCGTCGCGCAGTACTAGTTTACTAATTTTAGTAGACTATATAATTGAGGAATTGCCTCATGTTCAGTAACACAAAGCGAGTCATTTTGCTTTCGTTACTGGCAAGTGCAGCGAACACCGTGTTCGCTGCACCAGCTCCAGTATCCGATCTCAATAGCACCGCAACCAATTCATCATCTTCCTCTCGATCAGGGGCTGTATCTAACGAATCAGATATTGAGCGTTTAGAGCGCCTGCTTCAAAATCGCAACCTAGTTCAGCTTCAAATGCAGCAGCAAATCGATGATATGTCACTGGAGATCAGTGAACTTCGAGGTGCGCTGGAGCGAAACAGCTACGATATGAAGCAAATGCTAGAGCGTCAGCGTGAACTGTTCATCGAGCTGGATCGTGTAAGAGGCGAGGTGAAAGCTGCAGGTACTGCAACGGTAGCAGTGGCGGCGAGCGAAGGCTCTAAAGACGCTTCTGGTACGTTCAGTACTGATGTAGATGAGCAAACTGCTTATCAAAATGCTGTAGATATGATTCTAAAGCAACGAGACTACACGGGTGCTATCGCAGCATTCCAAAAGTTTCAAAAAGACTTCCCAGATTCTACCTTCACACCTAACTCACATTACTGGTTAGGTCAGCTTTATTTCGCTAAGAAGCAAGATAAAGAAGCGGTGAAGAGCTTCGCTGCTGTTGTGTCTTATAAAGACTCAAACAAGCGAGCAGATGCACTGGTTAAGCTTGGTGACATAGCTGCGCGCAACAACAACGCGACGCAAGCTAAGAAATATTACCAACAAGTCGTCACAGAATACCCAAACAGCGCTTCGGCAAACGTGGCTAAAACCCACTTATAAACAAAATAGGGGTGCTTAGGCGCCTCTTTTTTATATTTGTTCACTTCCGTTTAGTGTTTACTCATCTTGTTAGTGATGCCAACGCATCGCCTTGTTTATGCGTTTTAAGCACTAGCTAGCCACCGCTTGCAACCAATCCTTTTTGATCCCAATCGCTGTCCTGTGTAGAATACTCGGATTCTCGGAAGAAGTTGCGTAGAGCAAGAGCAATGAGTCATATACTAGATAAAATCGATACAGTTTACCCGTTTCCGCCTAAGCCAGTTCCATTGAGCGACGCTCAAAAACAGGCCCACATCGTAAACATCAAAAAACTACTTCAAGAAAAAGATGCAGTTCTAATTGCACACTACTACACCGATCCTGAAATTCAGGCTTTGGCAGAAGAAACTGGTGGTTTCGTTGGTGATTCATTAGAAATGGCTAAGTTCGGTAACCGTCATTCAGCAAGCACTTTGATCATCGCTGGTGTTCGTTTCATGGGTGAGTCTGCAAAGATTCTTACTCCTGAAAAACGCATTCTAATGCCAACACTTGAAGCTGAATGTTCACTTGATCTTGGCTGTCCGGCTGACAAATTTACAGAATTTTGTGATGCTCACCCTGACCATACCGTGGTTGTATACGCGAACACCTCTGCAGCTGTTAAAGCTCGTGCAGACTGGGTAGTTACGTCGAGCATCGCTTTAGAAATCGTTGAAAGCCTAGACGCTGAAGGCAAACCCATTATTTGGGGCCCAGATCGTCACTTAGGTTCTTACATCGCAAATCAAACCGGCGCTGACATGTTGCTTTGGCAAGGTGAGTGTATCGTTCATGATGAGTTCTCAGCTGATGCTTTGAAAAAAATGAAATCGGTATACCCAGATGCGGCTATCTTGGTTCACCCAGAATCACCAGCAAGCGTGGTTGAACTGGCTGATGCTGTAGGCTCAACAAGCCAACTGATCAAGAAAGCAAAAGAGCTGCCTCATCCACAGATGATTGTTGCGACAGACAAAGGTATCTTCTTTAAGATGCAGCAATTGGTTCCTGAAAAAGAGCTGATTGAAGCGCCGACAGCCGGTGCTGGTGCAACGTGTCGTAGCTGCGCACACTGTCCTTGGATGGCAATGAATGGCCTTGAAGCGATTGAAAACGCGCTTGAGAATGGTGGTGAGCAACACGAGATCTTCGTTTCTGACGAATTACGCGTTAAGTCTCTTATTCCATTGAACCGCATGTTAGATTTTGCTGAACAGCTTAATGTGCAAGTGAAAGGCAACGCTTAATTTCATTATTGGGCTGTTATTATGAATAGAAAACCAGCTTGTAGTGCTGGTTTTTTTGTACCTAAAGATAGGTTGCGAGTATCAATCTTGTGGCCATGTATCTTTTTCTTATGGTACATCTTGTTGATATCGCGTATTTTTTCTAGCATGTAAGTAAGAGAAAAAGATTTGAGGCTCGAATGATAATCTGGTTACAACTCAAACGCTGGGTCAAAGCAAATATCTTTGTTTTGAACGGAAAAAACTTGCTGTTTACCTTTCTTGGTTACGTATTTTTGTCGTGGTCGACGTTGTATCTAGCGGGTGAATCGGACCTAACCAGTTCGTTTACCACATTCGCTTACTATCTAGTCGTGACTGCGTCGACGGTGGGTTACGGTGATTTATCACCAACGACAGATGCAGGACGATGGATCGTTATACTGTTCGTGATTCCGGGAGGGCTTAGTCTTTTCGCGGCATTACTCGGTAAGGTCGCGACAGAAGGTGTTGAATATTGGCGAGCGGGTTTGTTAGGAAAAAGGAGAGTTAGAGTGGACAACCACATTTTGATGCTTGGATGGAATGAGCAAAGAACCATTCACCTCATTCGTATGTTACAGCACGAAGAAACGGGTAAACGACCAATCGTGTTATGTACGCGTTCAGATATCGAGAACCCGTTACCCGGTGAAATAAATTTCGTTAAAGTAAACAGCTACACCGATGGCAAAGAGATGGAGAAAACGGGCATTGAGTCGGCCAGTTGTATTCTCATTGATAATCCTGAAGACGATATAACTTTATCTGCGGCGCTTTACTGCGCGAACCGAAATCCTAAGGCGCACCTTCTGGTGTACTTTAAAGATGAAGCATTGAGTGATTTGTTGCATCAGCATTGCCCTAACTCAGAATGTATTCCGGCGGTGGGGGCAGAAATGCTGGCCAAGGCTGCGGTAGATCCGGGGTCGAGTGCGCTTCACCAAGAGCTATTGAGTACGACAAGGGGGATGACACAATATTCAACTTATTACCCTGAGGGGGCTGAGCCTGTAACGGTTGCGCCAATTTTTTCGGTGTTCAAAGAGAAGTATCAAGCCACGTTGATTGCGATTGATACGGGCAGTGGTATTGAGCTTAACCCTGAGCTAGACCAAGTGGTCAACAGCGGGACTAAGTTGTTCTATATTGCAGATGAACGAATTGATCACTTCGATTGGAAAGGCTTTTAAACGATTGATATACCTTCAGAACTAAAAAAGGCCTCATTGTGAAGTGAGGCCTTTTGTTATTGTTTGGTCGAGAGAGTTAAGCTTATTTTTTCAGAGCTTATTAATATTCTCTAGGTTATTGAGCTTCAGCTAATGCAATGCCACGTTGCGTTAGACCGCACAGCATCACAGGAACCGCATTAAAGATCTCTTCGAACTGCTCTAAACCTTCAATGCCTTGCTCTGCAAGTGTCGCGATTGAGGTTTCTGGATCGTAAAGCATGCTTAGTGAAAGCAGCACACCGCCAACCAGCGCATTGTCTTCGCTGTCTTCTGGCATCAATGTTTCCCAATCATCACGGGCAATCTGCCAACCTTGAAGTAAGCCTTCACAAAAATCGCGAGCAGCTGTGTTGACGACTTCTTCATCATCCAATTGACAAGTTTCAGGCCAAACCCAAGTGCCTTCAATCAGTTCTGGGCGGGTTTCGTTCCAAAGCGCGATGATAATTTCAATGTAGCTTTCAAGTTGCTCACCATCAGTAAAAGGAGCGACTTCTTCACCACCCCAAAGGAACGGAAGCCATTCATGAGGAGGTAATACGTTAGGTGCCGCTGCCATTGCAGTGACAAATCCTATGGTTTTGTGTTCTGTGATTAGCTTTCCTTCCAACTCTGGAAGCGCAAGAATATCTTGTAAAGTCAAAGTGAGGTACCGTAAAAGGGAACATATTTGCGCTTATAGTACCAATGAACTTGCGCCAATCAAGCTTCAATCTAAAAAGGCTTGATGTCCTTGATGATAAACACTAGGTTTAACAAAAACGAAAATAACAAAAAAATTATGCAGATACGGTCGTCTCTTAAGAAAAACAGTATGGTAGCGCTCGGGTTATACTTGGCCATGTTCATTGCCATTGTCGGTAGCGTGACGTACCACGTCGTAGAGACTCCTGTACGTGCCGAATTAGAACAAAACCTAGACCTACGTGCTGAGTTGTTATCCGCATTGATTACAGAGCCACTCAGTAGCTCTAAAGGTGTTGTCGATAGCCTAGTCGGTTTCGCTCAGAAACAACGAAAAGGTTCAGAGGTTGCTTCGGTATTAAAGTCAATTTTGGCGGCGAGCGACGATACGATCGTTAGCGCGGGCATTTGGCCAGAACCTTACGCACTTGATCCGAATAAACGCCTGAACAGCTACTTTTTCAACAAAGCCGATGATGGCAAGATTGATCAACTGTTTTCTTATAACAATCCTAAGAACGCGCCTTACCATCAAGAATATTGGTACACTTCTGTTGTTGATGAGCCGCAAGGAAGCACCGTATGGAGCGATGTGTATGTCGACCCGTACACACACGTTCGAATGATTACGGCGTCTTCCCCTTATTATTACGATGGCACCTTTGCCGGTATTGCGACAGTGGATCTCTCTCTGGAAGAGTTATTGGGTTTCATTAAAACCCACGCGGAGGAATATAACCTTGGTATCACTATAAGAGATAATCTCAACCAAGTTCTGGTTTCTCATAACTTCAATCTTGTCGAGGGAGTCTACATTAGTAATAACCAGTTTGGTGACTTCGATTGGCAAGTCGCAGTGGTTAACTCAAAACTATTGGTGGCAGACGAGGTGTTTCGTCTGGTGATGCATATTGAGGGCGGTATTGTTCCGCTATTGCTCGTGTGTGTCATGGCGGGTTATTACTTGTTGAACCGCTACTTGATTAGTCCAATTACCAATATAGCAGTTAAGATCGACGCTTCAAAAGCGGGTGAGATCATTGATGTTGAGTATTCAAGTGATGATGAAATTGGCCACTTGATTAAAACCTTTAACGAAAAGACCATTTACCTCGAAGCGGAAAAGGTTAAGGCTCAGGCCTCAACCAATGCAAAAACAGCGTTCCTTGCGACCTTATCCCATGAAATCCGAACTCCAATGAATGGCGTTTTAGGAACCGCCCAAATTCTGCTAAAAACCCCTTTAAACAGAGAGCAAGAGAAGCATCTTAAAAGTTTGTATGAGTCTGGGGATCATATGATGACTTTGCTTAATGAGATATTGGATTTTTCAAAGATAGAGCAGGGCAGGTTAGATCTAGATGAAACCCGTTTCCCACTCGATTCGATCATCGGAAGTATCAACAGTGTCTACTACACATTGTCTTCCGAAAAAGGACTTCAATTCAAAGTGTACTCTGAGGTGCCTTCTGGCCGTTGGTACTTCTCGGACAAAGCTCGACTGCGCCAAATCTTGTTTAATCTACTGAACAACGCCGTGAAGTTCACTTCAAGAGGTTTTGTTGAGGTGTACCTGAAAGAAATTATCGAAGGAAATGATGTTTTCCTTAGTATTCGAGTTCGTGACACCGGAATAGGCATATCTAAAGAAGCGCAAAAACGCATCTTCAAACCTTTCGAGCAAGCAGAATCTACGACTACAAGACGTTTTGGTGGTACAGGCCTAGGCTTAGCGATTGTGAAGGAAATTGCCCAATTTATGGGTGGCAGTATCACGGTTACCAGTGAAGAGGGGATTGGCACTAGCTTTGATGTTCGCTTAAAGATTAAGCCTTGCCAACCTGGTGAGATAGAAAGCCTACCTCATAAAAAATTGGATTACTCTGGCTTGAAAGTGTTGATTGTTGAGGATAACAGGACCAACACCGTCATCATTGAAACCTTTATGAGCAGTAAAGGATTTACCTGTAAGAACGTTGAAAACGGCGAACTTGCGCTACAAGCTGTCGTTACAGAGCACTTTGATTTAGTGTTGATGGATAACCACATGCCAGTGATGGATGGAGTGGAATCAACAACGGCTATTCGCGCTCTAATTGGTGATGTTTCATCTGTCTTAATATTTGGTTGTACCGCAGATGTCTTCAAAGAGACTCGCGAACGTATGATCGGTGCTGGTGTGGATTACATTATAGCTAAACCAATTGACGAACGGGAGCTCGACGATGCGTTATTTCGTTATTCGAATAAGCTTTATCAATTCCATGAAGCAGAAGTTTGTGCTCCGGAAATTCAAGAAGTAAAAGATCACGATTGGAAAAGTAAAAATGAGTCACTGCCTAAGCCTGAGTTACGAAGCAAAGGCAACATCGAAGAGTTGCTAGTGACACTGTACGTGGCGTTAGAAGACAACAATTTAGAGCAGATTCAATTTGCGCTAGAGAATCTGCGTGTTCACGCTAAACCTATGAACAATACAGAACTTATATCTCAAATTGATAAGGCTCTAGAGTACGTCTTCTCGGGAACGCGTCCCGCGCAAGATGTTATTGATATCATTACTGTAAATCTACCTATGGCTTAGGTGTTGTTTAATTACAGGAAGTGAACGTCAAATTGCGTAACTTTTAACCTCTATGTGGTTTTTTGGTCAAAGTGACTGCTTTTTAAGTGGTTTTTGGTTGTTAATTTACCACTTGATTTGTAATTTGGAATGTATAACTGCTAACGTTGTGTTTTAATGGTGATATTAACTGGCTGGGTGCGAATGTGCCTTGTTTATGTGTCACTAAATCACTGATCAAGCAGTGATATATTTCAGGGTTGTCTCTAATGAAGTCTCGTGGTCCATTTTGTATTCGTAATGCAGCTGCGGATACATTTGCTATGGTAGTTTTCTGTTTTATCTCTGGCATGATCGTAGAAGTGTTTATTTCCGGCATGACGTTTGAGCAGTCTCTTGCTTCAAGAACGTTATCTATTCCGGTAAACATTGCTATTGCTTGGCCTTATGGTGTATTTCGTGATTGGTTCTTACGTAATGGTGCAAAACTTTCAGAAAGTTCATTGATGAAGAACTTGGCCGATCTTATGGCTTACGTGTTATTCCAATCGCCAGTGTATGCTGGGATTTTACTAGCAGTAGGCGCTTCAACTGACCAGATTGTCACCGCGGTTACTAGCAACGCGGTTATTTCATGTGGTATGGGCGTACTTTATGGTTATTTCTTAGATATGTGCCGTAAATGGTTTAGAGTTCCAGGCTATTACCAACAAGCATAAATAAAGTGAAATAAGCGATACTTGGTTTGTTTTTGATCTAATGAGTTAATTTGTAATCGAACAAACTGAAAAAGGCACTTTTTTTGATAATGCCCCTTGACCAAAGCAAGCAGAATCAATAAAGTAGCGCCTCGTTGAGTGACAAGCTTAACACAAAATTTGTGGAAGGATGGCTGAGTGGCTTAAGGCGCTCGCCTGGAAAGCGAGTATACGTTTATAGCGTATCTGGGGTTCAAATCCCCATCCTTCCACCACTATTCAAAACCCTAGCAGAAATGCTGGGGTTTTCTCGTTCTAGAGCCTCTATAATTCTCAACTTACAATACCTTCAACATTTCGTCTGAAGTGACTCGGTGCACAAGTTAGTAAGCGCAAACGAGATCTCGATAAATTGGGATATATTTGAATGCCAAACTTATGAGACGCTTGGTTTAGGGTTAATCGAATTACAAGGTAGTTGAATGCATCACTTTAATATCCGTGCGCTTGAATATTTAAATGCGTTATCCAAATATGGATCACTACGTAACGCATCCAAAATGATGAACGTCGACCCAGCGGCGATGAGTAGGATGCTAACGCAACTAGAAGCTCAGGCTGAAATGAAAGTTTGGGAGCGAAATAACCGCCACTCACTGTTAACTGAGGCGGGTAATGAACTATTGAATTATTATCGTTCTGTCGTTCGCGGAGAAGCGGCAGTGTTAGCTCGGCTGACTAAGCTTAAAAACCTCCAAGGGGGTAACGTCAGTATTGCTATTGGTGAAGGCTTTATTACCAACTTGGTGGCTAAACCCATGCAAACCTTCATGACTCGTTATCCCGATATCAACCTTTCTATTGAGATTGCGGGAGCTCTTGATGCCGTCAAAATGCTTGAAGATCAACAGATAGATTTTGCAATCACTTATGCTTCTGCTCCACACCCTAAGTTGCATTCGCATGTCGAGCGTAGCCACCCACTGGAACTCATCGTACCTAAAGGGCATTTCCTTACCAGTAAAGAAGCTCCTATAACACTGCAGGATATTAAAGATGTTTCTGTCGCGCTAATCGATAACTCGACAGGAATGGGAAGGCTGGTAAAACACGCTGAGCAGGTATCTCATCTTACTTTACAACCAAAGCTTCAAACTAACTCGGTAACGGCACTCACTAACTTTGTGTCAGCAGGGTTGGGTGTAACCTTTATGCCAAAGCTTACCGTGATTGATGAGATCAAGTCAGGACAGATTGAAGTGGTTGCGACCGAGTTGGAAATGTTATCGAAAGCAACCGTTAAGGTTCAATCTTTAAAAGGCCGAGCACTTACGCTTCAAGCCGAAACATTGTTAGGTTTTTTGCTCGAAAATGCAACGTTCTTGAGTCATGATGCCTACAATATTTAGGCATCATAGACTTATGTAACGACTCCTCCCAAGCTTCTAAATACCGCTAATATCACAGTTCCCAACTTCCAAATTCGTTTCTAAGTTGAATTGACTTTTTATCAACGGAACCTCTATTGTTAAATCAACGCCTGCCGAATAAGTTACAAATTATTAACGAAAATAATATTTGAATTAAAAACAGTGTTTAGCCGATTGAGCTTTTGCTGGGTATTAGGGGAAGAGAATGGAAGTAATTGTAATTGGCAGCGGTGTAATTGGGTTAACCAGTGCTTGGTACCTAGCGAAAGAAGGTCACTCGGTCACGGTTATTGATCGTCAAGATAGCAGTGGTAAGGAAACTAGCTTTGCGAATGCCGGGCAAATTTCTTACGGTTATTCTTCACCATGGGCAGCGCCTGGTATTCCATTGAAAGCGATGAAATGGCTTACCCAAGAACATGCGCCTCTAAAAGTGAAGCCGTCACTTTCTCCAGAGTTAGTTTCTTGGGCGACGAAGATGCTCGCCAACTGTAACGAAGCTAAATATGCACAGAACAAATCGCGTATGTTACGAGTCGCAAATTATAGCCGAGATTGTTTGACTGATCTAAGGACCAGCGAAGATTTGGCTTATGAAGGCCGACAAAAGGGAACCTTACAAGTATTCAGAAGCGAGAAGCAACTGGACGCGATTCAGCAAGATATGAAGCTCCTACATGAAAGTGGTATTGAGCACTCGCTGTTTGGAGTCGAACAGTGCCTTTCAGTAGAACCGGGTTTGGCGGACGTTAAAGATAGGCTCGTTGGCGGTTTGTATTTACCTCATGATGAAACTGGGGATTGCCATCAGTTTTGTTTAGCCTTGACTGAGAAAGCCAAGAAAATCGGAGTTCAGTTTGTGTTTGATACCGAAGTGGTCAAGCTCAATCATCAGAATCAAACCATTGAGAGTATTACAACGACTCAAGGCGAGTTCAAAGCGGATGCTTACGTGGTTGCTTCAGGAAGCTATTCTCGAGAACTATTGAAGCAAGTCGATTTGTCGATTCCTGTTTATCCAGTGAAAGGCTATTCATTAACACTACCGATCGTGAATGCAGATAAGTCACCAACTTCGACTGTTATGGATGAAACCTATAAGGTGGCGATGACCCGCTTTGATGACCGTATTCGTATTGCTGGTACCGCAGAACTTGCTGGGTTTAATTACCTGATTCCAGAAAAACGCAAAGCCACGATTGATATGGTGATAAAAGATCTATTCCCACAAGCAGGGGACTTCTCTAAGGCTGAATACTGGACAGGTTTAAGGCCGATGACGCCAGACGGCACTCCTATCATCGGTAAAACGCCAATCAAGAATTTGTTTACCAATACGGGACACGGAACCTTGGGTTGGACGATGGCGTGTGGCTCAGGAAAGCTGTTAGCGAGTGTGGTCAGTGGCTCTGATAGTGACATTAAATCAGATGACTTGAGTATTCATCGTTACATCTAGTTCATCAAAAGACTTGGTTATACGAATCAGCCCATGTTTATCATTTAGCATGGGCTGATTTTGTTGTGGAGTTGCCGCTTATCGGGTAGTGGTTTCTAACACATGCGTGAATCGTTCCCACGATTTTTGGTCTGCTTCATTTTGGTAATTATTGGAGCCGAACACGGTAAACGCATGCGGAGCGCCACTGTAGGTGATCATTTCATGTGGAACCTTGGTCGTTTCAAGTTCAGCGGCGAGATTGCCAAAATCTTGCATTGAGATCATGGCATCAGCTGTGCCGTGGAACACGACAACCGGGGCCTTTGTCTGCGAGTAGTCTTGGCCTTTTGGTGTTGATAAACCGCCATGGAAGGTGACGTAAGACTTCGAAGGAATCCCAGCACGAGCCGCTTCCAATACAGCAGCTCCGCCAAAGCAGTATCCCATCATCACGTTATTATCTAAGTTGCCCCCAAGTCTTTTCGCTTCCATGGCTCCAGCGTTGAGCAGCGCACGCATTTTCTCTCGGTCCTTGTACAGCTCGCCTGTGTGTTGTTTTTTGTCTTTCACTTCGGTTGGGCGAATGCCTTTACCAAATAGGTCGATGGCGAACACGTTGTAACCGAGTTCGTTGAGCATCTCAGAACGCTTCTTTTCGTAATCGGTTAAGCCATCCCAATCGTGTATTAGCAGCACCAGAGGCGCTTGGTCACTGGCTTCACTCCAATACCCTTCGTAGTCCATCCCGTCGACTTGGTAAGTAACGTTTTCTCCAGAAATTGCTGAAAAGGGTAGTAAAACTGAAAACAGGCCGAGTGTAGTGAGTTTTCGCATGCGTTATTCCTTTAGATGACAATGACGTTCCAATCGAAAGTATAGATAACGCGATGATTCTCGCCAGATTTCTGTTTCTAATTTGAAGTGCAAGGGTAGGTGTGAAAAGTGAAGGGGAATTGCGTTAAACAACCATCACGATGAAGTGTGATGGTTGTTTGGCGGTGTTATCAGAAAACGGCAATTCAATAGCTTGAATTAGAAGTAAAGAGAGCAATTACCAGGAAGCGTTAGTCGTAATTCGGAACATGTCTGGATATTTTCGCTGGTAGCGTGGCAACATCGATTCGTTACCTAAGATGCCACCTTGGTGAATGTAAATGATGGTTTTAGTTGGGTTATCTTTTTGCCATTGTTCTAAGCATTGCCACATCAATGGATCGTAAAGCAGGTCAAACTCGATGTCGGTTTGCTCTTGTAGATCCAACCAAGTTTGATAATCCTGCTGATACAATTTTCCAAAGTGGTGTTTGGTTTCGAGCGATAAGATCTGTGGATGATCGGTTTCACCAAGCTCATTAAATTGCTGTGTTAAATAGTTGCTGCCACCAACACAAGCACAGGTTAACACTGGGATGTTGTGCAGCTTTAAATGCTTATGAAGGTACAGCGCAGTGCTGCCTGTCCCTGCAGGCAGGGAGACCACAAAATCGTGTTGGTTTTCGAAGCGAGTCCAGCTCAGTATTTCCATCGCCAGTTGTTTTACACCATACTCAGCAAGCTGAGAGCGTCCTCCTTCTGGTAATACAATGCAGTTGGAGTCAGGTTGTCTCACTTGCTCGATATACGCTTGTGGATGAAGCTCGGAGCCTGTTTCTTTGACTGAAATTACCTTAGCGCCAAGGTCTACAGCACCACGGTAATTACCTATTGGGCGTTCTATTAGCCACTGAGGCAGGTGGTCGACGTAGAACTCAAGCGCCCAACCTTTTATCTTTGCTAGTGCCGCGAGTGAGAAAAGAGAATTAGCCTGCGCAGAACCATAGCTGATCAAGGTTGTGGTTTCTGGGTGCTCGTCTTCCAGCAGCTTCATGAACTTGCGGGCTTTGTTGCCGCAAAAATGGGAGTGAAGCTGATCGTCACGCTTTAAGAAAAAGGTGTGGTTGTTAAATTGATGCTGAGTTACAGGGCTATTATTTAGTTTCATCGCACTTAAATAAAATGCTAACTAAAGAGCCAGCATTTTTAAATCAAATAGGACGGACGAGTATCTAGTAGCCAGAGGCGGCTGTAAACCAACTAAATCAAGTTTTCGTTCGATATTGACGCGGATGAATCGGCTTGAAAGGTGATCTTGGCTGTGCATCCACCACAGCTGCGATTGAACAATTCAAAGTCCCAATCAAAACGCTGACACAAGTCATCGACAATCAATAATCCCAGCCCATGTCCATTCGGGTTGTATTGCTCCTGCAGGCCTTCGCCTTGGTCTTCAATAACAAGACTGTCTTGGGAAAGGGTGATCGTTACTGTACCGCTATTAGTGGCTGCAATCGCGTTTCTCAGCAAGTTTCCGATCAACATATTCATGAGCGCGCTGGTGGCTTGAACGGTTGGTTCTGATTGAACTTGTAAGGTTATCTCGACTTCCTTCTCGTCAGCCTGCAATGAATTTTTAGCAATGATAGTTTCTAGCTCTTGCTGGCTAAACAAACGTAGCGGTGTATCGTCAATGTCTCTTTCATAACGAACGAGACCAAGCAGGGCATCGACCATTTCTGACATCTGAACAATGGCTTCGTCAATGCGCTCAATTTGGCGAGATTGAAATTCGGTGGTTTCACTTCTTAGCAGTAATTTATTTGCGCCACGAGCGACCGTTAACGGTGTTCTTAATTCGTGACTTGAGTAACGAGCAAACGCCTGTTCACGCTTGAGTAAGGAATTGATTTCTCTTCGATACTGATTGAGTTGGTTAGTGAGCTGACGAAACTCCACCGCGGCGTCGTCATTGACACTAAATTCTTCATTGAGGTTAAGCTTATTCGATTCCAGTTGTTCGGAAATAGAGTTAAAGGGTTCAATTAACCGTTTAGATAACCGATAGAGCAGAGCACCAAAGCTAAAAATTAGAATAGAGAGTAACGTTAGTACAAAGGTGGTCGCATAAACCAGTTCGTAAATATCAAACTCGACGCGGTCGATCTCGGAAAGCAGAACGATTGGGTGGGTTTGACCTTTATCAGAATACTCACCTACATACACCATGCGAGAGTTAGGCTCTTCACCTACTTCGCCAACAAAGCTTTCTTTGCCTTTAATGTACTTGAGGTATTCTGCAGGTATCAATGAAAGATCGTTGTAGGCGATTGTCAGGTCATCAATTCTTAACTCACCGCTTTCGCCTGCTTGGAATAAACCAACCGCATAGTTACGGTCGATCAGGATGCGTCTTTCCCCCACGCGATCTTCTGATAGATAAAGCGCAGACATAAACACTATGTAGGTAAAGACCGAGACAATAACCGCCATTAACCCAAAAAAAACCGCTAGGCGGCCGGTTAAGGTTTTGGTGCTTGTGAGAACATTTAAGATCAATTCGACGACTCCAAGCGGAATCCAACTTTAGGCACAGTGATTAACATTTGCGTGTCGAAAGGCTTGTCGAGTTGATTACGCAGCTGATAGATGTGACTGCGTAGCACATCGTTGTTGGGTTCGTTTTCCTGCCATAACTTGTAGGAAATATCTTCACGAGTCACTACCTCAGGTGCTTTTTGGCACAGCATCTCAAGTACGGTGTAAGTGGTTGGGTTAAGTGCGAGCAGTTTGTCTTTACGGTAGGCTTTACGCGTTTTTTGGTCGATGGTGAGTTCACCAAACTGAAGCTTAGAAGAGGCGACTTTTCCGCGGTAACGACGAACCAGCGCATTCATTCTTGCCTCTAGAATATCCAAATCGAAAGGCTTGGTGAGGTAATCATCGGCACCGTGTTCAAAGCCTTTTAGCATATCTTCGCGGCTATCCAATGCGGTCAACATCAAAATAGGTGTCGCGTTGCCTTGGTCTCGCAGTTTATTACAAACCGTGAGGCCGTCCATTCTTGGCAACATCAGATCCAATATGATGATATCAAATGAGTTTTCCAACGCGAGTTGTAGGCCAAGCTCACCGTTGTCCGCATAATCGAGTTCCATGCCAATACACTCAAAATAATCAAACAAGACACCTGCAATTTCACGGTTATCTTCGACTAATAGAACTCGTTTCATTTTGATTCTCATACAGAAATAGACGGTAACATTATCCTGAGTGAGCGTGAAAAATATGTCAATAACATAACTTTCACTTATGGGAGGGTAGATTGGCTCCAGATTAAAAAATAGAAGAACATATTATGTCTGAACTTCATATTAGCCGCCCAGAGATATCCACATCGCAGATTAACCCTGCGGTCTCTTTGTCTATCATTGTGCCTTTTTATGATGAACGAGAGGTGTTGGAAGAGTTCCACTCTCGCCTCACTAAGGTTCTCGATAGCTTACCTATCACGAGTGAGATTGTTTATGTCGACGATGGCAGCAAAGACAACAGCTTGGACTTGGTGAGTTCATTCACTTCAATCAATAGCTCAATTTCTGTTATCGGTTTAAGCCGTAATTTTGGCAAAGAATCAGCGATGAGCGCAGGCCTTGATCACTGTCGTGGACAAGCGGTGATTTTGCTAGACGCTGACTTACAAGATCCACCTGAGCTTATCCCGCAAATGATTGCCAAGTGGCGCGAAGGTTATGACGTCGTCAATATGCAGCGCAGCCAGCGTGATGGTGAAACGTGGTTTAAGAAGTTTTCAGCGGCAAGCTTTTACAAAGTCATGAACGTGGCTGCGAAGATTGATGTTCCTGAGAATGTGGGTGATTTTCGACTGTTAAGCCGAGAGGTTGTCGACCATATCAATCAGCTTCCAGAACGCAACCGCTACATGAAAGGCATTTTTTCATGGCCGGGTTTCCGACAAGCGACGCTTCAATTTAAGCGTGATGCTCGCTTCTGTGGTGAGACCAAGTGGAACTACCTCAAGTTAATCGGATTGGCGATGGATGGCATCACATCATTTTCTATCCGCCCACTGCGTATTGCGACGGCTGTTGGTGGTTTAGTGGCACTTACTGCTTTTGTGTATGGCGTCTTCATCGTGTTCAAAACCATGATGTTTGGTGAGCCGATTACGGGCTACCCATCCATGATGGTGGTCCAACTTGCCCTTGGCGGCATTCAACTTCTGAGTATTGGTTTAATGGGGGAGTACATAGGTCGTATTTTCATCGAAACCAAGAACCGTCCTTTGTATCTGATCCAATCGGTGGTCGATACCCCTGCATTGAAAACACATTTTAAATTAGAGGAGTCAGCATGAGCCTGAACCGAACGCACCTATGGTATTTGTTGGCTTTTGTACTGGTTCTAAGACTCCTATCTTTGGCGACTTATCCGTTAATGGATACTACGGAAGCGCGCTACGGTGAAATGGCTCGCTTGATGGTAGAAACCGACAATTGGTTAACCCCTCAATTTGATTACGGCATCCCTTTTTGGGGTAAACCACCGTTGTTCACATGGATGAGCGCAGCGGGGATTGAACTGTTTGGTTTGAGTGAGTTTGCTGTTCGTGCACCTCACTGGCTAGCCGGTTTCGCGACGATTCTGTTGGTTGCGTACATGGCCAAGCGTACCGGACAAAGTGCCTTGGTGGCGGCTGTGGTATTGGCGACATGTGGGATTTTCTCTATTGCGGCGGGTGCTGTGATGACCGACATGGCGTTAACGTTAGCGATGACCATTGCCATGTTAGGTTTCTATCTATGTTGGTTAGGAGGAGAGGGTTCGAAGGGAGAAGTTAATGCGAAGACTAATCGATCTTGGGGCTATGTTGGTTTCATTGGTTTAGCACTAGGCTTGCTGGCAAAAGGGCCGGTAGCGATTGTGATCATGGGTATCGCTGTCTTCCCTTGGTTAGTATTGCAACATGGCTTCTTTGGCGCTTTCAAAGTGCTATGGCAACGCTTTCCCCTGTTGTCTGGCTTAGGTGTGATGCTGGCGATTGCTTTGCCTTGGTACATCATGGCTGAAATGGCAACACCGGGATTTATTGATTATTTTATTGTTGGCGAGCACTTTAAGCGTTTTGTTGTGAGTGGTTGGGAAGGGGATCTTTATGGTTCGGCCCATGATGAAACAAGAGGAATGATTTGGGTTTTCTGGATTCAAGCGGCTGCGCCGTGGTCGATTGTGTTGCCTATATTGGCATTTGCTCGTCGTAAGAAAATCGCAGAAGTTAACGCTGAACATAATGGGTTGTTTTCATTCCTTGTGTGTTGGTTGGTCTCTCCTCTAATTCTTTTCACCATGTCGGGTAATATTCTTCCTGCGTATGTGTTGCCGGGTATTCCGGCCCTTGGCTTGTTGGTTGCTATACTCATAATTGAAAAAGATAAGAAGTGGTTCTCGAGCGTGGCTTTGGTTCTACCTGTGTTGCTAATGATTGCGATGGTCTACCTGAATCTCGGCAAGGCGAACGAGAAAAGTGACCGTATTATTTTCGAACAGATTACGGATTCTTCGCCAAGCTTTTACGTGGGTAAACGACCATTCTCTGGGCAATTTTACAGTCATGGTCAAGCGAAAAGACTTCTCGATATCGAGCAGCTAGATGGCATTGATAAGTTCTATCTGATTGGTAAAAGATCTGAAGTGGAAACCAAGATTAAAGAGAATGCATTAACGTGTATTCTAGAGCCAACGGTGAAAATAAAGCGTGCTTTATTCAGCTGTCATAGCTCAAGCATCAAGCCAAATCTATCGTTGAGTCACATTCAAAGTGGCAGCGATGTTCAGCGTTAACTCGGGGTTACGAATGTTCAACAACAAGCTTCAAACGCACAGTCAGAGGTTACGCTCTCACCACAAGGTGGTTCGATTTGCTGTGGTTGGGGTTGGTGGGTTTGTTGTTGATTGCTCTGTGTTTGCGTTGCTGCATTATGTTATTGGACTGCCGTTGATGAGTGCTCGAATTGGCTCTTTCATCGTTGCTGCAACGACAACCTGGTTTGGTAATCGAGTTCTGACCTTTGAGTTCAAAGGTCAGGGGAGTTGGTCCGAAAAGCTGATTCAGTGGCAAAAGTTCATGTTCTCAGCGTCGATATCTGCAGTGCCGAATCTCTTGTGCTTCAAGTTGATGACAGAATTACTGCCAGCGTTTACAGGTGCTGTGTTTATCTCAATGGCCGTTGGTATTTTGGTCGGCATGGTGACTAACTACTTGTTTAGTCAGTATTGGGTCTTTACCCGCTAGACAAGAAAAAGAAAGGCAAGTCATCTAATGACTTGCCTTTTTTATTGAATCTCTGGATAGCTCTGAAGGTGAATTTAACCCTGCTCTTTGCCTTCGTTCGCTTGTGTAGGTTGAGCCTGTTTTGTTCGAGCTGCTTTTAGTTGCCAATTCTTTATCGCGTAGCAAGTTAACCCTAAACATAGTCCCCAAAATGCGCTTCCAACTCCGGCAAAATTAATCCCCGAAGCGGTAAGCAAGAAGGTGAGGAGCGCAGCCTCCCTATGAGTCTCATCAGCAAGTGCCGTTGTTAGGCAGTTCGCAAGAGTTGGCAATAAGGCTAATCCCGCAATAGTTATAATGATGGCTTGCGGAACCGATGAGAACAGAGACACAAAGGTTGTGCCTAATATCCCTGCCAGCAGATAGAAACCACCCATCGCTAATGCTGCTTTGTAACGACTTTTCGGATTAGGATCGGCATTTGGGCTCATACATATTGCGCCTGTTAACGCTGCCAAGTTAAAGGCAAAGCCGCCAAAGGGCGCAAGTAATAACCCCGTAACGCCTGTTGTGGTGATAATGCGTGACGCTGGTGGGTTATAACCATTGGCTTTCAATACCGCAAATCCGGGCAAATTTTGAGATGCCATTGTCACCACAAATAACGGAATACCAACACTCAATAAAGACGCCAAATCAAAATCTGGGGTGATGAACATAGGTTGAGTCAGCATTAAGCTCACATCAGATAAATCGAGTTTCCCCGCGACGCCACTCATGATAACGGCAAGCAACAAGATAAACGGAATCAATAAATTACTAAACTTAGGCTTAGCGAAAATATACGCGGCTAACATGGTGCCGATGATAATCGCCTCTTGAGACAAAGAGGTAAATATCCCGATGCCAAACATCCACAACACCCCCGCTAGCATTGCAGAGGCAATCGATGTTGGGATTCGTTTAAGTAGCGTGTCAAAGATACCTGTTAGACCCGTAATAGTGATTAACAGTGAGCTAAATAAGAATATAGCTACAGCTTGCTCTACGGTGAGCCCATCCAATGAGGTAATAAGTAGCGCAGCACCCGGCGTAGACCATGCGGTCACGACTGGCTGTTTGTATCGCCACGAAAGCAAAATCGTCGTCACACCCATACCAATTCCGAGCGCCCAAAACCATGAAGCGATCTGTTGTTGGCTTGCTCCTGCACTGGTCGCCGCTTGGAAGATGATCGCCGCCGCACTCGCATAACCGATAAATACCGCAATAAAACCAGTACTGATGTGAGAAAACTTAATCTGACCCATACTAACTACTCTCGTTGTGCGTTATAACATACATAGAACTTAACTTAGCATTTGTGCGCTATAACGCACAAGTGTTATTTGTATAAATTTTGTTCGTGATGATTTTAGTCGTGAGCAAACTTAAGTAGGTAGATGAACGAAAACATGCCGAAGAACATGAATGTAGAAGCTAGCGTTAATCTAAAAGAGAGCTTAAGTGGTCAAGACGAGTTGCAAGTCAGCCACAACCTAAAACGAATTCGTAAAGAGAAAGGGTGGAGCCTTGACGCAACCGCAAAGGCGACTGGAGTCAGTAAAGCAATGCTCGGTCAGATCGAGCGTGGAGAGTCTAGTCCGACTGTAGCTAAGTTGTGGCAAATCGCGACCGGCTTGAACGTTTCATTTTCGAGTTTGATTCTGTCTTGCTCTAGTGATGAACTAGTGAGCTTGTTCCGAGACGCTAATGAGCTGCGCGATGAAAGCCTGAATAAGGGCTTCTCAGTCAGTGTTGTTTTTCCTTTTGAACCCTCGTTAGGCTTTGAAGTGTATGAGCTTGGGCTCGCAGAAAACTATGAGCACTTTTCTGAACCACACAGTACTGGGGTGATTGAGCATATCTTGTGTATCTCAGGTCGTATGGCGGTGTTCTTCGATGATAGCTGGTATGAATTGAGCCCGGGACAAGCGGTACGCTTTAATGCCGAACAACTTCATGGATACAAGAACATTGGAACTGAACAAGCGGTTTTCCATAACATCATCCATTATCCTGACCAGTGGCAGCGTTCATAGCTTTACTGACGTAAACGGTTTGGAAAACTTTCAAGACACAAAAAAGCGCAGCTAAATAGCTGCGCTTTTTATTAATATGATAACCAAGTAAATGAAGTCGCTATAGCTATATTAACGCTGTGTTGCGCGCTGGCGATTCTTTCCGTTACTTGCAGGTTTACCACCTTGACCATTACCCGCTTTGCTACGGTTTGGCTTGCCATTCCCGCCGCCATTGCCTTGAGATTGCTGACTAGCAGGGGCTTTTTTGATGAAGCCAGTCACTGGTTTATGCGCGTTACCATTACCGTTCTGCTTTCCGTTGCCCTGATTGCCGTTACCTTGGCTACCTGTTGGCTTCTTACCACCCGGTTTAGGCTTATTGCCACCAGGCTTAGAATGGTTACGTGGGCTTTCGCCGCCAAGACCCGGTTGAGCTTTACTGTGCTTAGTTGCAAAACGTTGCGAGCCGTGACGACCAGACTTACGACGTTGCGCCGGTGTTTGTGCATCAAAGTCTTCTTCCGGAATCAAACAGCCCGGCTTGTCACCGATAAGGTGCTTCTTACCCATATCGATTAGCGCTTCACGGATAATCTTCCAGTTTTCTGGATCGTGGTAACGAAGCAGTGCTTTATGCAGGCGACGTTGACGGTCACCTTTAGGTACTGGCACATCTTCACGCTTCTTATATTTCACACGCTTCAGAGGGTTCGTCTCTGAGTAGTACATCGACGTTGCATTACACATTGGCGATGGGTAGAAGTTCTGTACTTGGTCACACTCGTAGTTGTGCTTTTTCAGCCACAACGCAAGGTTAAGCATGTCTTCATCTTCTGTGCCCGGGTGAGCCGAGATGAAGTAAGGAATTAGATACTGTTTCTTACCGGCTTCAGCGCTGTACTTCTCGAACATCTCTTTGAAACGATCGTAAGTGCCCATGCCCGGTTTCATCATCAGATCCAGAGGGCCTTTTTCAGTATGCTCTGGAGCAATCTTCAAGTAACCACCTACGTGATGCGTTACAAGTTCACGTACGTATTCTGGAGATTCAATCGCAAGGTCATAACGAACGCCTGATGCGACCATTACTTTCTTAATGCCCGGAACTTTTCTCGCTGAGCGGTAAAGGTCAATCGTGTGCTGGTGGTCTGTGTTTAGCTTCTCACAGATTTTCGGGAAAACACATGATGGGCGACGACAGTTAATTTCCGCTTTCGGGTCTGAACAGCCTAAACGGTACATGTTTGCTGTTGGGCCACCCAAGTCAGAAATAGTACCGGTAAAGCCAGGTACTTTATCTTTAATGTCTTCGATTTCATCCAAGATAGATTCTTTCGAACGGTTCTGAATGATACGACCTTCGTGCTCTGTGATTGAACAGAAAGAACAACCCCCAAAACAACCACGCATGATGTTCACAGAGGTTTTGATCATGTCGTAAGCAGGAATCTTCGCTTTGCCGTACATAGGGTGAGGAACACGTTTGTAAGCAAGGCCAAATACGTAATCCATCTCTTCTGTGGTCAATGGAATTGGTGCTTGGTTAACCCAAAGTTCACGGTCTCCGTGACGTTGAATCAAAGCACGACCTGAATACGGGTTTGTTTCTAGGTGTAAAATACGGCTAGCGTGAGCGTAGAGAATACGGTCGTTGTTTAGTTTTTCGAATGCAGGGATACGAACAGCAGTTGTTTTTGCATCGTGACGAGAAGGGCGAATGGCAATGGGTTGTGCCTTTACTTCTTCCACTTTTTCGTCTTTCTTGGTATCACATTGCGTTTCCACTTCGTACGGGTTTACGGGCACGTAAGCTTTGTTCGGCTTTTCGATACGAGAAGAGTCGATGATTTTGAAGCCTTCAGGGGCTGCTGCAATATTGATTGCAGTACCACGAATATTAGTCAGCGTAGACATGTCTTCGCCGTCAGCAATGCGGTGTGCTACTTCAACTAGCGCACGCTCAGCGTTGCCAAAAAGAAGAATGTCAGCTTTTGCATCAAACAGTACAGAGCGACGGACTTTATCTGACCAGTAATCGTAGTGTGCAACTCGGCGTAAACTTGCTTCGATACCACCAAGCACGATTGGCGTGCCTTTATAAGCTTCACGGCAGCGTTGAGAGTAAACCAGAGTTGCACGGTCAGGACGCTTGCCACCTTCGTTGTTTGGCGTGTAAGCATCATCGTGACGTAATTTGCGATCAGAGGTGTAGCGGTTGATCATGGAGTCCATGTTACCCGCTGTGATGCCGAAGAATAGGTTAGGTCTACCCAGTTCCATGAAGGCATCTTTACTGTCCCACTTAGGTTGGGCAATAATGCCCACGCGGAAGCCTTGAGCTTCAAGCAAACGGCCAATGATAGCCATACCAAAGCTTGGGTGATCGACATAAGCGTCGCCCGTTACAATAATAATGTCACAGCTATCCCATCCAAGAGCATCCATCTCCTTTCTACTGGTAGGCAAAAAGGGTGCGGTTCCGTAGCACTCGGCCCAGTATTTTTTGTGTTCGTGAATAGGAGTGATATTGCTGTACATATTTCAACCTCTGATTTTTGAGGCGGGAATTATAGCGGCATGAGACTAGAGTAGCCAGTAGAACATGCCCTTGTTAATTCTAGTGTCTTTAGTCATTTTGGTGAAATAAGACACAAGAGCTACACCTCAGCATAGTTGAAGCGTTAAGTAGAGTGGCTAATTTGTTATTTTGATTAGTGTTCGCAGCAGTTTTTGATATTATTCGCGAAAATAAGTCTGAATAAGTAGATCCATAATGGTCGAATCATTATTAGTACAATTTGCTCCGATGCTATTGGGAGCCCAACTGATCTTAACCCTCATCTTGGTAAAAGGGGATATTTGCCCGGGACAACGTGGCCGTATTCACAAGATGTTACCTGCGATTGGCGTGCTTTGGCTTGCTGTTGCTTCATTGAGAATTGAAGCGTTTCTTATCGTATTCGCTATCTTTTACTTCTATTCTCAAGTTCAAACTAAGAAGACACGTGACTCAGGCCCTGTCTGGGTGATGTATCTTGCGTGTGGTTTGGCGCTGTCATACGTTGCTATCCAAGCAAGCGAACAGGTAAATCCAGTTGGTATTATTACGACTGTGGTGCAGGTGGCTTTACTGGGTGCTTCTTTCGGACATTTACTGCTGACTATCGCAAGAACGCGCTTACAAGCATTTCACCGCGTTCTGCCTGTTGTGGGCGTATTAAGTGGCATGCTAGTGGTATTGGCGACCGTGATTAACGTTTATTCACTGTCTGAAGCGCAACTAGAACCTGTTATTTCAACCTTGTTGTTTAGTTTTGCTTTGCTTATCTCTTCCATCGTGGTTTGGTGTTGGCATTTACTGTTCGTTAAGACACCTGAAAAGCTTCAGCTTACGGTTTCATTGTTGATGTTATTAGCGGCAGCTGTTGGTTTAACGCCAGTTTGGGTACTGTAACTTTGTGCATTGTAACCATTCATCTGATTTAAGAAGTGTGATCTATTTTTTAGCGTGACCTTGGTAAGCGTTCTAAACTTAACTTTAGTCGGTAGGTTCGTAAGGAGTACGGGATGGATTTAAGCAACGTCAAAAGTCTGGATAGCATTATTTTGCTTGGAATTGTGAATGAGAAGCTTCGTTTAGAGTGCGATAGCTTTGAAGAGCTGATCAGTATGTATGAAATGGATACAGAAAGTGTTGTGGGTAAGTTGGATATGCTTGGCTATCAATACGATCCACTGACTAACCAGTTTAAGTCTTATTCGAGATAAGTCATAAATTAGCTCATGAATCGACACCATTTAAAAGTCACAGAACGAACCTGTGACTTTTTTGTTTCTTCCTTATAGTGCTGGCTTGTATCACATCATCATGTATCGATCTTAAACGACTTCAATACCATCAAGGTGACTCTTACTTTGCTGTCTTGCTGTGCTAAAGAAAGCTTGTAGATAGCGTTTGTCTTTTTCTGAGTTTCTTACCGCAGCAAACAGTCGTCGCGATAAGCCGTCGCCCAATGGTTTACTAGCGATTAAACCTTGTCTTGAAAATTCACTGATAGCCCAGTTTGGTAAGGCAGCGACCCCTAGACCAGCTGATACCATTTGCACCAACATTAATGTGTTATCTGCCTGTTTCCATTTCTTTGGCTCTACACCTGCAGGTTGCAAAAAGTGTTTCACTACATCGAGACGTTGCTTTTGAACGGGATAGGAAAGCATTGTCACATTACTAAGATCTTGTGGGTCGATGCTGGACTTCTCTGCTAAAGGTGAATTAATAGCCGTGATCAAACGCATCTCGAAATCAAAGAGTGGTTCATAGTGAACCTCTGAACGGGGCTGAATGTCTGAGGTGATCACCAAGTCTAGCTCGCCAGCCATTAATGCGGGTAGCGGTTCAAAACCAAAGCCTGATGAAAAATCGAGCGTTACGCTTGGCCAAGCCACTTGGTATTCCTTCAAAGCGGGCATTAACCATTGGAAGCATGAGTGACATTCAATCGCCATGTGCAAACGACCATTCACATCCTCTTTCAGGCTCGCGAGTTCGTTCTCCGCTTTAGCTATTCTTGGCTGTATCTCATCGGCAAGCCTAAGCAAAATCTCACCTTCAGAGGTGAACTTAACTGGTCTAGTTTTACGTAGGAAAAGCTGACCACCGATACGCGCCTCAAGGTCTTTCAGTTGGTGAGAAAGCGCCGACTGAGTCAAGTGAAGAGAAGTTGCCGTCGCTGTTAGCGAGCCGCTGTCTCTTAAGGTAGTCAATGTTCGAAGGTGTTTAAGCTCTATCATGAGTTTTCCTCATATTCCCTAAGCCAATTCAATATTTCTTAATAATCACCCTACGGGGTTTTCTTTCATTTGTAAACGTCTAGATGTCCAGATGGATTTAATTCTTTCAGCTTTAGATTATTCAAGATGAATATTTTTAATAAACAATATGAATATTTGGACGTTGTTCATCGTTCAGATTAGGGAGATAGTTTAGCCATCCAGACGCCTTTTGAAGAACTTAAACCATAAGCTAGGCAGTTTGATCGAACACTAAAAATTATTGAATAAGGAACAGGTTCATGACTACGACAACGCATATTTTAGGCTACCCACGTATCGGCGAAAAACGCGAACTCAAATTCACTTTAGAAAAATACTGGCGCGGTGAGATTAACCAATCAGATTTAAAGCAACTCGGTAGCGAACTAAGAAATCGTAACTGGAATGTACAAGCTGACGCGAATCTTAGCTTTGCAACTGCGGGTGACTTCGCATGGTACGACCATGTTCTAACAACGACGTTACTTCTAGGTCATGTACCTAAGCGACACGCTGGTGGTAGCGAAGACGAAAAAGCCTTCCCAGACTTAGATACCTTGTTCCGCGTTGGTCGCGGGCAATCTCAAACTCAAATACAATCTCAAAAGCAGCCAACTTGTTGTGGCGGGAAACATGGCTCAGAAAGCGCTAAAGATGGTGCTGCGGCGTCTGACATGACCAAATGGTTCAACACTAATTACCATTACATTGTGCCTGAATTCAGTAAGGACGATTCGTTTGAAGTGAGCTGGCCACAACTGTTTGATGAAGTGAGTGAAGCGATTAAAGCGGGGCATAAGGTGAAGCCAGTTCTTCTCGGCCCGCTGTCTTACTTATATCTCGGCAAAGAAGTTGAAGAGGGTTTTGACCGCTTAACCTTGCTCCCGCGTCTGCTTACTGCTTATCAAACTATTCTGGCAAAACTCGCTAAGTTGGGTGTTGAGTGGGTTCAAATCGATGAACCAATCCTTTCTTTGGAACTTGAAAAGCCATGGGTAGAGTCATTCAAGTTGGCGTATCAAGTGATTCAAGGCGATGTGAAGTTATTACTTACCACCTACTTTGATTCGGTGACTGACACGTTAGATAAAATCGTGGAACTGCCCGTCAACGGTTTACATATCGATTTGGCTGCCGCACCGCAACAACTCGATGAAGTGGTGACTAAGCTACCTGAAGATTGGGTGCTTTCTGCAGGTGCAATCAATGGACGCAATGTTTGGCGAGCAGACTTAGCCGCTCAGCTAGAAAAACTACAACCTGTGAAAGAGAAATTAGGCGATAAGCTTTGGGTCGCAAGTTCATGTTCATTGCTGCACAGCCCGGTTGACCTTGAGTTAGAGGATACACTCAGCGAAGAAGTGAAGAGTTGGTTTGCTTTCGCGAAACAGAAAGTCACGGAAGTTAGCTTATTGGGTGCTGCGCTTGACGGCGATCAAAATGCCATTTTAGCGTGTGAGACGTATAGCCAACCGATTGTTGCGCGCAAGAGCGCGACTCATGTGAACAAGCCGCAAGTTCAAGCTCGTATTAACACTATTACCAAAGCGCTAGCGGAGCGTAGTGCTCCTTATGCAGAACGCGCTTCACACCAATCTGAGGTGCTGGGTTTACCGTTATTGCCAACTACAACCATTGGTTCGTTCCCACAAACCGGAGAGATCCGTGTACAGCGTAGTGCTTACCGCACCGGAAAACTGAGTGAAGCGGAATATAACACTGCACTGAAAGGCCATATTGCGGATGCCGTTAAGCGTCAAGAAGCCTTAGATTTAGATGTACTGGTTCATGGCGAAGCTGAACGTAATGATATGGTGGAGTACTTTGCTGAGAATCTAGCAGGCTTCCAAACCACCAAATTTGGTTGGGTGCAAAGCTACGGTTCTCGCTGCGTGAAACCAGCGATTGTAGTCGCGGATATAGAACGTGAGAAACCGATGACGGTGGAATGGTCGACCTATGCCCAATCTCTGACCTCGAAGCAGATGAAAGGGATGCTGACAGGCCCTGTCACTATCTTATGTTGGACATTCCCGCGTGAAGACATTTCACGTAAAGAGATCACTAGCCAACTAGCGTTTGCTCTGCGAGATGAAGTGTCTGATTTGCAAGACGCGGGTATCAACATTATCCAAATCGATGAACCAGCGATTCGCGAAGGTCTACCTCTGAAAAAACGTGACCATGCAGAATATTTAGAGTGGGCGGTCGATGCCTTTAAGATCTCAGCGGCGAGTGCTAAACCAGAAACTCAGATTCATACTCACATGTGTTACAGCGAATTCAATGAGATCATTGATTCAGTGGCCGCGTTGGACGCCGATGTGATTACCATTGAAACCTCTCGCTCGAATATGGAGCTACTCAAAGCGTTTGAAGAGTTCAACTACCCGAATGCGATTGGCCCCGGTGTTTATGACATTCACTCACCAAACATCCCTTCACAAGAGTGGATTGTTGATTTGCTAAAGAAAGCAGCAGAGAAAATTCCAGCTGAACGTTTGTGGGCAAACCCTGATTGCGGATTAAAGACTCGTAACTGGGCAGAGACAGAAGCCGCACTGACTAACTTAGTCTCGGCGACAAAAGCACTGCGCAAAGAGTGGGAGTCAGAAGAAGTTTAAGCTTAACTAACGCTAAGATTTGTTTACTCTTAAAAAATAAAGGCCTCGCAAATACGAGGCCTTCTGGTTTTATGCTTGTTTAAATCTCGAATCTAACTGCTGCTCTGACAGGTATTTTTGCTGATCAGCTTCTCAACCATCAATTGTCCGCGTGTGTTACGAATCTTGATGTTGTAAGCCAAGCCCATATCGAGGTTTGCTCTCACTTCAGAGTTGGTGCAGTAGCTGTTCACACTCATATCTACAACTTGGTTTAAAGGTTTTGCACCTTTAGCATCTTGGTTGTAAATCATCATGATCTCAATCACGGTGTTTTTTGCTAGCACACGCATGACCGACAGTGGGCCATACTCAATCGGCAGACCAGCAGATAAAACGCCAGCTCGGTGCTGCGCCATCATCTCTAGCTGTCTTTGTTCGTCTTGCTCACTTGAAGCACAGCCTGCAAGTAGAGCTAAAGCCAGTGAGCCAATAATCCATTTTTTCACGTTAAAATACTTTCTTGAATGGTTTTACAATCACATTTTGGTAAACGCCAGCATCAATGTACGGGTCAGCGTCTGCCCATGCTTGAGCATCTTCCAAAGAGTTAAATTCGGCAATTACAGTTGAACCTGTGAAGCCCGCTTCGCCAGGGTTATCTGAGTCAATCGCTGGCATTGGACCTGCTGTTAACAGTCGGCCTTCATCGTGAAGTGTTTGTAGGCGTTCTAGATGTTGTGGGCGAACACTTAGGCGTTTTTCTAATGAATTTTCGACGTCTTGAGAAAAAATCACGTACCACATATTGAGATATCCTTATTTTACTTCACTAAATTGGGGTGTTTATATTCGCTATCTTGCTAATTTACGCGAACTAATTGGTATTGGAAGGGCTAATGATAAGAAATTGTGAATTGGTGCGAGAGAGTTGATGGTCTTTAGCAATTTCATTTATACAAACTAAAGACCATCGACATAACTCTCTTAATAAAAGGTATTATTTGTTGATAGCGCGAGGCTTGCCACTTTCATCAACAGCCACGTAGTTGAAGGTCGCGCCACATACTTTGTAACGGTCACCGATGCCGTGATCAAGGACAGGCTTAACCCATACTTCTAGGTCTATATTCATAGAGCTACGACCAATCTTAGTGCAGTCACCATAAACACACACGACATCGCCAACCGAAACTGGCTGTTTGAATTCGATGCTTGATACTGACACGGTGACTATTTTTCCGTTTGAGATCTCTTTCGCCAGTATGCCGCCAGCCAGATCCAGTTGAGACATTATCCAACCACCGAAAATCTGGCCTGCTGCATTTGTATCAGAAGGCATCGCTAATGTGCGAAGAAGTAAAGAACCAATCGGGTTCAAAGTTGATTGAATAGTCATTGTCGTACTCTTGGTGGTATTGATTATCTTAAATAAAAATTGATGTGTTGACTGGTTAAGCACATTGGCAAATGAGTGCAATGAACAACAAGAAACCAGATGATTGCTAATTTAGTGAGGTTTTCATTAAATAATAGGCTTTATTTTGACCAGTTTCCGCAACACAAAAAAGCCAGTGGCCAATGATCACGAGTATCATTGGCCACTGTTAATAGAATATTGATAAGAATTGTATCAAAAAGGGAATGAGGACTCATCCCTTAGAGTTACTTCTCGTCGGTATTTTTATCCGTTAGCTCTTTCTACTGGTCTTTTGGCAAATGCTGATCTTTTGGTAAATGCTTATAAATATATACACCTGTCAGTAATGTGAACAACAAGGTCGCGATGAGCAGACCAAACACCTTGAAGTTAACCCAAATATCCAACGGCAGGTTGAAGGCAACGTAAACATTGAGGATCGCACACAAAGTGAAGAACAGAGTCCAAGCCCAGTTGATCTTGCCCCATACAGGCTCAGGCAGTGTGATCTCTTTACCTAACATACCTTTAATAGCAGATTTACCCATAAGGTGGCTGACTGTCAGACCGATAGCGAACAGCGCATAAACGATGGTTACTTTCCATTTAATGAAGTTGTCGTCGTGCAAGAAGATAGTCATGCCACCAAATACGGCAACCATTAGAAAAGTGATGAGCTGCATTTTCTCTACTTTCTTGTAGATCAAGTACGTCAAAACAATTTGAACAGCAGATGCAACGATCAAAGCACCAGTCGCTGTATAGATGTCGTACATCTTATAAAGTGCAAAGAAAATGATGAGGGGTATGAAATCAAGAATTTGTTTCATGTGGCACTGAATATCCAGTTAGTTGAGTTGCAAACAGTCTAACTAAAATTACTCCGATGCTAAATAGCCCAAGGCAATTGGCTGCAAAACTAATTATTTTTATCGGCCAATCAATTCATCGGCGCTGTTTGATAGCGATGAATGAACTTCTTGGTGTCTTCTAAATAGCCTTTACTTTTCAGACTATCTTAGGTGTTCTCTATCTCTTGCTCATTTATCAACGAGCCAATCTACTAAAGTCGACAGGGACGCATTCTGACGATTCTTTGGTTGAATTAAAAAGTAACCATTTCCGGAAAAGACACTGTCTTCACTCACTTTCACCAATCGGCCCAAATCGATATCTTGCTGAGCGAGTGTGATATCGCCTATGGCAATCCCAAACCCTTGAATGGCCGCATTCATGGCTTGATCGAGCGTGGCAAATTGTTGGTTGTTCTTGCTTGAAAGGTCGAGGCTCCCGATATGCTCCAACCAAAGTCGCCAATCACTCTGCTCATTGTTGGCGTGTAACCAAGTGTACTGAGCAAGTTTGTGTGGCTTGATAACAGTCGAAGTGCTGTTTATCCGATGACTCGGCACAATACTCTGTGCTTGGCAGATGGGGGCGAGTTGCTCGTTGAACAGTAGTTGGCTAACAATCGATTGTTGGTTGGGTTTCTTGCCATAGGTAATCACCGCATCAAATGGGTCAAAGCTTGGCTCGAAAACGTGCTTGATGGTCGATGTAAGCTCAACATCTATCTCGGGGTAAGCCTGTTGAAACGACATTAACTTAGGTAACAACCAAGAAGTAATACAACTTGGCGCGTTGAGTTTGATCTTAGAGGGTGAAGTGGCAATTTGATTGAGAGCTGATTGCAGTTGTTGAATTGTCCCTTGAATGAGAGGGACCAATTCCTCCCCTTTGGGCGTTAACGACAACCCGCGAGCATGCCGATAGAAGAGATCACAGCCAAGACTTTCTTCAAACGACAGTACCTGACGGCTCACTGCTCCTTGCGTGACATTGAGTTCATGTGCCGCTCGAGTAAAATTGAGGTGCCTTGCGGTGGATAAGAACGCGAGCAAGGTTTTGGTTGAGGGAAGGGTTCGATTCATCTCTTTACCTATGATTTTTTATCATGGCTATTATGTGATTATTTCGATTCATTTATCAATAGTGTTCTGTTTGAATGTAAATACTTAATCATCAATTGTGATTCAATATGTGTATAGTTCGCATTTTTTGAATATGAAGGCAGTGATGAAGGCATCGTTATTACATGGAAGGGACAGTTTTTGACATCTTTTATTGATAGTTTAGTACCTCAGGCCGTAAAAAAATTAATACCTTATCAATCGGCAAGAAGAATTGGTGGTGATGGACGTGTCTGGTTAAATGCCAATGAACTAGAGAGCACTTTGTTCGAAGCTGAGCCAAGCTATAATCGCTACCCAGATTTCTTACCACAAGATATTGCCAAGGCGTATCAAAGATATTGCGCAACAGAAGCTCCAACAATCGCGGTCCGTGGTGCGGATGAAGCAATTGATCTTCTGATCAGGGCATTTTGTAAGCCAGATCAAGACAAGATTCTTATCTGTTCACCAACGTATGCCATGTATGAGTTTTGCGCTGATGCACTGGCGATTGAAACGCTCGACTCTCCTTTACAGGAAGATTTTAGCTTAAACGTTGCTGACATTGTGAAAAAAGCCGAGTTGGCCAATATCGTTTTTCTTTGCTCTCCCAATAATCCAACCGGCAATGTGATTCCTAAATCAGATTTGACTCAAGTACTCGAGAGGACCGTCGGAAAATCGCTAGTCGTGGTCGATGAAGCGTATATTGAATTTGAACCTCAGACATCGGCCGTGAGCCTTATTGAGCGTTATCCGCATCTCGTCGTTATCCGTACTTTATCTAAAGCGTTTGGACTCGCAGCCGTACGTTGTGGCTTTATTTTGGCGAGCCCTAACGTGATGCAATACGTATCTAAGCTGATTCCCCCTTACCCAATGCCAGATTGTTCGTCTCAGATAGTTTTAGAGGCGTTATCTAATGAGCGTGTTGCCGTGATGAAACAGGCGACCGCTAAACTGGTAGAGATTCGTAATCAGTTTGCTGCGGAGTTAATGCAGTTCGACTTTATTGAACACGTTTATCCGTCATCGACCAACTTCATTTTGTTACGTCAAAAATCGGGGCATGAACTGTTTAGCGTATTGATGAAGGATGGCATTGTAACAAGGAACCAAAACCACGAACCGGCTTTACGTAACTGCGTTCGAATCAGCATTGGTAGCCAAGAGAGCATGTTAGAAGTGATAACGTCACTAACACGCTACCAAACCGAATTAGGACAAAATCAACAATCTCAACATAAAGAAACTCAACCTCAACTCGATAAAAATCATATCTAGGATGGCAATGATGAAAAAGATAATTCTCGGACTCGCTTGTGCGGCCGCTTTACTTGGTACAACAGTACAGGCGAAAGAAATCCGTTTAGCGTCAGACTTTACGTATCCGCCATTCAACTACAAAAACAGTGACGGTGTGCCTGTCGGGTTTGATATTGAGATAGCTGATGCCTTGTGTGAGCAAGCCAAACTCGATTGTACTTGGGTTTCACAAAGCTGGGATTCGTTAATTCCAAGTTTGTTGGCAAGAAAGTCAGATGTGATTATGGCGTCGATGCGTATTACCGAAGAGCGTAAGCGCAAGATTTTGTTCACCGATAAGTACTACCAAACACCAGCCGTATTTGTTGCTGCCAAAAGCGCGGAGTTCAGCATTGATGAGACAGGCTTAGCAGGCAAAACCATCGGTGTTCAGCAAGGTACGATTCATGATCGCTACGTAACCGATAAGTTTGGTGACATCGTAAATATCAAGCGGTACACAGGTCAGGACGAAGTGTACCTTGATCTGCAAAATGGCCGTTTAGATCTCACCTTCGGTAACTCAGATCAACTGTCGCTTGCTTTCTTAGATAAGAAAGAAGGAGAGGGTTTCGAATTCAAAGGTAAAGCGGTAACCGACAAAGCCTACATTGGCGAGGGTACGGCTTTAGCATTAAGAAAGCAGGACTCAAAACTGGCGAAACAATTCAACGCCGCGATTGAAGAGATTAGAGCAAACGGTACTTACGACAAGATCGCCGCTAAGTACTTCACGTTTGATATTTATGGCGCTGATTTGTAATTCGTCTAACGCCTAAAAACTAGAACACCAAAAACAAAAATCCGAGAGCTGTGAGGCTCTCGGATTTTTTCGTTGATGTTCGTGGTATAAATTCAATACCACCAACTTAGCGTTTATTTATTACGCTTGCTGTTTTTGTAGCTCAGCTTCTTTCGCTTCGTCTTTGATCAGAGAATCAACGATGACTGCACATGCTGCATCACCAGTGATGTTCAGAGCAGTACGGATCATGTCGAAGATACGGTCTAGAGCGAACAATAGAGGTAGACCTTCGATAGGGATACCTGCCGCAAGAAGAACCGCAACCACTAGGAAAGAAGGGCCTGGAACACCTGCTTGACCAACTGCGCCTAGCGTAGACGTTACGATGATAGCAACGTAAGCACCCATAGATAGGTCGATGTTGAACAGCTGTGCGAAGAAGATCGCCACTAGGCCATAGTAAATTGCGTTACCAGACATGTTGATCGTCGCACCAAGTGGCAGAACGAATGAAGCCGTAGAGTTGCGAACGCCAAGTTCTTTCTCTACCGTTTCCATTGTTACTGGCAGTGTCGCCATTGAAGAGGCTGTTGATAGTGCAACCGCTTGAGGCTTCTTCATTGCCACTAGGAACTTCTTCGCAGAAGTCTTAGTGAAGATTTGAATCATCAGTGGATAAGCCACAAAGCCGAAGATCAGAATCGCAGCGATGTAAACAATAAACAGCTTGAACACAACCATAAGTGCGCCAAAACCGAATGTACCTACTGCTTCTGCCATTAGGCCGAACACGCCAAGTGGTGCGATGATCATAACCTTGTTGATCATCCAAACCATTGCATCAACAATCGCATTTACACCGTTGATGATAGGGTCACGTTTCTCTTTTGCTTGTTTAGAGATCGCAATACCAAAGAATAAGCAGAAAACAAGGATTTGCAGAATGTTTGCTTCATTCAGTGACTGGAAAACGTTGGTCGGGATCATGCCAGTGATGGTTGCCCAAAACGTTGGAAGCTCGCCTTTCGCAGCGTATTCAGAAGAGAACATGCCTTCTACGCCAGAAACATCGATACCACGGCCTGGTTCGAATACTTCACCCATTACCAGCGCTAGTGCTACAGCAAGTGCTGACGTTAGTGCGAAGTAACCCAGTGTTGTTACACCGACTTTACCAGCCGATGAGCTATTACCTAGACCTGCAGCACCTGAAATTAGGGCAACCGCGACTAGAGGAATAACCAGCATCTTGATCAAGTTGATGAAGATAGCACCCAGTGGAGCGAACATAGTTGCGCTGTCACCCATCATTGCACCGACTACGGTACCGACGATCATTGCAATAACGACTTGAATGCCGATATTGCTTAGTAAATTCTTTTCTTTTAACACTTCCATAACCTCTGTGCTACTAAATATAAAAATCCCAGAACTACTCACCAATGTACGATGTGCCATTGGATAAATATTTCGTTAAGAGTTTTACACGTATCTTTTACATTTATCAATATGAGCTGAGGTGAAAGCCCTCTAAAAACACGTGGTCTAATGTTATTTGTCGCTTTTTTGTGTTCAAGCAAACGTTTGCTTTTTGGGTTTTTTGCTTGAGTATTTGCTTTATTTATAAAATTAGCATTGCCAGATATTTTGTGAATAATTATCTCTGCTTAGTGGTAGGGATGTGTTGTTAACATTTACGTTTCATTTGTGCACTTTTTTTGCTCGTTGGATATGGGGGAAATATTGATAAGTGTGTTGTGGGAAATCCAGCCTGAGCTATGCTTAAGATAACGAATTATTACCAAGATGTTACCTCTACGCTTTAAATAAACGTCTATTTAGCATCTCAATTGTAAGGAGAGGGGCTATGACTTTTATATTAAAGTACTTGTTTGCGTTTCTTCTGTTGTTTAGCTCTGCGAATGTTCTGGCAGATGATGTCTGGGTTATAGAGGTGAATGGAGGTATAGGTCCGGCGACCAGTGATTACCTTACGAGAGAAATAGAACAAGCTCACGATGAGCAAGCTAAGCTCATCATATTGAAAATGAACACGCCCGGCGGGTTAGACACGTCGATGCGCGACATTATTCGATCCATCACCACGTCACCGATTCCGATAGCAACTTGGGTTGGACCAGCAGGTTCACGCGCAGCAAGTGCAGGGACCTATATTCTTCTCGCCAGTCACATCGCTTCTATGGCCCCAGGAACTAATTTGGGGGCAGCAACTCCAGTGTCTCTTGGTGGAGGTAAAAGCCCTTCTAATCCGTTATCCCCACAAGAAGACGCGAATAAAGACGACAACGCCACAGCCAATGAGCAAGGTTCACCCAAAGAAGAGAGTTCCGAGCAAGTAAAAGCCACCACTGCGATGGAGAAAAAGGTGATCAATGATGCTTCGGCTTACATTGTTAGCCTAGCTAAATTGCACAATCGTAATGAAGAGTGGGCAGAAAAGGCGGTGCGAGAAGCAGCGAGTTTGGATTCAGAGAATGCACTCGAACTTAACGTGATTGATTTCATTGCCAGCGATATTCAGCAACTGGTCGAGATGAGCAATGGGCGCACCATCACAATCAACGGTGTCAGCCAGGAAATTCTGCTCAACGAGGTGGCTTTTGTTGAGCGAGAACAAGACTGGCGCTTTAGTTTGCTCTCGGTTATCACCAACCCGAACGTGGCTTATATTCTCATGCTTATCGGTATCTACGGTTTGTTGCTTGAGTTCTATAACCCTGGCGGTGGTTTACCGGGTGTGCTTGGTGGTATTTGTTTGTTGCTCGCCATGTATTCCTTACAAATGCTGCCTGTAAGTTATGCTGGCCTTGCTTTGATCTTGTTGGGCATTGCGCTAATGATCGCAGAAGCGTTTAGCCCGAGTTTTGGTATTTTCGGTTTGGGTGGCGTCGCTGCATTTACATTGGGCTCAATCATGCTGATGGACACAGAGGTACCGGGTTACCAAATCGCCTTGCCGCTAATTATTGGAATCAGTTTGTTCTCTGTGGCGTTTATTGTCGTAACAATATCAATGCTAGTCCGAGTGAGAAACAGACCAGTGACCACGGGGATGGAAGCGGTGGTTGGCGAGACAGGTAAGGTGGTCAGCGGTTTTCCGGGTGCGGGTCGAGTGCTGGTTGAAGGTGAGATCTGGCAAGCCAAATGCGCCGATGAACTGAAAGCGGGGCAGAGTATCAGAGTCACCAAGCTAACAGGGCTTTCTTTGGGTGTTGAGGCGCTGCCCGATGAGAGTTCATCGAAACCTAGTTAGGCGCGCCATGCATGGCAAACTTTATCGAATTATTAATTGCTTAACCATCGTTACCATTAGGGGGCGGTTATGTTTATACACATTATAGGTATTGTCATCGTGCTCGTTATCTTGTTGATAGCCAGCATGTTCAGAGTTTTACGTGAGTACGAGCGCGCAGTGGTGTTCTTCCTTGGGCGCTTTTATGGTGTGAAAGGGCCGGGGTTGATTATCATCATCCCCTTTATTCAACAGATCGTGCGAGTGGATTTACGAACAATCGTATTGGACGTACCGACACAAGACTTGATCACTCGTGACAATGTGTCGGTTAAGGTCAATGCGGTAGTCTACTTCAGAGTGTTGGATCCAAAGATGGCGATCAATAATGTGGAGAACTACCTCGAAGCGACCAGTCAGTTGTCACAAACGACGTTACGTTCAGTATTGGGGCAGCATGAGTTGGATGAACTGTTGTCTGAGCGAGAAGAACTCAACAGAGACTTACAATTGATACTGGATCAACACACGGATAATTGGGGAATTAAGATAGCCAATGTTGAGATTAAACATGTTGATCTTGATGAGAGTATGGTGCGAGCTCTAGCGAAACAAGCGGAAGCTGAGCGCACCCGTAGAGCTAAGGTGATACATGCGACTGGTGAGCTCGAAGCATCGGCTAAGCTTAGAGAGGCTGCAGAAGTCTTGAATAAGGCGCCTAATGCTATTCAATTGCGATATATGCAAACGCTAACCGAGGTGGCTAACGAAAGGACCTCCACCATTATCTTCCCAATGCCCATCGATTTAGTGGAAAAGATAACCGACCCGATCAAAGCGACGATAAATGAGGCTGCGATTAAGAAAGCGATGAAAGCCGATGAGTGATTGGCTCAAATGAAAAGCAATAAAAAAAGGCTCCACAACTGTGGAGCCTTTTTTTATTTGAATCGTTGGTTCTATTTACTGCCCATTGCTTACGAGCGTCTATTTAATGACCGTAGATTATTTCTGCGTAGCCGCTTTCATTGGCGTTACAAACTCAGCAAGTGCTTTAAGCATTGCTTCTGGTTGTTCAACGTTGTTTTCAATGATTTTCACAACCGCTGAGCCAGAGATAGCACCGGCAGCACCAGCTTCGATGGCTTCTTTTACTTGCTCGGGAGCAGAAATACCGAAACCAAGTAGTGCTGGTGGAGCGTCAAATTTGTTCAAACGATCAAGCAGTGCGCTTACTGGCATGTTTGCCTTGGTTTCTGCCCCCGTTACGCCAGCACGAGAAAGTAGGTAAGTGTAACCACCACCTAGCTCAGAAACCGACTGAAGCGTCTCATCACTTGCTGTTGGTGGAGCAATAAAGATTGGGTGAACGTCAAATTTCTTAGCTGCAGCAACAAACTCGCCACTTTCGTTGGTTGGTACATCAGCAATCAGTACTGAATCGATACCTGCTTTTGCACAACGCTCGTAGAAGTTATCGATACCACGTGCGTAAACCAAGTTTGCGTACATCAGTAGGCCGATTGGCAGCTCTGGGTAGTTAGCGCGGATTTGCGCAATAAGGTCAAAACACACATCTGGCGTGACTTTTGAATCTAATGCACGGATGTTTGCGCCTTGGATTGTTGGGCCATCTGCAAGCGGATCAGAGAATGGAATACCAAGCTCAAGTGCATCTGCACCCGCTTCAACCAAAGTTTCCATGATCTTAAGAGATTGCTCTGGGTTAGGATCACCAACCGTTACGAATGGTACAAATGCGCCCTGATTCTTTTCAGCTAAGCGAGTGAAGAGTGATTGATAGCGATCCATTATAATGCTCCTTTCTCTTTAAGAATGTCGTGTACAGAGAAAATATCTTTGTCACCACGGCCAGATAAGTTAACGACCAATAGTTGTTCTTTCTCTGGATCGTCGTGAGCCATTTTGATGGCATGAGCCAAAGCATGAGATGACTCTAGCGCTGCGATGATACCTTCGTTACGCGCGATAGCTTGGAAAGCTTCTAGCGCTTCGTCATCGGTCACGTTGTCGTATTCAGCACGGCCAATAGCATTTAGGTGTGCGTGTTGAGGACCAACTGATGGGAAATCTAGACCAGCAGAAACAGAGTAAGACTCTTCTACTTGGCCATTATCATCTTGCATCAGTGGTGCTTTCATACCGAAGAAGATACCCGTTTTGCCGTGCTTAAGTGGCGCGCCGTGTTGGTCGGTATCAATACCTTTACCAGCAGGCTCTACACCGATCAGGCGTACAGACTCTTCTTCAATAAAGTCAGCGAACATACCGATAGCGTTTGAACCACCGCCGACACAAGCGATAACCGCATCTGGAAGGCGACCTTCACGAGCTAAGATTTGGTGCTTCGTTTCTTCACCGATCATGCGTTGGAAATCACGAACAATCGTTGGGAATGGGTGAGGGCCAGCCGCAGTACCCAATAGGTAGTGCGCGTCTTCATAAGTTGCAGACCAGTCACGTAGCGCTTCGTTACATGCATCTTTTAGCGTTGAAGAGCCAGAATGAACAGGGATAACTTCTGCGCCCATTAGCTTCATACGGAACACGTTCGGGCTTTGACGTTCAACGTCTTTTGCACCCATGTATACACGACACTTAAGACCTAATAGAGCACATGCTAGAGCCGTTGCCACACCGTGTTGGCCTGCGCCAGTTTCAGCGATGATTTCGTTTTTACCCATACGTTTTGCTAGCAATGCTTGACCAAGTACTTGGTTTGTCTTGTGAGCGCCGCCGTGAAGTAGATCTTCACGCTTTAGGTACAGTTTGGTCTTTGTACCTTTTGTTAAGTTGCGTGCTAGCGTTAGCGCCGTTGGACGACCAGCGTACTCTTGAAGAAGCGTCATGAATTCGCTGCGGAACTCAGGATCGGCTTGTGCATCGATAAATGCTTGTTCAAGTTGGTCTAGTGCTGGCACTAGGATCTGCGGTACGTATTGACCACCGTATTCACCAAAGTAGGCATCGAGTTTAGCCATTGTGTTATTCCTTCAATTCTATTGATGTGTATTCACACCAAGTCATTTAATCTTGCTTGAGCTTCGCAGAAGGCAAAGCTCACAAATATGTTTTTAGTTTCTGCTTTCTAATTTCTAACGCCGAGCTTGGACTAGTAATTACGAATCGCTGCAAAAGCGCGTTGCAGTTTTTCTGCGTCTTTTTTACCTGGAGCGGATTCAACGCCAGAGTTTAGGTCTAGCCCCAAGCAGCCCAACTTAGCCGCTTGGTTAGCATTTTCAGGATTTAGGCCACCCGCCAACATGATTGCGCTTTGGTTGTTGATTAGGTTCCAATCGAACACTTGGCCTGTGCCGCCTGTTTGAGAACCCACTTTAGTATCTAGCAGGTGGCGAGTCACGTTGCTTTCCAGTAATTCTGGTAGCGAGCTTTTAGCACCGGAATCAGCACCAGAAGCAACACCATAAGCTTTCCAAATCTCAACGCTTTCAGGCAGTGATTGTTTTAGCTCATCGACATATGCTTGAGACTCATCACCGTGCAATTGCACAGCGAACAGGCCTAGCTCAGAAACCGTTTTCGCAACGTCAGTAACGCTATGGTTTTGGAACACACCTACGTAGTTCAAAGGTGCGCCGCTCATAGTCAAACGAGCTGCTTCGATATCCACATAACGCTTAGATGCTTCAACGAAAATCAGGCCACCGAATACCGCACCAGCTTGATACGCTTTCGCTGCATCAACAGAGTGAGTTAAACCACACACCTTGTTTTCACCCAGCGTTACTTTACGCACCGCAAGCTCAAGGTTCTTCTCAGCCATTAGAGAGCTACCGATTAGGAAGCCATCTGCAAACGTTGAAAGGTCACGCACTTGTTGATGTGTGTAGATGCCAGACTCTGAAATCACGACTGCGTTTGGTGCCAGTTCGCGAATCAGCGGCGCCAACTCTTTAGTACGGTTCAAATCAGTCGAAAGGTCACGTAAGTTACGGTTGTTAATACCGATCACTTTTGCGTTTAGAGCGACTGCGCGGTGAAGTTCTTCTTCGTTGCTGACTTCGGTTAGCACACCCATGTTGAGTGAGTGAGCGACTTCTGCCAGCGCTTTGTACTCCTCGTCATCCAGTACCGATAGCATCAACAAGATAGCATCAGCGGAGTAATGACGAGCTAAGTAAACTTGGTAGGTATCAACCATGAAGTCTTTACACAGGATAGGCTGCTTAGCAATGCTGCGAACCTTAGGTAAAAACTCAAAGTCACCTTGGAAGTACTTCTCGTCTGTCAGCACTGAAATCGCGTTTGCGTGGTTGTTGTAAACCGACGCAATGTAGTCCAGGTCAAACTCATCACGGATTAAACCTTTTGACGGAGATGCCTTTTTACATTCGGTGATGAAAACAGTTTGCTTGCCGCTCAGAGAATAATAAAAGCTGCGGTCTGTTGCAGTTAGTGATGCTTTAAACTCATCTAATGGTTGAGTCTGCTTACGTGCTTCAACCCATTGGTATTTATCACGAACGATTTTTGCTAATACTTCCGCCATTTCAGCTTCTTTGACTGAAACGTGGGTCGACAGTTTATCGGTAGTCTGTGTCATGTTCTTTGTCTCGATTCGTCGTTCGTTAGGCGTGCGCAGCAAGCTTTTGTACAAGCTCGTACGCTTTGCCTGAGTTCATTACGTCAATCGCTTGCTGTGCGTTGGCTTTTAGGTCTTCGTGACCAAACAGACGCATCAATAGAGCAACGTTGACTGCCACTGCGCCAACTTGGGCTTCAGTGCCTTTACCCGTCAGGATATCGGTTGTGATGGATTTGTTCTCCTCTGGCTCGCCGCCCTTAATCGCTTCAAGAGGGTGAGTGTTCAAACCAAAGTCAGCCGGTGTCACTGTGTATTCGTGAATCTTGCCATCTTTAATTTCAGCAACCATGGTCTCGCCGTGAATCGCTACTTCATCAAGGCCGCTACCGTGAACAACCGCCGCGCGCTTCATACCCATTTGTAACATGGTTTCTGCGATAGGGCGTACTAGCTCTTTGCTGTAAACACCCATTAATTCGATGTTAGGGCGCGCTGGGTTAATCAGTGGGCCAAGAATATTGAAGATAGTGCGTGTTTTCATTGTTTGACGAACCGGCATCGCGTGACGTACACCGCCGTGATATTGCGGAGCAAATAGGAATGCTACGCCAAGTTCATCAACAGCCGTACGTGTGTCTTCTGCTGTCATCGCTAGGTTGATACCGAACGAGTCTAGTAAGTCAGAAGAGCCTGATTTGCTCGATACACTGCGGTTACCGTGCTTCGCGACTTTTAAGCCACACGCTGCGGCAACAAACGCAGAAGTCGTCGAAATATTAATGGTGTTGTGACCGTCGCCACCTGTACCTACGATGTCTGCGAAATCGTAATCAGGGCGTGGGAACGGGTTTGCATTCGCAAGCAGTGCTTTTGCTGCGCCTGCGATCTCATCGGGCGTTTCGCCTTTGATTTTTAGTGCAGTCAGCGCTGAAGCCATCAAGATTGGGTCAAGTTCACCCTTGATGATCACATCAAATAACTGTTGGCTTTCTTCTTGAGTAAGAGACTGCTGTTCGTAAAGCTTATTAATCTGTTCCATGATTTCGTCCTAGTTAGTCTTTTGGTCAAGAGTCGCTGTCTTCTCAAGGGGAGAGCTTTTCTCTAAATGAATAGGTTTCTCAAGAGCCCATTCGATAGCGTTCGCAAGAAGCGTTGCACCGTAGGTCGTCATAATTGATTCAGGGTGGAATTGGAATCCACAAACCTTGTCTTGTTCTTGAACCACAGACATCACCAAATCATCGACTTCAGCTGTCACCGTTAGGCTATCAGATACATGCGTTGCCACTAGAGAGTGGTAGCGAGCGATAGCCAATGGCGAAGGTAAGCTTTGGTAAGTCGCATGGTTTTGGTGTTCCATCATCGACACCTTACCATGAATGATTTCACCAGCGCCTGCAACGGTGCCGCCATAGGCTTCAACAATTGCTTGGTGGCCTAAGCAAATACCAATCATTGGCACTTTACCTTTTAGAAGCTGAATCAGCTCTGGCATACAGCCCGCATCTGCTGGAGCGCCAGGGCCAGGCGAAAGCAGTGCAACAGGGTTGTCTAGTTCGTTGATCGCTGCTTCAACAACCTTTGCCGGAATGTTGTTACGGTAAATTTTTACGCTGTGACCTAATGAACGAAACTGGTCTACAAGGTTGTAAGTGAACGAGTCGAAGTTATCGATGAATACAATATCAGCCATGATTACGACTCCTTCTTGTTTGATGTTTGCTGATTTGCTGCTGCGCTTTTAGTATGTGCAGCTTGAATCGCAGAGATAACCGCTTGTGCCTTGCCGCGAGTTTCATCGGCTTCTGCTTGTGGGTCAGAGTCGAATACCACACCAGCGCCAGCTTGTACTTGTGCAACGCCATCTTCAACGTAAGCAGAACGAATTACGATACAAGTATCTAGAGTCCCTTCACCGGTTAGATAACCGACTGCACCACCGTAGCTACCGCGACGCGTTTTTTCTACGTCACGAATAAGCTGCATTGCGCGGATTTTTGGTGCGCCCGTTAGCGTGCCCATGTTCATACAAGCTTGGTAAGCGTGCAGAGCATCTAAGTCTTCACGGAGCTGACCAACAACACGAGAAACCAAGTGCATTACATGGCTGTAGCGATCTACTTTCAGCAAGTCTGCTACGTGGCGAGTGCCTGCTTCAGCAATACGAGCTACATCGTTACGTGCTAGGTCGACTAGCATCATGTGCTCGGCGTTTTCTTTCTTGTCGGTGCGCAATTCAAGCTCGATACGGCTGTCTAGGTCGAAATCGATTTGACCATTCGGGCGCTTACCACGGCGACGAGTACCAGCAATTGGGTAAATCTCGATTTGGTTGGTTTCGGTTTCGTATTTCAGCGCGCTTTCTGGAGAAGCACCAAACAGAGTAAACAGCTCATCTTGCATGTAGAACATGTAAGGGCTTGGGTTACTTTGCTTGAGCTCTTTATAAGCCGCCAGTGGAGCTGGGCAAGGTAGAGTAAAGCGGCGTGAAGGTACTACTTGGAATACGTCGCCTTTAACTACGTACTCTTTTAGGTTACGAACCGTTTGGCAGAACTCTTCATCTGAAACGCTTGGTACCGCTTCAACGTTGTCTAGTGGCGTTACTTCTGTGATGGCTTTCAGTGACTGACATTGAGTTTGAATGTCGGCTAGACGGTCAGTTAATTGCGCTTTGATGCTATCATCTTGAGCATACAAGCTCGCGTGAAGTAGGCCTTCGTGCTCTTGGTGATCGAAACGCAGTAGTGTTTCAGCTACGTAGAATACAAAGTCAGGGCACTTGTTGGTTGTTTCCGCATCGCCTAACGGTTCAAAGTTTGCCACGATGTCGTAAGCGAATAGGCCAGCCATGAATAACGCGTGTTTGTTGCTTGGGTCTTGCTCGAAACTGTGCTGAACCAAACGTAGAGCGTCAAAAGAAGAGGCTTCTCTTAAACGCGAGTCTTCGTCCAATTCGTTGCTTGGCTCGACAAAAGATAGCGTTAGTAAGTTTTCGCTCAGATCAGATTTAATCTCTGTTTTAACGTTTTGAGTTAGATGCTCGATCAGTGCTTGACCGTTTTGAGTCAACGCTTGAAAGGTTACTTCATGTCCGCGACATACGATGCGAACTGCAGAATCGATAAGGAGTAGGCTTGTTAGGTTCTGTTTGGATTCAATTTCAGCAGATTCCAGCAGCAAGCTGTCTGTTTTATTTTCACACAACGTATGAAAAACACTGGTTGGATCTTGCGAGTAGGGAACTGAAGAATTGATGGTCTCAATAGCTCCCAGCTTTTTGATTTCAATGGCCTTGTTCACAAGACCTCCTTTATGATTTTTTATATTTCCTGCCGTACATAGTCGCATAAAGATACCCTTCACCCAATATAGAATATGGTCAACTCGTTGATTTGTTAGTGAGTGGAATGTGAAATGTTCGACAAATTAAAAAGCCCGCTATGAAAGCGGGCTTAGTGATAACTTTTTTATAAACAAATCGTTTAACTAGAAGTACACATTAGCCCACCAAGAACTTGTCCAAGTGCGCCACCAATTAAGTTCTGAACTTGCTTCTGCTGAAGAAAGTTCTAAAACTTTATCTTTATGGTACTGGTTAAATTCTTGTAACATAGTGGACCTATCAAATGTGATACTTCGTATTTGTGTACTAGTTAACTAGTTTTACTCTTGCAGGTCAAGTGTGTTGACACAAATATAACGATAAAAATTGAAAACAATGAAAAAGAATATATGAGAATTGATCTACATAGTCATACAACAGCCTCAGATGGCCGACTTACTCCACCTGAGCTGATTGACCGAGCGCTAGGCTTTAACATCGAAGCGTTAGCGATTACAGATCATGATACGACTGATGGACTTGCTGAAGCACGCAACTATATTGCTGACAACAACCTTCCTATTCAGTTGATTAACGGAATCGAGATTTCAACCGTTTGGCAAAACAAAGATATCCATATTGTTGGGTTAAACGTCGATCCTGAATCGCCAGAATTGAAAACGTTAATTGAACAACAAAAGCTTCATCGTATTGGGCGTGCCGAGATGATTGCTCAACGACTCGAAAAAGCGACCCGAGCAGGGGTGTTAGAAGAAGTTAAAGTGATTGCGGGTGATGCGCCTATTACTCGCGCTCACTTTGCTAAGTGGTTAGTCGATAATGGCTACGCGAAAACCATGCAGCAAGTGTTTAAAAAGTTTCTGACTCGCAACAATCCAGGTTATGTACCACCAACATGGTGCTCAATGGGTGACGCTGTAACGGCCATTCATGCGGCAGGTGGACAAGCTGTGCTAGCACACCCTGGAAGGTATGGGCTCACCGCGAAGTGGATTAAGCGTCTTCTCGCTGCATTTGTTGAAGCAAAGGGTGACGCTATGGAAGTTGCTCAACCTCAGCAAGCGCAACAAGAAAGGCGCACACTTGCGGATTATGCTATACAATACAAACTATTAGCCTCCCAAGGCAGTGACTTCCATTATCCGTCTCCGTGGATGGAACTTGGACGTAATCTCTGGCTACCTTCTGGGGTCGAAGAAGTATGGAAAGATTGGGAGTTTCAAACGGTTTCACCATCTGATACCAATGACAGTATTTAGGTGAACCAGCTCCTTCTGATGATAGAGTCGAGAGATTCGATAACGAGGATCAACAATGAGCCAGTTTTTTTATGTACACCCAGATAACCCACAAGCGCGTTTAATCAGCCAAGCGGTTGCTATCATTCGCAATGGCGGAGTTGTGGTTTATCCAACAGATTCCGGTTATGCGCTGGGTTGTCAGCTTGAAAACAAACAAGCACTTGAACGTATTTGTAAAATTCGCCGTATAGATGATAAACACAACTTCACTTTGTTATGCCGTGATCTTTCTGAGTTGTCACTGTATGCACGAGTCGATAACGTGGCTTTCCGTCTGCTTAAGGCACATACGCCAGGTGCTTACACGTTTATCTTTAAAGCAACCAAAGAAGTGCCAAAGCGTTTGATGAATGCCAAGCGTAAAACGATTGGTATTCGTGTCCCAGACAACAAGATTGCACTCGACTTGTTGGAAGCGATGGGCGAACCACTGATGTCGACGTCATTGATTCTTCCGGGTAACGAGACTACTGAGTCGGATCCAGAAGAAATTCGTGACAGTCTAGAGCATGCGGTTGATGTGATTTTGAATGGTGGCTACCTAGGTGAGCAACCGACGACGGTTATTGACTTCAGTGACGATGATGCAGTGGTTCTACGTCGTGGTGCTGGCGATCCTGCGCCGTTTGAATAATCGCTTTACTGATTAACAGTCTGTAACGATACAGCAAGCCTGCCACAGTAAATAACAAGTGCTTTTTGGCAGGTTATTTGCGATAATACGCGACCGCGATTTGGTCGCGAAAAATTCATTCGACGTCTGTGAAGACGACAATTAGGTAGAAAAGAGTAAATGAGCGAAAAATTACAGAAGGTTTTAGCGCGAGCTGGTCACGGTTCTCGTCGTGAACTAGAAGGTTTAATCAAATCTGGTCGTGTAAGTGTTAACGGTCAAGTTGCGAAACTGGGCGAGCGTCTTGAAGACGAGAACTCAGTGATCCGTATCGATGGCCATACTGTTTCAGGCAAGGCTTCTGAAGAAGTGGTTTGTCGTGTACTTGCTTACTACAAACCTGAAGGTGAACTTTGTACTCGTCACGATCCTGAAGGCCGCCGTACTGTTTTCGATCGTCTACCTAAGATCCGTGGTTCTCGTTGGATTTCAGTTGGTCGTCTTGATGCAAACACATCAGGCCTTTTGCTTTTCACTACTGATGGTGAGCTTGCAAACCGTCTAATGCACCCAAGCCGTCAGGTTGAGCGTGAGTACCTAGTACGTGTATTCGGTGAAGTGACTGAGCAAAAAGTTAAAAACGTTACTCGTGGCGTACAACTAGAAGACGGCATGGCTCGTTTTGAAGATGTGGTTTACGCTGGCGGTGAAGGTATGAACCATACTTTCTACGTAGCGATTAACGAAGGTCGTAACCGTGAGGTTCGTCGTCTTTGGGAATCTCAAGAAACGACAGTAAGCCGTCTGAAACGTGTACGTTACGGTGATATCTACCTTGATAAGAAACTGCCTCGTGGCGGTTGGAAAGAGCTAGATCTTCAAGAAGTTAACTACTTGCGTGAGCTTGTTGAGCTTAAGCCAGAGAAAGAGACACTGTTGGACCTTGATCCTTCAAACACTTCTCGTAAGCGTGAGCGTTCTCGTAGCCAAAAAATTCGTCGTGCTGTTAAGCGTCACGAAGAGCGTGCAAACGCACCAAAAGGCCGTAGCAATCAAACTAAACGCAAGAAGCCTGCAACGCGCGGTACTACAACACCTGATTCAGGTCGTAGCGCTCCAGCTGCAAACAAAGGCAAACCTCAGGCTAACAAAAGTAAGCCTAAACTGAACAACGGTCGTCCGGCTAAACCAGCTAAGCCAAGAACACGTCAGTAATTACGGCAGTAGTTGCTACAGTTCTTAAGCTTAAAGCTTCATTAGCTAAAAGCACTGAATACTAAAAAACCTGCTCATTGAGCAGGTTTTTTTACGTCTAGAAGAAGTAAAAGATGCGGGATACGAGTAATCGAGTATCGAAAACATACTGCCATAATCGGCAGTAGCATGCTCTTCGCATCTCTTATCTCGTTTACGCGCATCTATAAATCTTTTCGTATCTCGTTGTATTTACTTATGGTTCGAAAAGTTATCGCCTTTCGCTAATCGATCGTAAAGCACAACGTTTACTGATGCGGCTAGGTTCATGCAACCATTGGTTGGGACGTAAATCGTCTCACGACAGAAGTCGGTGATCTCTTTCTTTAGCGTGCCGTCTTCAGGGCCAAAGATGTAAAACGCACGTGGTGGATGTTTGTAATCCGGTAGAGGCTTTGCGCCCTCAATCAGATCGACAGCAACAGGTACGCAGCCTACTGGAATGATGTCTTTCAGATTTTCAACACCAATTAAAGGCAGTTCTAGGTGCTTCTCTTTGGTATCGGTATGGAATTTTCGCGCGTGGTCGTAGCGAGTGCCCGTGTAAAACACAGAGTTGGCGCCGTAGCAGCCAGCCGCTCGCATTACTGAGCCTACGTTTTCAGGCGTCTTTGGATTAACTAGGCCAATGCAGGCATAGCCTTTCGATTGTGTGTCTGTTTTTGCTTTGGTCATAATCAGTGAATCTAACGTTGATGATGAAAGTGGGTAGTCACGATGGGGAATAGCGTGATAAAAATAGCCGAGCAATGGGCTCGGCTAACTTTTAACTAGCGTACATGAATACTTGTTTACTCATGCAGATGAGCGTCAACAGCGGTATTAGTCGCGTTTCCACAGCATGTGACAGAACTTATGGTCTGGATCACGGCTGATTAGCATGCGAGCAAATACGTCGTCTAGAACGTCATCCGCTTCATTCACAAGACCAATGCGCACTTCAGCGTAGATTTCTTTGTCGACTTCAAAGCCAACATGTTCAACCCAATCATCGCCAGTTTCAACAAGCTCTGCTGCGCCACGATCTTCAAACTGAGCCGTGAAAAGAATCACGTCTGCAGGTTCTAGGTTGTCAGGTGCCATCTCTAGGAAGATGTCGTATGCAGTGTCAATTGCGTCGTCATAAGACATTAGGTCGTTAGCTTCGGTCATAATAAGTATCTTAGCTTGCGCGGTTCATGTATTTACGTTCAGCAGTGTTTACTACTACTTTGTCGCCAGTCGCGATGTACTCAGGTACTTGGATTGTAAGACCTGTAGATAGACGAGCAGGCTTAGTACGAGCAGACGCTGATGCACCTTTGATTGAAGGGTCAGTTTCTTCGATAACTAGCTCAACAGAGGTTGGTAGCTCAAGCGTCGCAGCGTTGCCATCGATAAGGATCGCGTACATACCTTGAGTTTCTTCGTTGATGAATAGTAGTTCGTCTTCGATTGTTTCACCGTTGAAGATGAATTGAGTGTAATCTTCGTTATCCATGAAGATGTACTCGTTGCCATCAACGTAAGAGAACATTACTGCACGCTTAGTTACGTCGATAGTTTCAACGATTTCGTCAGCCTTGTGGCGAACTTCAGTTTTAACGCCAGTTGCTACATCGTTACCACGGAAGCGGTAAATTTTTTGGCCGCCACGGCCGCCTGGTGTTGTTACTTCGATATCTTTAACGATCACTGTTTTGCTTTCTACTGTGATAGCAAAACCTTTTTTAATTTCACTTGCTCTAGGCATTTTGTGTTTGTCCTTATTGGGTCTATCCGCTGATTATATCTCGGAGATGCTATAAATAGGAATAGCTTGAATCATAAAGTCACCTAGGCGATCATAGAGTTATAGTTAAATCATTATTTTATTTACCGAAACGACCTATGCAGCTACCTGTTATTGACCCAACACAGCCTTTTCAACCTGAATTCCAACCTGTGGTTAACGATCTGATTACCTTCTTAAAAGGTGGGTTAGGTTCTAATCTACACAGTGTCTATATTTATGGCAGTGTCGCTCGCAAGCAAGCCGTCGTCGGTCGCTCAAATCTTGATGTGGTTGTAGTGACACACCGCCCGTTTCCTGAACAACGAACCACGCTGTTAAACACCATTAAATGGCGCTTCCAAAAAAGCTTCCCGCAGGTCACTCAAGTCGCGATTAAAACTACCTTAGTGAGCGAGATAGTCGATTTCGACAACATCTTCACATGGGGTTTTATGCTCAAGCATTTAGCCGTGTGTGTGCATGGTGAAGATTTGTCAGATTGCTATGGTGATTTTGAAACAAGTTGGGAAATTGCTAAGCACTGGAATATGGATGCTGAAAACTGGTTAGCGGTGTATCGCAACAAGATTGCACGAGCGACAACGTCAGAACAACAAATCGCTGCGCAGGTGATTATCGCCAAGAAGCTTTTACGAGCGAGTTACTCACTGGTGATGTACCGCGATAAATATTGGTACGATGATCCATTAGAGTGTGGTCAACAGTTCTTGAAGTATCACCCAGATAGAGAAGTCGAAATCCAAAGACTGGGGATTTTACTTTCTGGTAGACCAATCCCTAAACGTTCGGTGATCGGTATTCTTGATGGCTTTGGTGAATGGTTGATTAAGCAGTATCAGAAAACCGAGTTCAGAATCGGATAGAGATTTATAACTGGTTAATTGATACTAAAAAGCAGAGCGTGCTGAAGAGCATGTCTCTGCTTTTTTCGTTTAAAGGGCATATAAAATAGTGCTAGAACAGACCCAACTGCTGCCCACTGACTCTTTCAAAATCTAAACCGATGAAGGGTAGGATAGCCTCTGCGACGGGCTTAATCTGTTTGTCGATATAGTGCTGATAATCGATACCACTCTTTAAATACTCTTTGGGCTCAGGGCCACTCAGAGTAATCAAATACTCAATACGTCCTTTGTTTTGGTATTGAAGAGGGCGTCCTAACTGAGCATTAATCTCATCGGCCATACGAGCTGCGCGAACCTGCGGCGGAATGTTCTTTTGGTATTCATGTAATTTGCGGCGTAAGCGCTTTTGATACACCAATAAATCATCATGTTTGCCAGCAGAGGTTTTATCGACAAACTGTCTGACATAGTCGGTTGGATCTTGGTCGTGAAACACCATCTCATACAAGGTTTGTTGGAATTGCTGGGCGAGAGGTGTCCAATCGGTGCGTGCACTCTCTAGTCCTTTAAAGATGATCTTCTCTTGGTCGCCTTGAGTGATTAAGCCTGCATAACGTTTCTTCGAGCCAGTTTCTGAACCTCGAATGGTTGGCATCAGGAACTTGCGATAGTGAGTCTCGTATTCCAATTCAAGTATCGAGGTTAGGTTGTAGGTCTCTTTGAGATGATTCGTCCACCAATCGTTTATGTAAGCGACAAGTTCATTCCCGATCTCGTCGGCTTGTCGTTGATCATAACTGCCATTCAGAGACACGAAGGTTGAATCGGTATCGCCGTAGATAACTTGGTAGCCTTTGTCTTCGATAAGCACTTTGGTTTGCTTCATGATCTCATGCCCACGCATGGTAATCGAAGACGCTAACCGGGTATCGAAGAAACGACAGCCAGACGAACCTAACACACCATAGAATGAGTTCATGATGATCTTAATCGCCTGAGAGAACGCCTTCTCGTTGTTCTTCTTCGCCACATCACGTGCAGCCCAGAGGTTTTCAATCATCTCAGGCAAGAAGTGTTTAGAACGGTGGAATTGTCCACCGCGGAAACCATCAACCGCTTGGTTTTCTGCAGTCCCTAGTTCCAACTTCAACCCTTCAATCAGCCCCATAGGGTCAATCAGAAACGAGCGAATGATCGATGGATACAGGCTCTTAAAATCGAGTACCAAAACTGAGTCGTAGAGGTTGGGAATTGAATCCATCACATAACCGCCGGGGCTTGCAATCCAATTCTCTGGCTCTAAGTTCGGTGCGACATAACCCGCTCTGTGGATTTGAGGCAGATATAAGTTAGTAAAGGCAGCAACAGATCCACCAACGCGATCCAGTTCTACACCGGTTAATCGAGAGCGTTCAATCGCGAAGTCGAGTAAGTGAGTGTGTTCGAAGATGCTGTTGACTAGCACGCAGTCTTGAAGGTTGTACTTAGCGAGTGAAGGTTTATCGAACTTAAACATTCGGTTTATCTCATCCATACGGTCATGAACGTTGTGGATGTCTTTGCCTTCACCAAGCAGTTCTTGCGATACCGATTCAAGTGACCAAGAACGGAAGTGGTAGGTCGCAGTCTTGAGCATATCGATGCCATCCAAGACAACGCGCCCTGGAATCGTGATAAAGCCTTGCTGATTTTGTGCCGAACTGCGGAAAAAGCTCGGTTGGTTGTCTCTGCCGATGTTGAGCTTCACTTCGTTCCATTCTGAACGTTTGTGTAGCAGCCTAAAATCGAAGTCGATAACGTTCCAACCAATAATGATGTCAGGATCAAATTCAGAGAACCAAGCTATCATTGCTTCGAGTAGCGCTTTCTCGTTGGCAACCCATTGGATATTGGTTTCAGCTTGTTGTGCTTTGCCGACCATTATTACTCGGCTGTCCATCGGGCTGTCTAGGCCAATTGAATAAAGCACGCCTTTTTCCGAACACTCAATATCAAGCGAGACCACAGATAGATTAGGTAAGTAATCACCTGCTCGGCATTTCGCATTTGAGACTCGACGATGCCGACTTTTTTGCGTAGTAGATCCTGTGAACTCAATACTTCCTTTGATAAAACGTTCCATTAAGAATCGATCGGCGAGTCGAATATCGCTTTCAAAGGTTTGGATTTCTTCGTTGTGAAAAGCTTGCGCTAAACCAAAGCTACTTCTCGACAGTGAGGTGTAACACGCGGCGAGAGGTATTTGCTCGAATGTGGCTAGTTCTAGAGGCTTAAATTGGCAATCAATCGCCTCTTTCGCTGCGATTGCCTGACATGCTTCAACGTCAGATTGAGCTACAAAAAATACAGGTTTTTCATTTTGAATTGTCAGCAGAGTAGGGCCTTGAGAGGTGCTTAACCACAAGTCGATTTGTGTGCGCCCTGAAAAATCTCTTGCTTGTCTTGTGAGTACAAAGCCTTGCTGAATATCCAATGTAGTAACCTATTGAAACTGGGAATCGAATACTACCATCTAGCGCCGAATTTCGCACAACAGGCTGACCAAATAGTCATTAATTTATCGGTAATAGCGTTGAATAACGGGACTATATAAGCAAAAAAGTGAAATTGTCACGAATGGTTATTCAATGGTATTGAAAATATTTTTATCTTATGTAATTTTATTGGCGTTGTTTTAACTAGTTGACTTTTAACAAAAGCTTGTTGTTTTAGCTGCCTTATTTATAAATAAGTACTTGCTAAAGTTCGTATTTCAGCACATATTCAACAGAGCTTTTTTTTACTAATTAAGTTAAGATGTACTCAATGCTGCGATTCACTGTTCATTCGTTTAATTGTTTCAAGCAAATGAAATGGCACAGTGGTTGCAGAGCCAATTAATAGTGTGGAGATACAAGTTTGATAAATGTTTTCCTTGTAGATGATCACGAGCTGGTTCGCACAGGGATACGACGTATTATTGAAGACGTCCGTGGAATGAACGTAGCAGGGGAAGCTGAAAGCGGTGAAGATGCTGCAAAATGGTGTCGTACTAACAATACAGATGTCATTTTGATGGATATGAATATGCCTGGTATTGGTGGCTTAGAAGCAACCAAGAAGATTTTGCGCTTCAACCCTGATGTTAAAATCATTGTTTTAACTGTTCATACGGAAAATCCGTTTCCAACTAAAGTGATGCAAGCTGGAGCTGCTGGTTACCTTACTAAAGGGGCAGGTCCGGATGAAATGGTCAATGCCATTAGAGTGGTGAATAGCGGCCAACGATACATTTCACCAGAAATTGCGCAGCAGATGGCTTTGAGCCAGTTTTCGCCTGCGTCTGAAAATCCATTCGCAGACTTATCTGAACGTGAATTGCAAATCATGATGATGATTACCAAAGGTCAGAGAGTGACGGATATTTCAGAACAACTCAATCTAAGCCCTAAAACAGTCAATAGTTACCGCTACCGTTTGTTCAGTAAACTGGATATCAGTGGCGATGTAGAGTTGACGCATTTAGCGATTAGACATGGAATGCTAGATACTGAGACCCTTTAACACTGAGATCGTATAGTGTGACTAACTTGTTTGACTCTGTCTCATTCCTTAAGACAGTAACAGAACAGCCTGGCGTTTATCGAATGTATAACGCCGAGGCTGTTGTTATTTACGTCGGTAAAGCTAAGAACCTCAAAAAACGCCTTTCCAGTTATTTCCGGAAAAAAGTCGACGGTGAAAAAACACGCGCTTTAGTTAGCAATATCGACAAGATCGATGTCACTGTAACGCACACGGAAACAGAAGCGCTCATTCTTGAGCACAACTACATCAAGCAGTACTTGCCTAAATACAATGTACTTTTGCGTGATGATAAGTCGTACCCTTATATTTTTATTAGTGGTCACAAACATCCTCGTTTGTCGATGCATCGTGGTGCTAAGAAGAAAAAGGGAGAGTACTTTGGTCCTTATCCTGATTCCGGCGCTGTGCGTGAGACGTTGCACCTAATACAGAAAATTTTTCCTGCTCGTCAGTGTGAAGATACGGTTTATGCCAACAGAACACGCCCATGTTTGATGTATCAGATTGGTCGTTGTGCAGCGCCATGTGTCAGTTCGATTATCTCTGATGAAGAGTACAGTGAACTTATCGACTACGTTCGCCTGTTCCTGCAAGGGAAAGATAAGCTGGTTCTTGAAACACTCATCGACAAGATGGATAAGGCGAGCCAAGAGCTTCGTTTTGAGCAAGCGGCTGCTTTCCGCGATCAAATCCAAGCGATCAGACGCGTTCAAGAGCAGCAGTATGTATCTGACGATTCTATGGAAGATATGGACGTGTTGGGATTTGCCCAAGAGAATGGCGTGGCGTGTATTCACATCTTGATGATTCGCCAAGGCAAAATCTTAGGTAGCCGAAGCCATTTCCCTAAAATCCCCAACAATACGGTGCGAGAAGAGGTATTTTCGAGCTTTTTAAGCCAGTATTATCTAGCGCACAATGAAGCGAGAACCATCCCGACTCGTTTAATTTTAAATGCCGATTTGATGGATGATGTCACACCTATTCAAGAAGCATTGTGTGAAGTCGCAGGCCGAAAGATACACTTCAACTCCAATCCTTCTGGGACTCGAGGCCGTTACCTTAAGCTATCGAATACCAACGCATTAACGGCAATAACCACCAAGATTAATCATAAGATGACGATCAATCAGCGCTTTAAAGAGCTTCAAGAAGTGCTGTCGATGGATGCTATCAAACGCATGGAGTGTTTCGATATCAGCCACACCATGGGTGAAAGCACGATCGCTTCTTGTGTGGTATTCAACCCAGAAGGACCAGTTAAACCAGAATACCGTCGCTACAACATCATGGATATTACAGGCGGCGATGACTACGCGGCGATGGCTCAGGCGCTGGAGAGGCGTTATTCGAAGCAGCTTGATGTCGATAAGATCCCAGACATCATCTTTATTGATGGCGGTAAAGGGCAGTTAAATAGTGCTTATGAGATTATTTCTAAATACTGGGGAGATTGGCCGGTTAGACCAAGAATGATGGGTATTGCAAAAGGGGTGACTCGTAAGCCTGGCCTAGAAACCTTAGTGACCTTAGAAGGCGAAGAATTTAACTTACCCAGCGATGCGCCAGCGTTACATCTAATTCAACACATCCGTGACGAGAGCCATAATCATGCAATTGCGGGACACAGGGCGAAACGAGGTAAGACGCGTCGAACCAGTGCACTGGAAGGAATCGAAGGGGTAGGACCAAAACGTCGCCAAGCATTACTGAAATATATGGGGGGCTTACAAGAACTTAAACGTGCAACTGTCGAAGAAATAACCAAAGTGCCGGGCATTAGTCATTCTTTGGCAGAAAATATTTATCAAGCATTGAAACAATAGTAAAAATCCCGCACCATTGACGCGCGATTAATAAGAGCCTAATAAAATGCGTTTAAATATACCTAACATTTTGTCCTTGCTGCGACTATTTCTGATTCCAGTGTTCGTTGTGGTTTTTTACTTACCTTATGAATGGGCTCCTTTTGCTGCTGCAATGGTCTTTTGGGTTGCGGGTTTCACCGATTGGCTAGATGGCATGCTGGCACGCAAGCTTGGACAAACCTCTCGCTTTGGTGCATTTATTGACCCTGTCGCTGATAAAGTACTTGTTGCAACTGCTCTTATACTTATTACTGAACATTACCACTCAATTTGGATTACTATTCCAGCGGTAACTATGATTGCTCGCGAAATTATTATTTCCGCTCTTCGAGAATGGATGGCGGAAATCGGCAAACGTGCAAGTGTTGCTGTGTCTTGGGTTGGTAAGGTTAAAACAGTTTCTCAAATGTTCGCGTTATGGGTACTTATTTGGCGTTATGACGATTGGATGGTTTGGGTTGGTTATATTGCGCTCTATGCTGCAACGCTTCTAACTTACTGGTCTATGGCGCAATACTTGATGGCCGCCAAAGACGATTTGTTAGACGAGAAACATCATTGATGAAGAAGCGAGCTGAGGCTCGCTTTTTTGATCTTTAACCTTAGGTTAAGTTGTCAATACTGGACATCTAATGTGATATAGATCTCCTTTGAATAACCCGCTCACAGTGTGTTTTGAACATAAAGTCAGCTATTTGGCCTGTTTCGTATGAAATCTACCCAAACGAATTAAAAATACAAAAATAATATTGACTCAATCGTCTGAATCCGTAAAATGCATCCCGTACCCAAGAGGATGGCAATGAGCGATTCGACTGGAGTTACTAAGGCGCCTTGGCAGAGTGGCTATGCAGCGGATTGCAAATCCGTGGACCTCGGTT